>CAZGTQ010000211.1:0-14072 GCA_964528575.1 uncultured Planctomycetaceae bacterium | reverse complement strand
GCGCAGGGCGCGGCGCAGGTCGGGCTGCTGCCGGTGCCGGAGATCCAGTACCTCGCCTACGTGCACAACGCGATCGACCAGTTGCGCGGCGAAGCGTGCTCGCTGTCGTTCTTCTCGAACGGCCAGTTCACGAATCCGATGGTCGTGCGCATCCCCGGCCTCGCGTACCAGAAGGGTTTCGGCGGCCACTTCCACAACGACAACTCGATCGGCGCGCTGCGCGAGATCCCGGGCCTCGCGATCGCGACGCCCGCGCGCGGCGACGACGCGGCGCGGCTCCTGCGCGGCTGTCTCGCGCTCGCGCGCGCCTGCGGCCGCGTCGTCGTGTTCCTCGAGCCGATCGCGCTGTACCACGAGCGCGATCTCTTCGCGCCCGGCGACGGCGGCTGGCTCAGCGATTATCCCGCGCCCGACGAAGCGCTCCTCCCGGGCGAGGTCGGCGTGCACCACCCGGACGCGAGCGACGTCCTGATCGCGAGCTACGCGAACGGCCTGCGTCTGTCGCTGCGTGCGGCGCGCCGGCTGGCGGCGGAGCACGGCGTGCGCGCGCGCGTGCTCGACCTGCGCTGGCTGAACCCGCTGCCCTTCGACGCGCTCGAGGAGCACGCGCGCGCGTGCCGAGCGGTGCTCGTCGCCGACGAGTGCCGCGCGACCGGCGCGGGCGTCGCCGACGCGCTCGTCGCGCGCCTCGCCGAGCGCGGCTACCCCGGCCGCCTCGCGTCGGTGCGCGCGGCCGACAGCTACGTCCCGCTCGGCCCGGCGGCGGACCTCGTGCTCCTGTCCGAGGACGAGATCGTCGCAGCCGCGCGCGAGCTCGCGCGCTGACGCGCTGTCACTCCGTCCCGAAGCGCAGGGGGCGGCCCGCGGCGTACCATCGCGCGCGCCGGGCGCACTCGCGCGCGCCCTCGGAGCGGCCGAGCTCCTGGGCGCGTCGCGCCGCGCGCCAGGCCATCGCGGTCGCCTCGCCGAAGCGGCCCAGCTCCGCGAGCGCCATCGCGCGCACGTCGAGCACGTCGACGTCGTCGGAGCCGAAGCGCTCCGCGGCGCGCGCGGCGAGAGCGAGCGCTTGCTCTCCGTCGCGCAGCGCCGGGTCGGGCGCCGCGCTGCGCAGGCGCGCGAGGTTGAACAGCGCGTCCGTCGCGCCGCCGTCGAGCTCGAGCGCGCGCTCGTACTCCTGCGCCGCCTCGAGCAGCCGGCCGGTCACCTGGAGCAGCCAGCCGAGGTCGTTGCGCACGTCGGCGTCGTCGCGCGCGGCGAGCGACGCGCGGTACGCGGCCTCCGCCGCCTCGATCGCGTCCGCGGCGCGCAACAG
The DNA here is from genome assembly GCA_964528575.1 of uncultured Planctomycetaceae bacterium. Taxonomy (GTDB): domain Bacteria; phylum Planctomycetota; class UBA1135; order UBA1135; genus CAZGTQ01. The sequence goes on along the minus strand of CAZGTQ010000211.1, from coordinate 12,760 downwards.
CCGGCCGAGGCGGTGCTGCTCGTCCGGCGCCAGGCCTGCGGGATCGATTTCGGCGAGCCGCGCGCGCGCCGCATCCCGTGCGCCGCGCGCGAGCTCCACCTCCGCGAGCGCGAGCACGGCGTCGTGCGCGTCGGGATCGTCCGGCTGTCGCGCGAGCGCCGCGCGCAGGTGGTGCTCCGCGGCGTCGCGCTCCCCCGCGGCGCGGAGCGCGGCGCCGAGGTTCGCGTGCGTCGCGGCGATCGGGTCGTCGACGACGCCGGTCGGGGCGAACGCGACGAGCGCGCCGAGCGCGAGCGCCGCCAGCGGCGCGACGAGCCGGCGCGGCTCGGTCCGCGCGCGCTCGAGGATCGCGACGAGGCCGACGGCGGCGAACGTCGCGAGGAACGGCCAGAGCGGCGCGCGGAAGCGGCCGAACACGAAGAACGCCGCCGTGGTCGCGAGGAGTAGCGCGAGCGCGAGGTACGGGAGGGCGAGCCGGCGGCGCTCGCTCCACCCGGCGACGGCGCCGGCGCACGCCAGCGCGACGAGCACGCCGCCGCGGAAGAGGATGCCGAGCGCTCCCAGAACGCGCGACTCGCGCCGGCAGAACGCGTAGCTCTGCACGTCCATCCACTCCTCGTCGTGCACGAGCAGACGCGCCTTGCGCGCGAAGAGCGCGAGCGCGGCGGCCGGCTCGGCGCGCATCCACGCGAGCGCGCGGTCGCGCCAGTGCGCGGAGACCTCGCCCGGCTCGAGTTGCCGGCCGAGCGCGGCCTCGGCGAGCTGCTCCGCGTCGGCGCGCTCCTCGTCCGGCGCCGCGCGACCCGGCCGGAACGGGACGAAGAGCCCGTCCGCGCCGGGATGGTTGCCGATCCACAGGTTCTGCCCGAGGTTGGAGCTCGCGGCGAGCGGCGCGACGCCCGCGGCGACGTTGCGCGCGACGAGCGGGGACAGCGCGAGGAGGGCGCCGAGGAGCGCGGCGCCCGCGAGCCGCGCTCGGACGCCGCGGCCGCCGCGCCCGCCGCGCGCGAGCCACACGAGCGCGATCGGCGCCAGGACGACCATGTTCTCGCGCACGAGCGCGAGCGAGACGGCGAGCGCCCCGACCGCCGCGGCGCGAAGCGCGCTCGGCGGCCGCGTCAGCGCGCTGAACAGCAGCGCGACGCCGAAGAGCGCGAGCGCGTCGCGCACGAGCATCCCCTCGAGCGCGATCGCCGGCGCGTGGAGCGCGAGGAGCGCTCCGGCGACGGCGCCCGTCCGCGGCGTCGCGACGCGGCCGGCGGCGAGCGCGACGAGCGCGCACGCCGCCGCGCCGAGCGCAGCCTGGACGAGGCGCGCGGCGAGCGTCGACGCGCCGAGGACGGCGTACACGGCTCCGAGGAACCAGGCGTAGCCCGGTGCCTGGTAGTACGCTCCCTCGCCGACGAGCTCTCCGGCCGCGATCCGGCGCGCCCACGCGTCGAAGAACGCGGCGTCGCCGAGCTTCACGGCGAACAGGTCGTGCCCGCGCAGCTCGAGGACGTACGCGACGCGTACGGCGAGCGCGAGCGCGAAGACGGCGACGGGGGCCCGGGAGCCGGAGTGGAGGGGCACGGACCTGGGCTAGCGCGGCCGCAGCCGCCCGGTCACGGCCCGGCGTGACAGGGACCGCGGAGCGCGTGTACGCTCGCGCGCTCCAGCGGACTAGAGAGAGAGCCCATGCATCCGCGCCGAACGATCGTGGTCCTCGCCGTCCTAGGCCTGCTCGCGGGCGCGTGCGGGCGCGGCGAGAGCCCCGCCGAGCGCGCCGCGCGGATCGACGCCTCGCGCCTGCTGCAGCAGGCGACGTTCGGGCCGACGCGCGCCCAGATCGAGCGCGTCGCGGCGCTCGGGGCCGCGGTGTGGATCGACGAGCAGATGGCGCTGCCGGCGACGTTCCACCAACAGCTCGTCGACCAGCTCGCGGCCGAAGGCGAGAAGCGGCCGAACTACGACTTCCGCGTCGAGGTCTGGTGGCGCCGCTCGCTCGAGGCGCCCGACCAGCTCCGCCAGCGGGTCGCCTGGGCGCTCTCGCAGGTCTTCGTCGTCTCCGACCGCGCGGATGCGATCGCGTACCACCTGAGCGAGCTCGCCGGCTACTACGACCTGCTGCTCGAGCACGCGTTCGGGACGTACGGCGAGCTGCTCGAGGCGGTGACGCTCAACCCGCAGATGGGTGGCTACCTCTCGATGCTGCAGAACGAGAAGCCCGACCCCCAGCGGAACGTCTATCCCGACGAGAACTACGCGCGCGAGGTGATGCAGCTCTTCTCGATCGGCCTCGTCCGGCTCGCGCAGGACGGGACGCCCCAGCGCGGCTCCGACGGCGCGCCGCTGCCGACGTACGACCAGGCGATCGTCGAGGGGCTCGCGCACGCGTTCACCGGCTGGAACTACGCCGAGGCGGACGAGTGGCGCTACACCAATCCGAGCGGCGTCCCGATGAAGCCGTGGGACGAGTACCACGACGACGATCCCAAGCGCCTCGTCGGCGGCCACCGCACCGAGGGCGGAGAGACGGCGCGCGAGGACCTCGAGACCGTCGTGCGGCTGCTCGAGCAGCACCCGAACGTGGGCCCGTTCCTCGGCCGCCAGCTCATCCAACGCCTCGTGACGAGCAACCCCTCGCCCGCGTACGTGGAGCGCGTCGCGAAGGTCTTCGCCGACGACGGCTCGGGCGTGCGCGGCAACCTCGCGGCGGTCGTGCGCGCGGTGCTGCTCGACCCGGAGGCGCGCGCGCCGCGGGCCGCGCAGCCCGAGACGTTCGGCAAGCCGCGCGAGCCGCTCCTGCGCTTCACCGCGCTGTGGCGCGCGTTCGCCGGCGAGTCGAGCTCGGGCTGGGTCGACTTCCCGTGGCCGGACCGCGTGATCGGCCAGGCGCCGCTGCGCTCGCCGACGGTGTTCAACTTCTACCGGCCCGATCACGAGCCGCCGGGCGAGCTGTCGGAGGCGGGGCTCGCGGCGCCGGAGCTCGCGCTCGCGACGCACACGTACCTCACGCGCACGACCAACGAGCTGCTCGCGCGCATCCACGCGAGGCCCGGCATGGAGCCCTGGCGGACGGAGTTCGACGTGACGCCGAACCTGTGGGTCGCGGACCCGTACGACGCGCCCGACGTGCCGGGCATGGTGATCGACGCGTCGTACGAGTCCGAGCTCGACGACGAGGAGCTCGTGCAGCACCTCGAGCTGCTCCTGCTCGGCCGGCCGATGTCGGACGAGCTGCGCGCCGTCGTGCTCGAGCACTTGGCACGCGAGGGCGAGCGGGACATCCTGGTGCGCGACGTGCTCTTCCTCGTGATGAGCTCGCCCGAGTACGCCGTCCAGCGCTGACCCCCGCTCCGGAGAGCATGAACAAGCCCAAGGCCATCCTGATCGGCGCCGTCGCGCTCCTGGTCCTGATCGTCGTCCTGCAGAACACCGAGTCGGTCGACACGCGGCTCCTGTTCGTCACCGTCTCGATGCCGCGCGCCGCGCTGCTGTTCTCGACGCTCCTGATCGGCTACGGGCTCGGCCTGCTCACGCTCACGCTGCGCGCGAAGAAGAGCGCCTGAACTGTCGCTGCCAGACCGTCGCGGCCAGACCGTCGCGGCCAGACCGTCGCCGCCAGACCGTCGCTGCCAGGCCGTCGCTGCGTGGGTGCAACGAAGCGGGGCGGCCCTCCGGCGCCGGAGGGCCGCCCCGTCACGAGGTGGTCGGCCGCAGGTCGGTCGTGGTGCTAGTCGTCGTTGACCATGAAGTCGGCGGGCCGCAGCACCACCGATGCGGGGTTCGTTCCGGCGTCGTTCAGGTAGAGCGTGCCGCCGTAGATCGTCTGCGTCGACGCGTTGCTGACGTTGACGCGGATCATCAGGTACGACGTCTTCGTCGTGTCGAGATACAGCGTGATGTCGACGAGCGAGCCGACGTTGCCGCTGCCGAGCGTCGAGGGCGTGCCGGTCGCCGCGTCGACGTTGTACACGGTGTACGTCACCGAGGTGTCCTCGCCGTAGATGCGGATCGACTCGATGCCCTGTCCGCCCGCGACGATCGGGAAGGCGACGAGCTCCTGCGCACCGTCGGCGGCGTCGACGCCCCAGCCGGTGATGCCGTCGTCCTCGAAGCGGGGGCCGTTGAGCCCGGGCGCGCCCGTCGCGCCGGTCGGACCCTGCGCGCCGGTCGTTCCGGCGGGGCCGGTCGCGCCCGTTGCGCCGTTCGCGCCTTGAGCTCCGACCGGTCCCGTCGGGCCGGCCGCTCCGGTCGCTCCCGCGGCTCCCGTCGGGCCCGCAGGACCAGCGGGGCCGGTCGCGCCCGCGACGCCGGTCGCTCCGTCCGCCCCGGCCGCGCCCGTCGGACCCGCGGTGCCCGTTGCACCGGCCGGACCCGTCGCGCCCGCGGCGCCGGTCGCTCCGTCCGCTCCGTCCGCTCCGTCCGCGCCGGTCGGACCCGCCGCGCCGGCTGCGCCGGTCGGACCCGCCGCGCCGGCGGGTCCGGTGGGACCGAGCGGGCCGGTCGCGCCCGCCGCGCCGTCCGCGCCTGCCGGTCCCGCTGCACCGGTCGGGCCGGCAGCTCCGGCCGGGCCGGTGGCACCCGTCGCGCCCGCCGGCCCGCTCGGGCCCGCGGCGCCTGCCGCACCAGTCGGTCCCGCGGCGCCTGCTGCACCGGTCGGTCCCGCTGCGCCGGCCGGGCCGGTCGCTCCCGCGGGGCCCGCCGCACCCGTCGCGCCCGCGGAGCCGGTCGCTCCCGCCGGGCCGGTCGCACCGTCGAGGCCGTCTGCGCCGTCGGCGCCCGTTGCGCCGGCGGCTCCCGTGGGACCCGCCGGGCCGGTCGTACCGGCGGCACCCGTGGCGCCCGGCGCTCCGTCGGCGCCCGTCGCGCCCGCCGGTCCGCTCGGACCGGCCGGACCGGTGGGGCCCGCGGCTCCCGCGGGGCCGGTCGGGCCGGCAGGACCGCCCGAGGGACCGGTCGGACCGGCCGGACCCGTCGGGCCCGGAGTTCCCGGAGTGCCATCGGCGCCGGCGGGCCCGGTGGCGCCGGCAGCGCCCGCGGGACCCGTGGAGCCGGCGGGGCCCGTCGCGCCGTCGACACCGGCCGGACCGGTCGGCCCGTCCGCGCCCGCGGGGCCGGACGGCCCGTCGGCGCCGGCCGGGCCCGTCGGCCCCTGGAGGCCGGCCGGGCTGCCGATCCACTGGCCGCTCGCGTCGATCACCGGCAGGCCGTTGACCGTGACGCTGTTCGGGTTGATGTCGTTGCCCAGGACGTCGTCGGCGTTGCGCGCGCTCTCTGCACGGATCGCGAACGGCACGCTCGCGAGGCGGTGCCGCGGCACCATCTCCGGGTCCGCGGCGAACGTGATGCCGAGATACAGCTCGTTCTGGGCCTCGAAGATCGAGAGCGGCAGCGGCGTGCTCGCGCCGATCTGCGCGCTGAGCAGGCCGGCCTGCACGTCGAGCGTCTGCGTCTCGGTGTAGAGCTGCGTGCCGCCCGCGGGGGCGTCGTAGATGCTGAACGTCACCTGCACGCCGGCTTGCGTGACCGGCTGGCTCGCGATGTCGAGCAAGCGACCCTGATAGCTGATGAACGGCGGCGGCGAGCTCTGTGCCGACAGGTGAGAGGCCCCGAGCAGGAGGGCGATCGTCGCGAAGATCGGTTTCATGATGTTGAGTCGCGGAGCCTAGTCGAGCAGGAGAACGGGCAAGACGTTCGTGAACGAGCCGCCGAGCGGCGGGACCGTGTCGGTGATCGAGATCGCCTGGAAGAAGATCGACTTGCCGACGATCGCCGGGATGTCGGGGACGAATGCCTTCACCGCGCTGTGGCCGTTGGGCGAGAACAGGACGGTCGTGAACAGGACGGGGTTGGTCGGCAGGTTCAGCATCCCGGTGAACGGCGGGAGCGGAATCGTGAAGCCCGGCAGCGCGCCGCCGAACGCGACCACGTACAGCGAGCCCGGCTCGGACACGACGTGGAACTGGAACGGCTTGCCGGTCTGCGCGGCCGTGTACTGCGCGAGCGCCGGCGTGTAGCGCCAGCCGTCCCCCGCCGTCGAGCTACCGAGCGAGTTGCTCACCTCGACGTCGACCGCGCCCTTCGGGTTGGCGAGCCCGTTCGTACCGGCCGGCACGTTCGCGCTGATCGTCGTGTTGCTCGTCACCGTCGCGGGGAACGCGATGTCCCCGTCGAAGCGCACGACTGCCGCGCCGGCGCCCGGCGCGGTGAAGTTCATCCCGGCGAGCGTGACCGTCTGGCCGCCGTTCTTGTCGCCGTAGCCCTCGCGCACGCCGAAGACGATCGGGCGATTCGTCCCCAGCGACGGGAGCACGGGGACCACGCCGTTGAAGAGCTTGAAGGACGGCGACACGGCGAGGCCGCCGCTCCCGGGTTGGGCGATGCCAGCCTGGAGCGTGTTCGAAGGGCTCGTCGAGACGCCCGCGCCGCTCATCAGCGATTGGGTCAGGACGATCACCGTGTCGCTGCCGGCGGAGGCCTGCGCCCACGAGGGTGGACAGACGCCGAGCAACGAGCACGCGCACGCGAGGCGCAGAGCGAGCTTCATGCGGTCGAAGAGTTGGGGGGAGGAGCGCGCCGGGGGGCGGCGCTCGGCTGGGCCGGTCGCGCCCGGCCGAGGGGACCGGCGGGCGCGAGAGGCCGATTCTACGGTCCCGCCGCGATCCGTGGGGGGCGAACTTGCGCCGTCAGCCGCGCGAGCCGGACGAAGCCTGCTCGCGGCTCTCGATACGCGCCCAGGAGTCGCGCAGGGTCACCGCGCGGTTGAACACGAGCGCGTCCGGGCGCGAGTCGGGATCGACGCAGAAGTAGCCGAGGCGCTCGAACTGCCAGCGGGAACCCGGCTCCGCCTGGGCGAGGCTCGGCTCGAGCCGGCAACCGGTCAGCACCTCGAGCGACGCCGGGTTGAGGTGGTCGGTGAAGTCGCCGTCCTCCGGCACGTCGTTCGGGTCGGGCACGGCGAACAGGTGGTCGTAGAGCCGCACCTCGGCCGGCACCGCGTGCGCGGCCGACACCCAGTGGACGATGCCCTTGACCTTGCGTCCGTCGGGCGTGCGGCCGCCGCCGGTCGCGGGGTCGTACGTGCAGCGCAGCTCGCTCACCGCGCGCGTCGCCGGGTCCTTCACGACGTCGGTGCACGTGATGCAGTACGCGTAGCGCAGCCGCACCTCGGCGCCGGGAGCGAGCCGGTGGAACTGCTTGGGCGGGTCCTCGCGGAAGTCGTCCTGCTCGATCCAGATCTCGCGCGCGAACGGCACCGACCGCGTGCCGGCCGACTCGTCCTGCGGGTTGTTGAGCGCCTCGACGTGCTCCACGTGTCCTTCCGGCAGGTTCTCGATCACGACCTTGAGCGGCCGCAGCACGGCCATCGCGCGCGGCGCGCGCTCGTTCAGGTCCTCGCGCAGCGCGTTCTCGAGCACGACCATGTCGATCGTCGAGTCCATGCGCGTCACGCCGACGCCGGTCGCGAACGCGCGCATCGCCTCCGGCGTGTAGCCGCGGCGGCGCAGCCCGCGGATCGTCGGCATGCGCGGGTCGTCCCAACCCGCGACGTGCCCCTCGGAGACGAGGCGCGTCAATCGGCGCTTGCTGAGCAACGTGTACGTCAGCTCGAGCCGCGCGAACTCGATCTGCCGCGGCCGGTGGGGGAGCGAGAGGTGGTCGAGGAACCAGTCGTACAGCGGCCGGTGGTTCTCGAACTCGAGCGTGCAGATCGAGTGCGTGATGCCCTCGAGCGCGTCCGACTGGCCGTGCGCCCAGTCGTAGGTCGGGTAGATGCACCAGTCGTCGCCGGTGCGGTGGTGGCGCGCCCGCAGGATGCGGTACATCACCGGGTCGCGCAGCAGCATGTTCGCGGCGCCGAGGTCGATCTTCGCGCGCAGCGTGTGCGCGCCGTCGGGGAACTCGCCCGCGCGCATGCGCGCGAAGAGGTCGAGGTTCTCCTCGGCGCTGCGCGACCGGCCGGGGCACGGCGTGCCCGGCGTCTGAGGCGTGCCGCGGCGCTCGCGCAGCTCCTCGAGCGGCAGGTCGCAGACGTACGCGTGGCCGCCCTTCACGAGCTCGCGCGCGAGCTCGTACAGCGTCTCGAAGTAGTCCGACGCGAAGAAGAGTCGGTCGTCCCAATCGAACCCGAGCCAGCGCACGTCGTCGCCGATCGCCTCGACGAACTCGTGCTCCTCCTTCGCGGGGTTCGTGTCGTCGAACCGCAGGTTGCACAGGCCGCCGAACTCCTCGGCGAGGCCGAAGTTCACGCAGATCGACTTCGCATGGCCGACGTGGAGATAGCCGTTCGGCTCGGGCGGGAAGCGCGTGTGCACGCGCCCGCCGTGCTTGCCGCTCGCCCGGTCCTCGTCGAGGAGCGCCTGGAGGAAGTGGCGTCGCTCGCGTTCGCGCCCGTCGTGCTCGTTCGGCGTGCTCATGAAGCGGGCGATGATAGCAGCGCGGGCCCGCCGTCAGCGCGCCGCGGCGAGCGCTTCGTCGAGCGCCTGCTCCAGCACGCGCCGGGCGTCGGGCGCGAGCTGCGCCGCGCTCGCGCGCGCCGCGTCGAAGTCGGCGTGCGCCGCCGCGAGCGCCGCCTCGCGCTCCGCGGCGCGCCGTCCCAGGGCGTGCAGCTCCGCCGCCCGCCGGTGCGCCAGAGCCCGGTCGAGCAGCGCGACCGGGTCGCCGGGGGCGAGCTCGAGCGCGCGGTCGAGATCGTCCAGAGCGCGCCGGCGCGCCGCGGCCGCATCCACGCTGCGGCCGGCATCGCCGAGCGCGCGCGCGAGCGCCAGCCCGACGACGCCGCGGTTCGTCCAGCCCGCGGCCCGCGCCGGCTCGAGCCGCGTCACCTCCTCGAAGTCCGCGCGCGCCCGCTCGAGCCCCGCGAGCGCGGACGCGGGATCGCCCGCCGCGAGCCGGCGCGCCGCCTCGCGCAGCGCTCCCTGTCCGCGGCTGCCGTACGCCGCCGCGTCGCTGCGCGCCACGCTCGCCAGCCGGTCGAAGTCGACGAGCACGCCCGCGATGCCCTCGATGCGCACGAGCGGAGCGCCCGCCTCGTCGAGCCCGCCCAGCTTGGCCGCGCTCGCGTCGTACGCCGGCCCGAAGCCGCGCATCACGTCGACCGCCGTCACCGAGTGGCGCCGCGCGAGCTCCGCGTCGCCGCGCTCGAGGAAGAGGCGGCTCAGCGCGAGGTGCGCGTCGACGTGCATCGGGTCGATCTCGACGACCTCGCGCAAGTGGCTCTCGCCGCGCGCGCCGTCGCCGCGCAGCCACGCGAGCAGCCCACGGCCGAGGAGCACGTCGACCGGCTCGACGTCCGCGCGCGCGTCGAGCGCCGCCTCGAGGTCCGTGATCGCGCGCGCGCAGCGCCGCGAGCTCGGCGCCGCTCTCGCCGTGGGCGGCGCGCTCGCTCCAGCGGTCGGCGAGCAACAACCCACGCCGCAGGTGCGCCTCGTCGAGGCCGGGCTCGAGCTCGAGCGCGCGGTCGAACGCGAGGAGCGCGTCGTCCGGCCGGCCGCGCGCCCGCAAGAGGCGACCCAGGAACGAGCGCACCTGGCCGATGTCGACGCTCGCGAGGAAGCTCTCGCACGCCGCGATGCCCTCGTCGAGCCGCTCGCGCGCGCTCTGCACCTGGCCCGCACGCCGGTACGCGTCGGCGTCGGCGAGGCACACCGACACGCGGCTCGCGAGCGCGAGCGCGCGCTCGGCCGCGTCGCGCTGGGCGCGCTCGCGCCACGCGCGCGGCAGCATGAGCGCGAGCACGACGAGGCCGGCGACGAGGCCGACCGTCACGCTCGCCGCCAGCGCGCCGCGGCGCCGCGCGACGAGCTTGCGCAGGCGGTACGCGAACGAGAGCGGGCGCGCGTGCACCGGCTGGCCGCCGAGCCAGCGGTCGAGGTCGCTCGCGAGCTCGAGCGCGGACTGGTAGCGCCGCTCGGGCTCCTTGACGAGGCACTTCATCACGATCGTCGCGAGGTCGCGGTCGACGTGCGGCGCGGCGCTGCGCAGCTCGCGCGGCTCGTCCTCGATCGTGCGGCGTAGGATCTCGTACACGTCGTCGCCGTCGAACGGCGCGCGGCCTGCGAGGCAGGCGTAGAGCGTCGCGCCGAGCGAATAGACGTCGCTGCGCGCGTCGATCGAGCGGTTCCGCCCGGCAGCCTGCTCGGGCGAGAGGAAGCGCGGCGAGCCGAGCACGTGGCCCGACATCGACAGGTCGCTGTCGAAGTCGGTCTCCTTCGCGAGGCCGAAGTCGGTGACGTAGATGTGCGGCCGCTCGGTGCCCGCGCCCTCGACCATCAGGTTCGCGGGCTTGATGTCGCGGTGCACGAGGCCCTGGCCGTGCGCGTAGTGGACCGCGAGAGCGGCGTCGCGCACGAGCGCGGCGAGCGTGCGCGCGCCGGCGCCCTCGAGCTCGGCGAGCGTGACGCCGTCGACGAGCTGCATCGCGATCGCGCGCTCGCTCGCGTCGTACACCGCCGCGACGTGAGGGTGCGACAGCTTCGCGGCGGCGAGCGCCTCGCGCGCGAACCGCTCGCGCGCCGCGGCGCCCAGGCCCGCGCGGTCGGAGAGCACCTTGAGCGCGACGCGCCGGCGCAATTCGCGGTCGAACGCCTCGTACACGACGCCCATGCCGCCGCGGCCGAGCTCGCGCACGATCTCGTAGCGTTCGAGCACGACCGCGCCCACGAGCTCGCCCGGCGCGCCGGGCTCCGTCTCGCCCGCGCCCTCGCCGGCGAGCGGAGCCCCGAGCGCGAGGAGCTTGCGGACGGCGTGCGGGGGCAGGCTCGTGGTCACGTCCAGAGCGTACGCCGCCCTGCGCGCGGCTCATCGCGGATCGGAGCGGAGAAATCCGTACGAGCGCCGGACGGGACGGCGTATCGGACTCTACAAGAGCGACCGCGCCGGCCGCCGCGCCGGCGCCGACCCCCGGAGATGCCATGACCCACGTCCTCGCCCTCGCGCTCCCCGTCCTCGCGTCCGCCGCCTCGCTCGCGCTCGTCCAGCGCGCGTCGCCCGCGGACGATCCCTCCGCCGCCGAGGTCCTCGCCCGCTCGCGCGCCGCGCTCGGCCCGGCCGCGGCGCTCGACGCGCTCCGCGGCGTCGTCTTCGAAGGCACGGTCTCGTTCGAGGGTTTCGGCGCCGAGGGCACGTTCCGCGACGTGCTCGCCGCCGACGGCCGCGCGCGCAGCGACGCAACGATCGCGGACTTCGGCACGATGAGCGAGGGCAGCGACGGCGAGGTGTTCTGGTACATGGACGCGGGCGTCGGCGTGATCGTGCACCCGAAGGCCGAGGTGCCCGAGCTCGCTCGCCGCAACGCGTTCTGGCGCCACGTCGCGTGGGATCGGCTCTGGGACGCCGCGGAGCTCGAGGGGCGCGAGGAGTTGGACGGGCGCTCGTGCTTCGTCGTGCGGCTGACCGCGGACGCGTGCAAGCCCGACGCGCTGTGGATCGACGCCGAGACGTACCTGCCCGCGCGCTTCGACACGTGGCTGCCGACGCCGCCGTCGGGCACGCGCGTGCCGACGTCGACGGCGCTGTCGGACTGGCGCGAGGTCGGCGGCGTGCGCTACCCGCACGAGCGGCGCACGAAGATCGGCGAGTACGCCATGGTGCACCGCATCGCGTCGGTCGAGCCGAACGCGGACGTCGCGGACGACGTCTTCGCGCTGCCGCAGGAGGTCGCGGACGAGCTCGCCAATCCGCGCAGCAAGCCCGACCTCGACGACTTCGCCATCCGCGTCGAGCCGCAGGAGGAGCACCACGTCGCGACGGTGCGCTTCGAGTGCACGCGCGACCAGATCGGGCCCAAGCTCGCCGTGCACTTCCCCGAGGTGATGCAGCACCTCGCGAAGACCGGCACGGCGTCGCTCGGGGCTCCGTTCGCGCGCTACCAAGGCGCGGACGGCGAGCGCTTCGTCGTCGAGGCGGGCATGCGCATCGCCGGCCCGATCGAGCCGGGCGAGCGGGTGCGCTCGAGCACGCTCCCGGCCGGCGACGCGGCGGTGGCGATCCACGTCGGATCGTTCGAGACGCTGGCGGACACGTACGCGAAGCTCGAGGCGTGGATCGCGGAGGCGGGCTACGAGTCCGCCGGCGCGCCGTGGGAGGTGTATTGGACCGACCCCGGCATCGAGCCCGACCCGCAGAACTACCGCACGCAGGTGCTGTGGCCGGTGCGTCGCGCGTTCGTCCTCGAGCGCCGCGAGCCCGTGCAATGCGCCACCGTGCGCGTCGAGTGCGACGTGAGCGAGATCGGGCCGTCGCTCGCCGTCGCCCTGCCGCAGGTCGCGACGTACCTGGGCCGCAACGGCGTGACGCCGCTCGGCGCGCCGTTCTCGCGCTACGTCGAGCTCGAGGGCCGCTCGGTCGTGATGGAGGCGGGGATGATGGTCGCGAAGAAGCTCGAGCAAGAGGGCCGCGTGCGGCCGACGGAGCTGCCGGGCGGCCACGTCGCGGTCGCGTGGCACGTCGGCCCGTACGAGCAGCTCGAGAGCACGGCGAAGGAGCTCGAGGCGTGGATCGCCGAGCGCGGCCTGCGCGCGCGCGGCGGCCAGTGGCACGTGTACTGGACGGACCCCGGGCTCGAGCCCGACCCCGCGAAGTGGCGCACGGAGATCGTGCAACCGGTCGAGCAGGCGAACGGCGGCAAGTGAGCGGGACGGCCCCGCGTCTCGATGCTGTCGGGAGGACCTACGCCGCGAGCTTCATCGCCGCGGCGTTCGTCTGCTCGAACGTGCGCTGGCCGCGGGCGAGGATCTGCTTCATCTGGTCGGCCGTGATGCCGAGGTAGACCGCT
>CAZGTQ010000210.1:0-2918 GCA_964528575.1 uncultured Planctomycetaceae bacterium | reverse complement strand
CCGGCTCGCCGCCACGCACGACGCGACCCGCGACGCCGGAGCCGCGCGCGAGCCGCAGCGTCTGCACGCCGGAGCCGGGCTCGTCGTGCTCGATCTCGCAGTCGAGCAGCGCGTAACCCGGCGCGGCCGCCTCGACGCGGTCGATCCCCGGGCGCCCGTCGAGCTCGACCTCGCCGTCGGGCCGCTCGTGCGCCCGCGGGCGATCGGTGAAGATGCCTTTCCCCTTCTCGATCACGCGGATCCCGAAGCGCGTGAGGCGCTCGCCCGTCGCGTCGTCGACCACGACGAACCGCGTGCGGCTCGAGCGGCGGAGCACGATCTCGATGCCGCTCGTTCCGGGCTCGTAGTGACCCGCGTTCCAACCGCCGAACGTCTCGTACCCCGCGTGCGTCGCCTCGAGCGTGTACGGCTCGTCCTGCGGGAGATGGACGACGAAGGTCCCGTCGACGGCGGTTCGAGCACCGGCGCCCGCGCCGGAGCTCGACGGCCAGCCCCACAGGCGCACGTCCGCGACGGGCGCGCCCGCTTCGTCGACGACGCGGCCCGCGATCGTCGGCGCGCGCGCGAGGACGAAGTCGACGCCGTCGATGTAGCGCCCGCGCTCGACCTCGAACGGCGTGCGGAAGACGTCGAGGTAGCCGTCGAGCTCCGCCTTGACGCCGTACGAGCCGGGCTCGACGTGCGCGAGGACGTAGCGCCCGCTCGCGTCGGTGAGCGCCTTGTGGCCGAACGTCGTCGAGCGCGACCCGCCCGTGCTGAGCTCGACGTCGGCGAGCGGCGCGCCGCTCTCGTCGCGCACGGTGCCGCAGATCGCGCCGGTCGTCGCGAGACGGATGACGCCGAGGTCGTTGTCGCCGGGCCGGAGCGCGGGCTCGCTCTGCGCGACGTCGCCGCCGAAGCGGCGCGTCTCGTCCGCGAGGAAGTCGCTGGCCGTGATCGTGAGCCACGTGCGCTCGTTCGTCGGCACGGGGACGTCGATGCGGAACGCGCCGCGCGCGTCCGTGACCAGGCGCCAGCCGCGGTAGTCGTAACGGCTCGCGGGCAGGCGCGGCACGTCGTGGCCGGCGGCCCATTCGCGGTACGCGGCGAGCTCGACGCGCACCCCGGCGAGCGGAGCGTCGTGCTCGTCGACGACGCGGCCGAAGACCGAGCAGCGCTCCTGGGCCGGCGGCTCGGGCTCGACCTCGGCCGGCGTCGCGAGCGCGGTGCGCGCGTCCGCTGCGGGCTCGGCCGGCGGCGCGTCCAGGGGTGTGGCCACGAGCTCCGCGTCGAGGGCGCGCGCGGACGTCCGTTGCGCCGCGTCGACGCCCGGCACCGCGGCAGGCTCGGGGTCGCGGGTGAAGAGCCAGAGCGCGGCGGCGACGAGCAGGACGAAGAGGGCGGCGACCGGAGCGAGGCGCATCGCGCTCCAGGTTAGCCGCGGCGCGCCGCTTCGGGGCCGAGGAGCTCCGTCAGGGTGGCGCGCGCCGCGTCGAGGTGTTGCGCCGCGAGAAACAGATGATCGCGGCTGAAGCCGCAGACGGCGCCGATGGGGATCTGCGCCTCGGCGAGCTCACCGGTGACCAGCGCGAGGAAGCCGACGAGCTCCCAGCCCATCGCGGTCTCGAAGCGGATCCACGCGAGGTCGCGCTCGGCGCGCACGTGCGCGTGCCGCGCGATCGCCTCGTCGGCGAGCTCGTCGGCGATCAGCAGCGTCGTCTCGCCGCCCTCGCGGATCACCTGCGCCGGCCGCTCACCCGCGAGCAGCGCGAGGTCGACGGCGTCGGGCCTCTCGGCGAAGCCGAGCAACGCGAAGCGGCCCGACTCGACGCGCCAGCGCATGTGCGCGAGCGCCTCCTCGAGATTCGTCGCGGTCTCCATGCGCACATCGTCGCGCGCCGAGCGGCGACGCGCGAGTAGGATGACGCGCCATGAAGCCGCTCGTCCTCGTCTGGTGCGCGGTGGTCGCGGTCGCGGTGCTGGCGCTCACGCTCGGCTGCCGCGCGATCGGGGCGGGAGAGCGGCCGAGCTGCGCTCCGGCGCCGGCCGAACCGCCCCCGGCCGCGCCGCTCGCCGCGCAGCCGCCGGACCGCGCGACGCCGGAGACTCTCGCGCGCGAGGCGCGCGAGAGGTGGATTCGGTCGATGCCGGATCTCGTGTTCTTCGAGATGCCGTTCTCCTGCGCCCTGCCCCTCCCGAACATCGAGCGCTGGCGAGAGACCGACTGACCCGATGCCGACTCCCGCACGACGGCTCATGTCGCGCGTCGTCGGCTGGCTCGCCGACCGCCGGATTCCGACGAAGCTGCGCGCGCCGGTCTACGGCACGTACGCGCGCGCGTTCGGCGTGAACGTCGACGAGGCCCAGCTCTCGCTCGACGGCTACGCGAGCCTGGGCGCGTTCTTCGTGCGGCGCTTGAAGAGCGGTGCGCGCGCGTTCCCGAGCGACCCGGGCGTGCTGCCCTCGCCCGCCGACGGCCTCGTGCAGAGCGTCGACCGCATCGATCGCGGCCGGCTGCTCCAGGCGAAGGGTCGCTGGTACGGCGTCGACGAGCTGCTGGCGGGCACGGCGGGCGACGTCGCGCTCGAGGGCGGGCACGCCTGGACGGTCTACCTCTCGCCGCGCGACTACCACCGCGTGCACGCACCGCTCGCCGGTCGGCTCGAGGAGGTGCGCTGGCTGCCGGGCGGCCGCTATTCGGTGAATCCGAAGGTGCTGCTCACGCGCGAGCGCGTCCTGGCGACGAACGAGCGCGCCGTGCTGCGCTTCTCGAGCGAGCGCGGCCCCTGGTTCCTCGTCATGGTCGGCGCGACGAACGTCGGCCGCATCCGCGTCGTCGGCGTCCAGCCGGGCGCGTCGACGCCGACCGAGCACGCAGCCCAGTTCGCGCGCGGCGAGGAGCTCGCGCGCTTCGAGATGGGCTCGACGGTCGTGCTCGT
>CAZGTQ010000209.1:0-4836 GCA_964528575.1 uncultured Planctomycetaceae bacterium | reverse complement strand
CTCGGCCCGGGCGCGGACGCGCTGATCGGCGGCGCGCTCGGCGTGCTCGGCGACGCGCTCGCGGGCCTGTTCGAGTAGCGCGGCGAACGGCGCCCCTGAGCGGCCTTTTCTGCGACGCAGGCCGACCGAGGACCGAAGGCGGCCGGTACGCTCTCGCCACGATGAGGCACGCCGCTCCGTCGCTCGCTCTACTCCTCGTGCTCGGTGCGTCGTCCTGTGGCGAGCGCGCGTCGGACGCGGCTCCCGCGCAGGCGAGCCCCGCGGCCGTCGCGCCCGAGGAGCCGGCCGCGCCCGCGCCGGCTCCCTCGCCGACGCCGAAGCGGCAGCCGTCGGCCGAGCCGAAGCCCGAGCAGTTGCCGGCCGATCCGCGCTCCGACGCCGAGCTCGTGCAGGCGGACGTGCGCATCCTGATGGACGCGTTGTACGAGAAGGGGGACGTGGAGACGCTCTTGCGTCATACACACCCGAAGCTCTTGAAGCGCGCGGGAGGCGCTGACGCGTTGCGCCCGCTCCTCGAGATGGCGGTCGCCGGCATGAAGGAGCAGGGGATACGGCGGGAGTCGCTCGAGTTTCCCGAGCCGCCGATCTTCGTCGAGACGGCGAAGAACGACTTCGCCGTCGTTCCGACGCTGAGCGTGCTCGCGATGAACGGCCAGCGCGTCGAGAGCCTGAACTTCCAGCTCGGCGTCCGCCGCAAGGGCACGAGCGACTGGAAGTACATCGAGGGCTCGCGCCTCGACGAGATCGGCTTCCACGAGCTCTTCCCGGCCTTCCCAAGGCACTTCGCGTTCCCCGAGACCTACCGCAAGAAGCTGTGAGCGCGGCGACGTGGCTATCGAGACGATCGCCGACGTGCTGGGGCAGGGTGAGTCGGCGGTTGTCGATTGAGCGTGCCGGGTGCTGCGCGCGACACCGCTACTCGTCGCGCGTCTGCATCTCTTCGAGCAGCGCCTTGAGCTCCTCGAGCGTGCGTTTCGCGGCCGGGAGGTCGCCGTCGCGCTCCTCGATCGTGGCGCGCAGGCGCAGGAGCTCGACGCGGCCGTCGGCGTCGCCGAGCGCGGCGCCCAGCTCCAGGCCGCGCTCGATCGAGATCAGCGCGCGCGGGCGTCGGTCGAGGCGGTCGAGGATGCGCGCGAGCGCGAGCAGGTTGCGGTACTCCGAGCCCGCGAGGCGGAGCTGCGCGTGCAACAGGCGCGCGCGGGAGTGCGCGCGCAAGGCCTCCTCGAACGCGCCGAGCTCCTCGTGCGCCATGCCGATGCCCGTGAGGCCCATCGCCGTACCCCACCAGTCGCCGAGCGGCTCGGCGAGGTCGACGCAGCGGCGCGCGTGCTCGAGGACCCGCTCGGGCTCGCCCGCGCGCAGCGCCTTCTGCGCGGCGCCGTACGCCTTCTGGCCCTCGCGGAACGCGCGCTTCTGCTCGTCGTTCCAGCCGACGAACGACGACGCGTAGTCGCTGAAGAGCGCGCCCGAGAACGCCCGGTCGGCGGCGAGCGCGCCGCGCAACGCGCGCTCCTCGAGACGCTCGATCCGCTCCGCGCTGCTCGGCTCGTCGCGGTGGTTCTCCCAGACCGCGAGGCTCTTCTCGAGGTAGGCGTCGATCGTGTACAGCACCTCGTGCGGATGAGCGCGCCACAGCTCGACGACGCCCTCGACGTCGCCCGCGTCGTCGAGCGCCTCGAAGCGCTCGGCCAACGTCGGGCCGGCGGGCTCCTGGGCCGGGACGGGGAGCGAGAGGGCGGCGAGGAGCCCGAGGGCGAGAGAAGCTGTCGACACGTTCGTCTCCGGGGAAAAAGAGGCGCTTGAGACCGGCGCTCGTCCGTTGCATGATCGGGCAGTCGCGTGCGTGCGCGCGGCAACGTTGCCCTCGGGCCGCTGGGGGCCGTCGGTAGCCCGGCCGCGGGTGGTCACGCCCGACAGGCCGGGGAAACCGTTCGAAAGGAGGTGGTCTTCAACATGAGTGACTGTACGAGAGGGCTGCAAGCCTGAATTCCGTGCAACGGACGGAGTTGCACGGTGGTGCAGCCCGATGATCCGTACAGAGCCCGGCTCGGGATCACCCGGTGCCGGGCTCGTCTCATGAGGGGCGAGCGGGAGCGCGGCCAGGAACGCCCATTGCGGCGGATCGAACGCCCGAGCGTCACCGTTCGAACGCGCAATTCGGGCGAAGAAGCCCGCCACCATGGCGCGGGCTAGGCCGTAGCATAGCCGCGCTCGGCCCTCGGCCAGGTCGGGCCGGTTCCCCATCCGACCCGCCCATGCTTGCAGCCCCCTCCGCGCCCGGGCGTCGCCCCGGCGCCGGTGCGCTCCTCGTCGCTCTGCTCGCCCTCCTCGCGCTCGCCCTCGGCGCCCAACGACTCGCGCACGAGCCGCGCATGCCGGCTCGCGCCGTGCTCCGCGCCGCTGCGCCCGTTTCCGACACCGACGAGGGCGCTTCCACGGCGCTCGCGACGCTTCCCGCGCGCGCTCCGCTGCGAATCGACGCGCTCGATCAAGATGCCGCTCCGCACGTGTCGAAGGCTCCTGGCCAGGGGCAGATACAGGGAGCAAGGAGCATGCGGAAGGTTCTTCGACGCGGCCCCGTGGCCGCGGCGGTGTTGATCGGCATTACGGTGGGATGCGGCGGCGGCGGGGGGTCCGGCGGGCCGGGCGGTCCGGGCGGTCCGGGCGGCGGGAACGACGGCGCGACGTTCGATCCGGGCCTGACGAGCGCGATCCTGTTCGTCACGCAGGTGCCGATCCCGTCGGACTTCGGCAACGTCGCGTCGACGTTCGGCAGCCACATGGCGCGGCCGAAGTCGGCGCCGTGCGGCGGCGACCTGTGGATCCGCTACGCGAACGGCACGCTGCGCAACCTGACCCAGGAGGCGGGCTACGGGAACAGCGGGCTGCAGGGCGCGAACGCGATCGCCGTGCGCCAGCCGAGCGTGAGCTGGTGCGGCATGAAGGCCGTGTTCAGCATGGTCCACGGCGCGCCGCTCGCGGGCGACGACTCGGCGCGCTTCTGGCAGCTCTACGAGGTCACCGGCTTCGCGCCGGGCGAGACCGTCCAGATCACGAAGGTCGCGAACCAGCCGGCGAACGCGAACAACGTCAGCCCGTGCTACGCGAGCAACGGCCGGATCCTGTTCGCGAGCGACCGGCCGCGCAACGGCCAGCCGCACCTCTACCCGCAGCTCGACGAGTACGAGGAGATCCCGACGAACACGGGCCTGTGGAGCCTGAACCCGCAGAACGGGAACCTCCACATCCTCAACCACTCGCCGTCGGGCGTCTTCCACCCGTTCGTCGACAGCTACGGCCGCATCGTGTTCACGCGCTGGGACCACCTCGAGCGCGACCAGCAGACCGACCTCGAGATCCTCGGTCAGGGCTTCTACGGCACGTTCAACTACTCGGACGAGAGCGCGTTCGCGTTCGACACGGGGAGCAACGCGGAGGTCTTCCCCGAGCCGCGCACGCAGTGGATCTCGTTCGTCAACAACAACCCCGGCTACACGGGGCCGCTCAACGGCTGGGAGCCGCACCTCATCGGCCAGGCGCAGAACCACTTCCTGCCGTGGACGATGAACCAGGACGGCACCGAGGAGGAGACGCTCAACCACATCGGCCGGCACGAGCTGTTCGGGTCGTTCCCCAAGTCCCGCAACGACGACTCGAACATCCAGACGTTCTTCCAGTTCCCGCCCCAGGTCGCGAACTTCCAGATCGTCGACAACCTGATGCAGCTCTCGGAGGACCCGAACGCTCCCGGCAGCTACTACGGCGTCGATGCGCGCGAGTTCTTCACGCACTCCGCCGGCCAAATCGTGCACGTGCGCGCTCCGAAGGGGCAGAGCGCGAACAACATGCAGGTGACGTACATCACGCACCGCGAGACGCACACGACCGACGAGACGCCGGGCCCGGAGCACACCGGGCTCTATCGCAATCCGATCCGCATGTCGGACGGGATCGGGGTCGTCGTGCACACGAGCGACACGGTGAAGGACGACAACATCGGCACGTCGGCCGCGCCGCGCTCGCGCTACGAGTTCCGCCTCAAGGTGCTCGTCCCGTACGACGGCCACTTCCGCGCGGGCCCGCCGCTCACGAGCGGCCTCTCGAAGAGCCTCGAGTGGTGGGACCCGTTCGTGAAGCTCAGCTACAGCGGCGATCTGTGGGAGCTCGACCCCGCCGAGGTCGCGCCGCGGCCGGTGCCGCCCGTGCCGACGCCGAGCCTGCCGGGGCCGGAGCTCCAGGCGCTCGCCGACGAGGGCGTCGCGCTGCAGGATCTCGTCGCGTGGCTGAAGAGCCGCGACCTCGCGCTCTTCGTCAGCCGCAACGTCACGACGCGCGACGCGAACGACAAGCAGCAGCCGTACAACCTGCGCGTGCCCGGCGGCGTCCAGACCGTCGGCACGGGTGGCAAGGTCTACGACGTCGAGCACCTCCAGATCTTCCAGGGCGACCAGGTGCGCGGCCTTCAGAACCCGCCGTTCCTCGCGCCGCACCTGACGGGCGGCCGCCGCGTCCTGGCGCAGGAGCTGCACGACTCCGACGCGATCAACCCGCCGAACCCGACGGGCCCCGGCGGCAGCGTCCGCGTCGCGCCGGACGGCTCGGTCGCCGCGCTCGTCCCCGCGCGCCGCGCGATGGCCTGGCAGCTCACCGACGGCGAGGGCGACGCGGTCGTCCGCGAGCGCTACTGGGTCACGTTCCAGCCGGGCGAGGTGCGCACGTGCTTCTCCTGCCACGGCGTCAACGGCCAGGACCAGTCGGGCTCCCCGCCGCCGACGAACAAGCCGCAGGCGCTCAAGACGCTGCTCCAGCACCTGAAGAGCCAGGGCGCGCTGTAGC
>CAZGTQ010000208.1:0-13089 GCA_964528575.1 uncultured Planctomycetaceae bacterium | reverse complement strand
CGGCGAAGCGGCCGCCGGCGCGCGCACCGAGCGACGAGTCGGCCGAGCAAGAGGACGCCGCGCGTCCCAAGCGCCGGCGTGGCGGTCGCGGCGGGCGCGGCCGGGGGCGCGACGACCGTGGCGCGAGCGAGCGCGGCGGCGAGAGCCCGAACGGCCGCGGACAGGCCGAGCGCGAGCGCCCGAAGGAGCGCCGCGGCGAGCGCGGCCGCGGCGAGGCCGAGGCCAAGGCCGAGGCGGCGACGCAGCGCGCCGAGCGCTCCCGCGCTCCCAGCGGGCGCGACGCTGGCCGTGACGGCGAGCGCGGGCGGCCGCGCGAGGAACGCCGCGACGCCGAGCAACCGCCGCCGCGCCCGCGTGGCGACGGCTTCGGCGCCGGTCTGTAGTGCGGTAGCCTGGTGCGCCCATGGGCGGCTCCAACCCCTTCATCGGCCGCGTCGAGGCCGAGCTACCGACGCAGCGCTACCGCATCACGTTCCAGCCCGGCGGCCAGGTCGTCGAGGTCGAGCCGAGCGCGCTGCCCTACGCGCGCGACGGCGAGCCCGGCTCGATCCTCGAGATCGCGCTCGGGCACGGGGTCGACATCGACCACGCGTGCGGCGGCGTCTGCGCGTGCTCCACGTGCCACGTGATCGTGCGCCAGGGTCTCGAGTCGTGCAACGAGGCCAGCGAGGACGAGGAGGACCAACTCGACAACGCGCCCGGCCTCGAGGCGAATTCACGCCTCGCGTGCCAATGCGTGCCGAACGGCGCGACCGACGTCGTCGTCGAGATCCCCTCCTGGAACCGCAACTTCGCCAAGGAAGGGCACGACTAGCCCGGACCGAACTTGCACCGCGAGCATGACGCTGCACACCGTCGGCGATGGGATGTGGCTCGCCGAGTCCGGCGCGCCGGGGCCGCGGATCGCGGTCGCGTTCGGGACGCACGGGGACGAGCGCGCGCCGATCGACGCGGGGCTCGAGCTCGTCGCGCGGCTCGAGCGTGGGGCGCTCGAGCTCGCCGCGGGCGCGCTGCTCCTGGTCCACTCGAACCCGCTCGCGAGCGCGCAGGACCGCCGCTGGTCCGAGGGCGGCGTCGACCTCAACCGCTGCTTCCACGCGTCGGTGCTCGCACGCGAGCCCGCGCTGTTCGAGGAGCGCCGTGCGCGCGCGATCGCCGCGGCGCTCGATGACCACGCGATCGAGGCGCTGGTCGACTTCCACTGCACCGTCGAGCCGGGCCGGCGCTTCTTGATGCAGCACCCGCCCGCGCTCGACGAGGCGCACCGCGCCGTCACGCGCTGGCTGCGCGCGGACGTGTTGCTCGCGGACCCGCGCCTCTGGTTCGGCGGCGTCTCGCTCGACGAGCTGCTCTCGACGCGCGGCCGCGTCGGCATCTGCTACGAGACCGGCTGGATCCGCGACCCGGCGAACACGCCCGCGTCGGTGCTCGACGAGATGACGAACCTGCTCGCGGGCACAGGCCTCGTCGCGGGCGACGCGACGGCGCACGACGAGAAGCGGCGGCTCGAGCTCGACGCCGTCGTCCGCTGCGAGGGCGACGGCTTCCGCTGGGAGGACGGCGTCGGCGAGAACCTGCAGGAGCTCCGCGCCGGCACCCGTCTGGGCGCCTACGCCGACGGCACGCCCGTCGAGCTGGCGTCCGATGCGACGCTGATCTTCCCGAAGAAGAAGCCGGAGCTGGTCGAGCGCGAGAAGCCGCTCGTGTACCTCGCCGCGCGGCGCGGGTGAGATTCGCGGAGTCGGTTAGACTCCTCAGAATGACCTCTGCCGCCCGTTCCACCCTCGCCGCCCTCGCGCTCGGCCTCGTCGCGGCGGCCTGCGGCGGTGGCGGCGATCCCGCGTGGCGCTCGCTCGCGCGCGGCTACCGGCCCGCGGCGCCCGAGCCGTACGAGCTCATCACGCGGGACGGCGAGCGCCTGCGCGTCGTCCCCGGCGCCCCCGAGGACGCGCCCGGCACGCTCTGGATCACCGCCGACGTCGAGCGCGCGGCGTGGTCGCCGACGGGCCTGCCGGGCCTGTGGACGGCGCAGCGGCCCGTCGGGAACTTCTCCTGGCTCCAGTCGGCGTCGCCCTCGCGGATGGTCGCGAGCGACGGCACGGTCCTGCGCTTCGTGCCGTTCTCCAGCGAGCTGTCCGACTTCCAGGAGCTCGAGCGCGGCGCGTTCACGCGCCACAACGACGCGCTGTACCTGTGGATCGAGGCCGAGCGAGAGCCGCCCGAGCTCGCGCAGTACGCGCTCGCGATCGAGCGCGGCGCGTCGCTCGACGGCGTCTGGAGCGTGCCGCTCGGACGCTGGAGCGCGCCCGGGTTGCCGCTGTGGCCGGGCCAGAGCGCCCGCATCGCGCTCGACTCCGGCGAGCGCTCCACGCTGCGCTTCGCGACCGCCGCGATCGCCGTGCGCGCGACGACTCCGACGGACGACGGCGCGCAGGCCGTCCACAGCGGCGGCGAGGTCGTCTTCCGCGTCCGCCGCGGCGAGCACGTCGTCTTCGAGCAGCGCGCCGTGGTGACCGCGAACGGCGGCTACGAGCGACACGTCGTGGCGCTGGACGCGGGCGACGAGCCGCTCGCGTTCTCGGTCGAGGGCGACGCGGCGATCACAGCGTTCCTCGACCCGCGCGTCGGCCCCGCGGACCCGGCACCTCCCGCGCGCCCCGACGTGATCCTCTTCCTCGCCGACACGTTCCGCGCGGACAACCTCGCGACGTACGGCGGCACCGACGCGGTCGCTCCGGCGATCGACGTTCTCGCGCGCGAGTCGCTCGTGTTCGCGAACGCGTGGTCGCCGAGCGTGTGGACGCTGCCGTCGCAGGGCTCGATGTTCGCGGGCATCTATCCGCCGCAGCACGGCGCGACGAGCAACGACCGATCGTTGCCCGCCGAGATCGTCACGCTCACCGAGCACCTGGCGGGCAACGGCTACCGCACCGGCGCGATCACGGACGCGGGCTTCATCTCGCGCCGCTTCGGCTTCGCGCAGGGCTTCGACTGGTTCGACGAGCGCTTCCGCGACTTCGACGAGTCGCTCGACGAGGCGCTGGCGTTCCTCGACGCGGACGACGGCCGACCGACGTTCCTCTTCCTGCACACGTACCGCGTCCACCGCCCCTACCGCGTTTCGGAGCAGACGCGGCGCGAGCACGGCGAGCGGCTCGGCATCCGCGGCTACGACGATCAGATGGACGCGGCCGCGCTCGCGGGCGCGCCGCGGGCCGACCTCGCGCTGTCGCCGGACGAGCTCGCGGCGCACGCGCGCGACCTGCGCGCGCTGTACCTCGGCGGCGTGCTCGACCTCGACCGCGGCTTCGACGCGCTGCTCGACGCGCTCGCGCGACGCGACCGCCTCGACTCGACGCACATCGTCTTCACGAGCGACCACGGAGAGGGCTTCGTCGAGCACGGCGTCCTGGGCCACGAGGAAGGCCTGTGGGAGGAGCAGATCCGCATCCCGCTCTTCGTCCACGGTCCGGGCCTGTCCGCGCGCCGCGTCGAGCACGCCGCGACCCTGGTCGACCTGCCGCGCACGATCTGCGACCTCGCAGGCGTCGAGCCCGCGCCGACGTGGGACGGGACGTCGCTCCTCGAGCTCGCGGTCGACCGCCCGGCGTTCAGCTTCGAGTGCGGCTGGCGCGACGAGCGCCGGCTGGCGCTGATCGCCGAGTCGCAGAAGCTGATCGCGCCGGCCGAGCAAGAGCTGCTGCGGCCCGAGCACCTCTTGTACGCCTACGATCTGCGCGCGGATCCGCACGAGCGCGAGGACGCGCGCACACGGGCCGCGTGGCCGGCGGAGCTGCTCCTGCGGCTCGCGCCGCACGCGGCCGTCCTGCTCGACGCGAAGTACGACGCGAGCTCCGCGCGCGTGGGGCCGGAGGACGAGGAAACGCTGCGGATGCTCGGCTACCTGGGTGATCCGCGGTGAGGCGCTTCGTCCCGCTCGTCACCGTCGTGCTCGCTCTGGCGCTCTCGCTCGGCGTCGCGTTCACGACCTGCCGCGACGCCTCGGCCGACCAGCGGCGCTGGATCGCCCTCGCGGACGGGTTTCGGCCCGCGCACCGCGTGGACGCGCCGCGCGCTTGGGGCGCGTGCGCGCTCGGCGGCGCGTCGTTCGAGCTCGCGCCGCCGCGCGAGGGGGACGCCGAGGAGGACCTGTGGATCCACGCCGAGCACGAGCGCGACGAGTGGGTGCCCGGCGCGATCCAGGGCCTCTGGTCGACACCGTCGAAGCTCGGGACCCTCGCGTGGAGGGCGCGCGACATCGATCCGGTGCGGTTGTTCGGAGCGGAGCACGAGTACCGCTACGTGACGTTCGACCAGGATCTCGCCGGCTCGTTCACCAACGTGGAACGAGGGCTGTTCACCCTCGCGCGCGGTTCGCTCTACCTCTGGCTCGAGCCCGGCGCCGAGCCGCCCCCGCGGCTCGTGCAGGCCGCGCGCGTCGGGCGCGGGGGCCCGTCGAACGAGACCTGGCGGGTCCCGCTCGGCCGCTTCTCCGTCGAGGGTCTGCCCGTCTGGCCGGGACAGCGCGAGGTCGTCGAGCTCGACGTCCCGCCGCGCTGCGTGCTGCGCTTCGCCACCGGCACGCTCGCGGTGCGCGCGCCGCACGGCGTCCCCGAGCAATTCGGTGAAGTGCGTTTCCGCGTGGAGCTCGACGGCGCGCCGCTGTTCGAGCACGCGCAACCGATCTCGTCGAGCCCGACGTGGGAGCGCCACGTCGTCGCGCTGCCGCAGGGCGGCGCGCGCCGCGCCGAGCTCGCGTTCGTCGTCGAGGGCGCCCCGGCGCTGTGCGCGATCGGCACTCCGGTCGTGGGCCCCGCGGAGCTCGAGCCCCCGCACGAGCGCCGGCGTCCGGACGTCGTGCTGTTCGTCGCCGACACGTTCCGCGCCGACAACCTGGCGACGTACGGGGGTCCGGCCGGCGTGACGCCGCGACTCGATGCGTTCGCGCGCGAGAGCCTCGTGTACACGCACGCGCGCTCTCCCGCGATGTGGACGCTCCCGTCGCAAGCGTCGATGATGACCGGCATCTGGCCGCTCGAGCACGGCGCGACCACGCACGGGCGCTCGCTGCCGGCTGCGGCGCACACGCTCGCCGAGCACCTGCGCAGCGCGGGCTATCGAACGGCCGCGGTCACCGACGCCGGTTTCATCACGCGCAGCCACGGCTTCGACCAGGGCTTCGCGTGGTTCGACGAGAAGCTGCGGCCGGTCGAGGAGACGGTCGAGGCCGCGCTCGAGGTCCTCGACGCCGACGACGCGCGGCCGCTGTTCCTGTTCGTACACACGTTCCGCACGCATCAGCCGTACCGCGTGTCCGACGAGACGCTGCAAGCGCTCGGCGAGACCCTGGGCATCGAGCGCGACAACGATGCGCTGCGTGACGCGATGCGCCTCGGCGACGACCCGTGGTGGAACGAGGGGCCGCCGCCCGCGTCACTCGCCGACGAGATCGAGGAGTATCGCGCGCTGTACCGCGGCGCGGCGCACGACCTCGACCGCGCGTTCGGCGCATTCCTCGACGGGCTCGCGGCGCGCGGCCGCGACGGCGGCTACGTCGTGTTCACGAGCGATCACGGCGAGGCGTTCTGCGAGCACGAGACCATCGGCCACGAGGGCGGCGTGTGGGAGGAGAACATCCGCGTGCCGCTGCTCGTGCGCGGACCGCGCGCGGCGCCGCGTCGGACGGATCTTCCCGCGACGCTCGTCGACCTGCCCGCGACGATCGCGGACTGCGCCGGCGTGTCGCCCGACCGGTCGTGGCGCGGGTCCTCGCTCCTGGAGCTCGACCACGAGCGGCCGGTCTTCGCGTTCCAGTGCGGCCTCGCCGAGGAGCGCTCGTTCGCGCTCATCGCCGGCCAGCGCAAGCTCATCGCTCCGTCGCGGCCGGGGCCCGTGCTGCTCGAGGACTTGCGCGGCGCGTTCGACCTGGAGCACGACCCCCGCGAGCGCACCGACGCGCGCGACCAGGAGTGGGCCCGGGCGGTGCTCGACAGCCTCGGTCCCCGCGCGCAGCAACTCATGCACCCGCGCTTCGAGACGATCGAGGTGACGCGAGGGCGGGAGGACGAGGAGACGCTCCGCCGGCTCGGCTACCTCGGGGATTGACGGGCGCTGCCGAGCAGCGGCCGACGTGCGCGGGCGCGGGTCGCCGGTTCTCCGACGCGCTCTCAGGTCCAGATGCGGGAGAGGAGCTCCTCGACCTCGGGCACGCCGCCCTGGAGCACGAGGTAGCCACCGACGGGTTCGCGCTCGGTCAGGTCGTCCGCGATCGGCGTCTTCATCAGCGCGCGCACCGCGTCGGGGTCGCCGGGGTGCACGCCCAGCGCCCAGCCGAGCTTCACGTACGCGACCTCGGGCAACATGTTGCCGAGCGGGACGACGCCGCGCGCGAGGATCTCGCGGCCCGACTCGTACACGTGCATCTGCACGAAGCCCCACAGCGTCTGCAGCGTCATGAACAGCAGCACGCCGGCCTCGCGCGCGCGGTCGAGCGCGTCGTAGACCTTCTTGTTCACGTGCCCGAGCCCCGTGCCGGCGATGACGATGCCGCGGTAGCCGCAGCCGACGAGCGCGTCGATCACGTCCGGCTGCATGTTCGGGTAGTAGTAGAGCAGCGTGACGCGCTCGTCGAACACCGGCGCGATCCGCGGCTTCCGCTCCGGGTCGCGCGGCACGTAGTCGTGCTTGAACGGCGTGATCACGCCGTCCTCGATCATCGCGACGGGCACGTCGCCGATCGTGCGGAACGTGCTGCGGTACGAGCTGTGCATCTTGCGCACGCGCGCGCCGCGGTGCAGCAGGTTGTAGCGGTCCGACGTCGGCCCGAACATGCACACGAGCACCTCGGCGATGTCGCCGCGCGACGCCGCGGTCGCGGCGGCGATCAGGTTGCGCGCGGCGTCGGACGAAGGGCGGTCGGACGAGCGCTGGCTCCCGACCATCACGATCGGGATCGGCGTGTCCTGCACCATGAACGACAGCGCGGCCGCCGTGTGGTGCATCGTGTCCGTGCCGTGCCCGATCATGACGCCGTCGTAGCCGGCCTCGATCGCGCCGCCGATGCGCTCGGCGAGCACTTTGTACTCCGCCGGCCCCATGTTCTCGGAGAAGACGCCGAACAGCTTCTCCGTGTCGAGATTGCACACGTCGGCGAGCTCGGGCACCGACCCGTAGAGCTCGCCGGGGCTGAATGCCGGGATCACCGCTCCCGTGCGGTAGTCGAGCCGCGACGCGATGGTGCCGCCCGTGCCGAAGAGCATGACGCGCGGCTTCTGGGGATCGTACGGGAAGGCCTCTTCGGGGATCTTGTAGGCCGCCTTGCGCGTGCCGAGCCGCTCGATCGACGTGACCGTGTCGTGCCGCAGCCCGAGGTTGTATCCGCTGACCAGCTTGAGCGAGACGTGCAGCGCGTCGGCGGTCTCCGAGCGCGGCAGCACGAGCCCGTGGAAGTCGCCCCGCGACGTGTGCACGAGGACCTCGGACCACACCGTCGCTCCGTGCCGGCGCAGCACGCCGAGCGTCGGCTCGCGGTACCCGTCGTACCCCTCGCTCGCGCGCGGCGTCGTCACGGGACCGCCTCCACTTTCGCCGGCTCCTCGCCGAGCCCGAGCGCGAGGACGAGCTCGCGGCGCGCGTGGGCGGGCGCGACGCGCCACGACAGCGCCGGCAGCACGCGGCCGAGCGCCCACTCGAGCAGCTCCGCCCCGCCCTTCGCCGGAGCGCCCGCGCGCGCGGCGACCGTCGCGACGGCGTCCTCGAGCTCGCTCTCCTCCGCGCCGGTGCGCGCGAACGCGTCGACGACCGCGTCCGGCTTCGCGAGGCTCTCGCGCAGGAGCCGGTCGAAGGCGCGCTCGAACGCCTCGGGGCGCACGCGCCCGTCGTCGACGGCAGCGACGAGCGGAGCGAGGCGCCCCGCGGCAGGCAGCTCGCGGCAGCCGGTCTCGCGCCAGCGGTGCACGAGGCGCTTCTCGAGCGCGGCCGCGAGCCGGCGGGCGCACGCGCGCGTGCCGGGCGCGAGCGCATCGAAGAGGTCCGCCCAGTCGGACGCCGCGAGCCGGCGCGCCGCGGCTTCGCCCAGCCCGAGGTCGCGGTAGCGAACGACCCGCTCCCACGGCGGCTCGGGCAGCGCGATCTCGATCGAATCGAGCCACGCGTCGGGGATCGGGAGTGGCGGCGTGTCCGTGTCGGGATACATGCGCTCCGGCCCGGGCAGCAGCCGCTCGAAGCCGGTCGTCCCGTCGACGCGCGCCTGGCGCGTCTCGGACGGCACCCCGGCGAGCGCCTCGCGGCAGCGAGCGAGCACCTCGCGCGCCGCGGTGTCGAGGTCGCGCGCGGGCCCCCACAGGAGCACGATCGCGTCGTCGCGCTCCGCCGAGAGCGCGTCGCGCAGGAGCGCCCAGCGCGCGCCGTCCAGCGCGTCGGGCGCGCCGTCGGAGCTGAGCAGGCACGGGCGCGCCGTCAGGCACGCGATGACGCGCGCGCGGTCCGCGAGCTCGTCCTCGAACGCGAGGCCGGGCTGCGTGGGGCGCGCGAGCAGGCCGCAAAAGCCGCGCACGCGCACGGCGGCGAGCGCGTCCCCGCGCTCGAGCGCCGCGCGCACGGTCGGGTGTTCACAGCCGCGCAGGATCGGCCAGGCGTCGACGTACAGCGGCGACGACCAGGCGGGCGCGCGCGCGTCGAGCGTGAGCATCGAGTCGTCGACGCCGCGCTCCGACAGCTCCGCGGCGAGGCGCAGGAGCGCGAGCTGCCGGTACGCCTCCGTGTGGACGAGGCGCGGCAGCACCGCGTGGCGCCCCACCCCCTTGATCTCGATGCGACGGCTGCCGGCGATCGACACGTTCACGTCCTGGCGCGCGGCTCCGGCGCCGCGGCGCACGCGGCCGCTCGCGCGCGCGACCTGGGCGAGGAGCGCGCCGCCGAGCGCGACGTCGTTCGGCGTGAGCAGGTCGGGCTCGGTCACCGTCTCGATCAGCGGCGTCCCGAGCCGGTCGGTGCGGAACGTGATGCGGTGTCCGACGTCCGACACCTCGCGGCACGAGTCCTCCTCGAGCGAGAGCTGGCGGATGCGCAGCGCGCGCCCCGCTCCGAGCTCGCTGCCGACGAGCGGCACGCTCCCGCCGACTCCGATCATCGCCGTGCGCTGGAACCCGGTCGGGATCGAGCCGTCGAGGTACTGCTTGCGCATGACGTGCAGCTCGGAAACCGGCTGCAGGTCGAATGCGCGCGCGACGGCCAGCGCGATGCGCACCGCCTCCTCGTCGATCTCGAACGGCGGCGTGTCGTCGATCTCGTACGTGCACACGCTGCTGCGCTCGAGCTGATACACGATCTCCTTGCGCGTCTTGAACTCCATCAGCGCGCACGCGTCGTACTCCCCCATCTCCGACAGCGTCGGGCGCATGTGACGGAGCACGACGGCGTCGACGACGGTCGTGCGCCGGCCGGACGGGCAGCGGCAGAAGAGCTTGCGCCGCGTCGCGAGCTGCTGGTGCACCTCGAGGCCGCACAGGAAGCCGAGCGCGCGGTAGTCGTCCGGCGCGAGCTCGCCGAACGCGCGGTCGGGGAAGTCGAGGACGGGCTCGCGCCGCGGGTTGAGGTCGCAGAGCGCGAAAGGTGCGGGGGGCGCGGACGCGTTCGGTCGGGGCTCGGTCACGTGGGGCTCGAAGGGCCGAGTCTACCCGCGGCGGCTCGCGCGCGAGCGGGCGAGAGAGCGGCGGATCGCGCCGTCTCGTCCTTGACCTCGCGCGAGCGAGCGCGTGCGATGCCGGCGCGCCAGGCAGGCGCGCGCCGGCATGACGGGGCGCGCCCGCATGGCGCAGCGCCCAGCGGGCGCGCGCCGTCATGCCGCGCGCCCAAGCGGGCGCGCCCCCACGGAACCTCGGACACGCTCCCATGAACCGACGGCTTCTCGTCCTCGTCCTGCTGGCTCTGCCGATCCTCGCCGTGTCCCTCGCGCCGGCGCGCGCGGACGTCGACAGCGCTTCGCTCGCCGCCCAGGACGGCGGTCCGCCGGCATCGGTCGAGGACGGTACGCAGCCGGAGCCGGAGCACTTCGGCTGGCTCTCGATCCTGCCGCCGTTGCTCTCGATCGGGCTCGCGCTCGTCTTCCGCAACGTCCTGCTCGCGCTGTTCCTCGGCGTCTGGCTCGGCGCCTGGATCGCGCACGGCCCGACGGGTGCGTTCACCGGGCTGCTCGACGCGTTCGGCGTGTACGTGCTCGAGGCGCTCGCGAACGCGGACCACGCGGCGGTGCTGCTCTTCTCGTTCATGATCGCGGGCATGGTCGGCGTGATCATGCGCAACGGCGGCATGCAGGGCATCGTCGACCACATCGCGGGCTGGACGAACACGACCAAGCGCGCGCAGCTCGCGACGAGCTGGCTCGGCATCGGGATCTTCTTCGACGACTACGCGAACAGCCTCGTCGTCGGAAACACGATGCGGCCGCTCACCGACCGCATGAACGTGTCGCGCGAGAAGCTCGCGTATCTCGTCGACTCGACGGCGGCGCCGGTCGCGTGCATCGCCTTCGTCACGACGTGGATCGGCATGGAGGTCGGCCTCATCCAGGCCGCGCTCGCCTCCGTCGGCAGCGACGCTTCGGCCTACGACGTGTTCCTCTCGTCGCTCGAGTTCGCGTTCTACCCGATCCTGGCGATCTTCTTCGTGCTCGCGGTCGCCTACACGGGCCGCGACTTCGGGCCGATGCTCGTGGCGGAGCGGCGCGCGCGGGCGACCGGGCAGACGCTGCGGCCGGGCGCGGTCGTCGACGAGGCGAGCACCGAGGAGGGCATGCAGCCGGTCGAGAACGAGCCGCGGCGCGCGCTCAACGCGATCGTGCCGATCCTCGTGCTGCTCGGGACGGTGCTCGTGTCGCTCTGGGTGACGGGCAAGGCGAGCTTCGAGGCGAGCGTCGCGGCAGGCGAGGCGTCCGCGGCCGACGCGGGGCTGCGCTCGTACATCGGCGCGGCGAACTCGTACGCCGCGCTGATGTGGGGCGCGCTGCTCGGGGTCGTCGTCGCGATCGTGCTGTCGCTCGTCCAACGCATCCTGTCGGTCCAGGAGGCGATGGACGCCTGGTACAAGGGCGCGCGCTCGATCGGCATCGCGATGATCACGCTCCTGCTCGCGTGGTCGCTGCAGGGGACGACGGACGTGCTCGGCACGGCGGCCTTCCTCGGGGAGCAGCTCGGCGACGCGCTCGCGCCCGCGCTCCTGCCCGCGTCGGTGTTCGTCCTCGCGGCCGCGGTCGCGTTCGCGACGGGGACGAGCTGGGGCACGATGGCGATCCTCATGCCGCTCGTGTTCCCGCTCGCGTGGACGATGCTCGTCGCCGCGGGCGTCGAGAACCCGCTCACCGACCCCGTGCAACTCTCGACGGTCGCGTGCGTCCTGTCGGGAGCGGTCTGGGGCGACCACTGTTCGCCGATCTCGGACACGACGATCCTCTCGTCGATGGTCTCGGGCTGCGACCACATGGACCACGTGCGCACGCAGCTCCCCTACGCGCTCGCCGTCGGGCTCGTCGCGCTCGTCGGCGGCACGCTGCCGACCGCCGTCGGCTTCCCGTGGTGGGCGAGCCTGCTGATCGGCGCCGCGGTGCTCGCCGGCTTGCTCGTGGCGCTCGGACGGCACTCGGAGCCGGGCGGCACGGACGCCGGACGCTGAGTAATCTATGGCCATGTTGCTCCTCGCGCTCGCCCCGCTCGTCCTCTGCGCTCCCGCCGACGACCCCGACCGCGACGGCGACGGCCTGTCCGACTTCCACGAGGTGCACAAGCACCTCACCGATCCGCGCGACGCCGACAGCGACGGCGACGGCGTGCCGGACGGCGACTGGCTCGAGCGACGCGAGTACCAGTACACGGTGCGCAGCGTCGTCCAGGTGATGAAG
Organism: uncultured Planctomycetaceae bacterium; assembly: GCA_964528575.1. GTDB lineage: Bacteria > Planctomycetota > UBA1135 > UBA1135 > CAZGTQ01. The sequence continues at coordinate 1,196 of CAZGTQ010000208.1, read as the reverse complement.
CCCGTGACGCCGGAGCACCTGACCGACGACTACCAGGACGCGCGCGTGCTCGACGAGACGGACACGTACGTCGAGCTCGAGGTGATCCACTACCCGTTCAACACGGTCGCGAGCGCGATCGAGGGCGACCGCTCGTGGCGCCGCTCGTCGGCGCGCTCCGGCATGAGCGAGTGGCTCGAGCCGGGGCCGACGTCGGACTGGACGCCGGAGCTGCGCAAGCGGATCCTCGCGGACCTCGAAGCGGACGGCATCGACGTCTCGAAGCTCGACGACCGCGAGGCGGTCGAGCGGGTGTCGCGCTGGCTCGTGCAGCGTGCCCGGATGCACGACGGCTTCACGGCGTTCGTCGTGGCGTTCGACCGGGACGGCCGGCCGTACGTGCCCGACGAGCTGCGCGGCGCACGCTCCGTCGAGGACGTCGAGCGGCAACTCGAGCGCGAGGTCTCGGCCGCCGGGATGTACGAGCAGAGGACGCGGGGGAGCTGCTCCTCGTCCGCGATCTACCTGAGCGGCTGCCTGCGCGCGGCCGGCATCCCGACGCGCACCGTGCTCTGCATCCCGGTCGTCGACGCCGGCGACGAGCGCGAGATGGAGATGGTGGAGCGCAACGTCCGCCACGCGGGCGTGCGCCAGCAGATCCTGGGCGCGCTCCGCGGGCTCGCGGACAGTTGGTCGTCGCACACGTTCAACGAGGTGTGGGTCGGCGGACGCTGGCGGCGGCTCGACTACGACGTGCTCGGCCGCGGGATCTACGCGCCCGACCGCTTCGGCCTCTTGACGCACGTCGCGACGTTCCGCGACTGGGCCGACGCGCGCATGCCGGAGACGATCGGCCAGCGGCAGAAGGGCTCGCGCACCGCCGACGTGTTCGGCGGCAACAACCCGTACTCGACGATCAGCCTACGCGACGAGATCGGCCCCCACTGCACGCTGGAGTGGCCGCCCGAGGACGTCCGGCAGATGGACGTCGAGCGCCTGTACTGGTCCGACTCCGACGAGCTCCCCGACTTCGTGCTCGAGGCGATGGCGCCGCGCGGCCGCTTCGGCCTCGTCGCGCACCTGCCGCGGCCGGGCGACCACGAGACGCTGTTGGCATTCCTCGCGGACGCGGACGCGCACGTGACGCTCGAGGCGCCCGACCACGAGCTCTTCGCCGCGTTCGACCCGAACTGCGTGTGGACGCGCCCCGACGGCAC
>CAZGTQ010000207.1:0-6605 GCA_964528575.1 uncultured Planctomycetaceae bacterium | reverse complement strand
TTCTCGCGCCCCTCGTCGCCGCACTCGTTCATCAGGAAGTAGACGAGGCTCGCGGCCTGCTCGTAGAAGATGCCGCGCTGCGACATCGGCGCGTTGTGCTTGGCGCTGCGCAGGTAGACGGTCGTCACGACTTCGTCCCCGAGCCGCTGGAATTGCGACTGCGGCAGGTCGACGAGGTCCTTGGTCGCGAACCACTGCCCCTGCTTCGCGCACATCGCCGTCGCGTCGACGCTCTTCACGTTCGGGTTGTCGAACGTCGAGGCATCGCCGCCCATGTCGACGACCTGGTCGGAGACGAAGCTCGCGAAGCCCTCGACGATCCAGTAGCCCGGCTGCTCGGCGCTGCCGCTGCGGCCGGGCGCGTAGCGCTTGTCGATGTAGTGGTGCGTCAGCTCGTGGACGAGGACCTCGTTGAGCGAGCGCCCGACGTGCGAGTTCGTGTCGCCGTCGCGCGTGACGTAGAAGCGCGACACGCCGTCCGAGGGCGAGTAGAAGCCCGCGCTCCACGGCATCGCGTAGATCTCGCCGGTGGGGCTGCGCTCCTCGAGGTAGTCCTTGCGGTTCTTGTGCACGCGGACCTCGAGCGGGTTCGGGTCCGCGTCGTCCGCCGGCGGCAGCACGCCCTCGAGCGCGCGGACGGCGGCCTCGGCGTAGCGCAGGCACGCGCCGATCACGACCGGATCGGGGTCCTTGCACAGCAGCGTCACGTTCTTCGTGCGCAGGCCGCGGCTGCCCTCCGCCCAGACCGTGCCCGCGACGTCTTCCCAGAGCGGATCCTCGCGGCCGACGAAGCGGCCGGACGCGGGCAGGAGCTCGTACGACCACTGCAACCAGAGCGCGGGCGCGTTCTTCTGCTGCGCGAACGGGAAGCCGGGGTCGACGAGCTGGGCGGCGAGGTCGAGCACTTCCTTGTCCGACTGCAGCTTGTAGCTCTGCGCGAGCAGGCACGTCGCCGCGAGCGGCAGCTCGTTCTCCTGGCACCACTTCGCCGCCTCGACGAATGCGTCCGCGGTGGCCCCGCGCCCCTTCATCCAGTCCTTGGTGATCGCGGTACGCTCGCCCTCCTCCGGCGCGGCGGCCGCGAGCGCCTCGGCGCGCTCGTTCAGCTCGCCGACCCAGCGCGAGAGGAAGCCGAGCTGCTGGGCCTCCTGCGCGATCGTCTTGCAGTCGCCCTTGAGCCCGGCCTCGGCGAAGCGGTCGAACGCGGGCCCGAGCGTCTCGGCGTAGGCCTTGAGTAGCGAGCGGTTCCACGCTCGGAAGACCGGGTACTGGAACTCGTCGCCGAAGACCTGGACGTTCTCGCCGTCCAACGTCATCGCGACCTGGTCCAGCGGCACCTCGCGGTAGTCCCCGCCCTTCGCCGCGATCTTGACGAGCTCGTCCGCGATCTCGACGTCGCCGGGCACGAACGTGCCGTCGGCGAGGATCGCGCCGTCCGGGCCCGGCCGCGGCGCGGGCCCCGCGATCGCGACCGGCGGCGGCAGCGCTTCCTTCGGCGTGATCGTCGGGTCGGCGAGGCAGACGAGCGCGCCTTCGGTCGTGACGTACGTCGCCCGCCCGTCGGCGATCGGGACGACCGGGAAGCTCGGGTCGTAGTCGTCGAGCTTCCACAGCACGCTCCCGCCGGCCGACTCGACCGCGGCGGCGCCGAGGTAGAGCACGCGGTCGGCGACCGAGATCGTCCCCGGCTTCACCGCGGTCGGGATGCTCGCCGGCGACATCATCTGCTGCGCCGCGCCGCCGTTGGGCGCGCGCTGGAACGAGCCGTCCTTCGCGAAGCCGTACAGATAGCGGCCGTCGTACGCGGGGGGCGTCGCGATCGGCTGGAGCGAGCCGCCGTCCGACCCGTCCTGGATCACGATGGTGTGGAACTCCTCGCCCTTGGTCGAGAGCACCGGGACCGGCGTGTAGATGTAGTAGCCCTTGTCGCTGCCCTGCTCCCAGCGCAGGATCGTCCCGCCGGCCATGTCCTCCGGCCGCGGCCCGGTGCGGAACCCCGAGACGCCGCGCGACTCGACGTCCTCGAACTCGGGACGGCGGCTGGAGCGGTCGAGCTCGGCGACTTCGAACGTGAGCTGGATGCCGGTCGAGCCCGCCGGCGTCCCGAAGGCGAGCGTCGAGACGCGCAGCTTGCCGTCCGCGCCCTCGACCACGCACGGCCGGCCGTAGCCGGCGCGCGCCTCGCCGAGCTGCTTGCCGGTCACGAAATCGGCGCAATGGACCTTGCGCTTGCCGTCGGTGAAGAAGACGAGCCCGTCGTAGAGCGTCGGCGGCGCCGCCAGCTCGCCCTTGATCTTCTTGCCCTTCTCGAAGGACATCTCGCCGTCGTCCTCCTCGAGCACGTACGTCTGGATGCCCTTCTCGTCCGCGACGCCGATCCCGTCGTCCGACACGAGCAGCCAGGCGCGCTCCCCGCGGCCGAGCTTCTCCTCGGCGACCAGCGAGCCGTCGGCCATCCGCACCGCGAACAGCTTGCGGCCCTTCGAGTCCTCGGCGACGAAGTAGACGATGCCCCTCCAGGTCACGGGCGCCGCCCAGACCGACTCGAGGTCGTAGCGCCACGAGACCTCCGGCTTCTCGACGATGCCCAGCACCGTCGAGGCCCACGTCCCGCCCGCGGCGGACTGGCTCCACTCGGTGCGAGCCTCGGGCGCGGGCGCGGCGGCGGCCGGCGAGCCGGCGGGCGCGCTCACCGCCGGCGCCGAAGCGAGGGCGAGGGCGCGGGCGCAGGCGGCGCCGGCGAGCGCGAGCGGCAGCGACCGTGTCGTCCGGACGGAAGGCGGCGTGGCGGGGCGGCGGGGCGTCCTCATCGGGATCCTCGTGCGGAAACGGAGCTCGATCGGGCGGGTGCGGGGGTCGGGCGGGCCAACGCGGAGGCGTGCCGAGGCCCGGACGGCATGGTAGCGGCTGGGGCGCCTGGCTAGTGCTCCTAGCCGCTCGGCGGCGGCCGGTCGACGCCGGCTCGCTGCAAAGCTGGTGCAACAGAGCGCTCAGCCGCGCCCGAAGTGCTCGTTCAAGCTCGCGAAGCCGCCCTGGAAGACGCCCTGGCCGATGGCGTGGACCAGCTCGGCCTCGTGCTCGGGCGGGCAAGCGAACCGCGCCGTCCACTCGGCGTAGGTCCGCGCGCTCGCGGTGATCGGCAGGAGCCGCAGCGTCGCGACGTAGCCCTCGAGGCCCATCGGCGACTCGAGGATCGAGTACGTGCACGAGCGCTCGAGGTCCGAGAGCGTGAGCAGGCGCTCGCGGATCAGCCCGCCGTCGCGCAGCCGGAAGCGGCGCACGCAGCCGACCTCGTCGGCGCGGCGGCCGTCCTCGATCGCGCTCGTCTCGACGCCCGGGTGCCAGTCGGGGAGCCCGTTGAAGTCGCGGATCCGCGCCCAGACCGCGTCGACCGGGGCCGCGATCACCGCGCTCTCGAAGATGGTGGCCATGGGCGGACGATAGCGCCGGCGCGGCGCCCGCGCACCGGGTCGGTTCGCTCCGCCGCCCGGGCCGCGGACGGGCTCACGACGCCTGGACGGCGAGCTCGTGGCGGTAGCGGTCGAACAGCGTCGACTTGCTGAGCAGCCCCGCGAAACGCTCGCCGTCGAGCACGGGCAGGACCCACACGCCGGTGCGGTCGAACAGCTCGACCGCGTCGGCGAGCGAGCCGCCGAGCGAGACGGTCGGCGGCTCGGGGTCCATCACGGTGCTGACGAACGTCACGCGGGCGACGTCGGGGTCGAACAGGAGCTCGCGCGCCGTGCGTAGGTCGAGCAGGCCGACGAACGCGCCGCTCTTTGGATCGACGACCGGGAACTGGTTGCGGCCCGAGCGCTTCACGACGTCGACGACCTCGCTCAGCGTCATGTCCTCGCTGATCGTCGCCACCTCGCGGTCGAGCGCCTCGCTCACGTCGATCTCGGACAGGATCCGGCGGTCCGTGCCGAGCCGCAGCAGATCCCCCGCCGCGGCGAGCTCCTTCGTGTAGATCCCGTAGCGGTCGAAGCGCCGCGCGAGCAGGAGCGAGAGCACCGACACGATCATCAGCGGCAGGATCACCTCGTAGCCGCCCGTCACCTCCATGACGAGCAGGATGCCCGTCAGGGGCGCCTGCATGACGCCCGCGACGAGCCCCGCCATCCCGACGAGCGCGTAGCTCCCCTCCGGCCCCAGCGCGACCGTCGGCGGGAGCACCGCGGCCGCGGCGCGGTGGTACGTCGCGCCGACGAGCGAGCCGAGCACGAGGCAGGGCGCGAACACGCCGCCGGGCGCGCCCGAGCCGAGCGTCAGCCCCGTCGCGACGAGCTTTGCGACCGCGAGGCCCAAGCACAGCAACAGCCCCGCCTCGAGCCCGCGCGGCTCGATCGCGGCAGTCACCGTGTCGTAGCCCTCGCCGATCGCCTCGGGCGCCGCGAGGCCGAGCGCGCCGACCGCGAGGCCGAACACGACGGGCGCCACGAAGCGGTGGCGCGGGAGCCTGTGCGCCAGAGCGCTGCACGCGTCGACGAAGCGCGACAGGCCGGTCGACGCGAACCCCGCGACGATCCCCAGCGGGATGCACGCCGCGAGGTCGACGACGTGCATCGAGAACGTCGCGTCGAGGAACGAGCTCTCGTTGCCCAGGATCAGGCGCGAGACCTCCGTCGCCGAGACCGAGCACACGATCACCGGCACGATCGTCAGCGGGTTCCATTCGACGAGCACGACCTCGAGCGCGAAGATCATGCCCGTCATCGGCGCGTTGAAGATCGCCGAGATGCCGCCCGCGACGCCGCACGCGAGCAGCACCGAGCGGCGTCGCTCGTCCAGGCCGAACAGGCTCCCGATCGTCGAGCCGATCGTCGCGCCGCTGTACACGATCGGGCTCTCGAGCCCGGCCGACCCGCCGGCGCTGACGTTGAGCAGGCTGCCCACCCACAGCGACAGGATCCCGCGCTTGCGCATCTTGCCCCCGCCGCGGCACACCGCGTGGATCACCTGCGGCACGCCGTGCATCTCGCGCTCGCGGAACGCGAGCGTGACGACGACGACGCCCGCGAGCGCGCCCAGCGCCGGCAGGAGCACCCCGATCCACTCGTCGCGCAGCACCGCGAGCGCCTCGAACAGCAGGTGCACGCCGCTGCGCAGCCCGACCGCCGAGATCCCGCTCGCCAGCCCGACGAGGACGGCGAGCAGCACGAGCGATCCCCAGCGCTCGTCCTCGGGCGCGAGGCGGTCGAGGACGCGGCGCACGCCCGGCGGGAGCCCGAGCCACGCGCTGCGCCGCGCCGCCGGGGCGCGAGCCGTCGGATCCGTCGCGGCCGGGTTCGGGGCGGCCGGGTCCGGCTCGCGCGCGCTGCTCACGGCCCTTTCCGGATCGAGCGCAGGCGCGCCACGAGCTCCTCGTGGCCCGGCCGCGAGCGGAGGAACTCGCCGAACTCGGGCTCGCGCAGCACGTAGGCGACGCGCGCGAGGAGCTGCAGGTGGATCCGCGCGCTCGGCGAGAGCAACAGGAACACCGCGTGGACCGGCTGGTCGTCGACCGCGGCCCAGTCGAGCGGCCGCGCGGGGTAGACGACCGCGACGATCGCGTCCTCGACGAAGTCCGCAGGCGGCCGGCGCGGGTGCGGGAGCGCGACGCCCGAGCCGAGGCCCGTGCTCGCCATCCGCTCGCGCTCGAGCACCTCGCCCAGGATCGCCGCCCGCGCCCGCTCGTCGAGCGTCCGCACGAGCCCCACCGCCGCCTCGATCGCCTCGGCCGCCGTGCCGGCCTCGACGTCGCTCGCGACCGCGCCGCGCGCCACGGCGTCCGCGAGCAGGTCCGGCGTCGGCGCGCGTCCCGGCGCGCGCTCGAGCGACGCGCCCATGCCGTGCGCGCGCGCCCAGCGCTCGAGCTCGCTCCGCGCGATCGTCCCCTCGCGCGCCGACGAGTGGAACAGCCCTTGGCGGATCCAGCGGTGCACGGTCGCTTCGGAGACGTCGAGGACGCGCGCGGCCTCGGCTGGAGTGAGCTGCTCGGGCGTCATCCGGCAAGACGATAGCATCCGAGCGCGGCTGGATCGCGCGCGCGGCGAGGGCCATGATCGCGGGTGATGGTCGAGCTGCGCCCCGTCCCCTTCGGCGCGCTCGTGCGCCGGGCGGTGCGCGAGCTGGAGCGGCACGACGCGGTGTTCGACCTGCCGCGCCGGCGCTTCTTCACCGGGTCGGGGGCGCGGGACTACTCCGCTCGCTTCCACGGGCTCGCGGCCGGCACGCCGCTCGGCCCCGCAGCCGGGCCGCAGTCGCAGATGGCGCAGAACGTCGCGCTCGCGTGGCTCGGCGGCTCGCGCATCGTCGAGCTGAAGACCGTGCAGGTGAACGACGAGCTCGTGCTCCCGCGGCCGTGCATCGACATGCAGCGCGAGGGCTACAACGTCGAGTGGTCGCAGGAGCTGCGCCTCGAGCAGTCGCTCGAGGAGTACGTCAAGGGCGCGATGCTCGTCACGATCCTCGCGCACCTGCCGGCGGTCGGCGCGGACCCGGCGTCGGCGGCGACGCTGTACGACATGAGCGTCGGCTACGACCTCGCGGGGATCCGCTCGCAGCGCGTGCGCGCGTTCCTGGACGGGATGCGCGACTGCACCGCGCTCGTCGAGCGCCTGCGC
>CAZGTQ010000206.1:0-11532 GCA_964528575.1 uncultured Planctomycetaceae bacterium | reverse complement strand
GGGAGGAGCCAGGTGCCGCACCTGGCTCCTCCCTGTCGCTGAACGACAACAAGGTGTGCGACACCGTACCACCGGGTCCGGAGCGGCTCTTGCGTTGTGCCCCGCGGCGGGGCGCGCTAACGTCGTTCGGCGAAAGAAGCACGCACATGGTCCACGGCATCGAATGGGCGCTCGCGGGGCTGGCGGTCGCGGCGGGGCTCGCGCTCGCGGCGCGCGGCGACGACGACGGACAGGAGCGCAAGCTCGGCTACGACGACACGCCGTTGCTGCCGGACTCGCGCTGGCGCGTCCACGACGGGCGTAGACCGCAGCCGCCCGTCGTCGATCCGGGCCCGGCGAGCGCGAGCCCGGCGAAGCCGCCGTCCGACGCGGTCGTGCTCTTCGACGGGACCGACCTGGCGCGCTGGACGGGCTCGGACGGCGAGGCGCAGTGGGCGGTGCGCGACGGATACGCCGAGGTGAACGGCACCGGCTCGATCCGCACGCGCGACGCGTTCGGCGACTGCCAGCTTCACGTCGAGTTCCGCTCCCCGACGCCGGCGCAGGGAGAGGGGCAGGGCCGCGGCAACAGCGGCGTGTTCCTGATGGGGCGCTACGAGATCCAGATCCTCGACTCGTACCAGAACCCGACCTATCCCGACGGCCAGGCCGCCGCGCTCTACGGCCAGCACCCGCCGCTCGTCGGCGCGTCGCGGCCTCCGGGCGAGTGGCAGACGTACGACATCGTGTTCCGCGCGCCGCGCTTCGACGGCGACGAGCTGGTCGCGCCCGCCACCGCGACCGTGCTCCACAACGGCGTGCTCGTCCACGACGCGCGGCCGTTCCTCGGCGCGACGCGCCACAAGGTCGTCGCGCACTACGAATGGCACGAGCCGCAGGGGCCGATCGAGCTCCAGGACCACGGCAATCCCGTGCGCTTCCGCAACATCTGGGTTCGTCCGCTCGATTCCGCGGACGCCGACGACGAAGAGTAGCCCCATGAGCCGAGCCACCACGACCGAGCGCCCTCAGCCGAAGTACCGCAAGGACTACCGCCCGCCGCACTACTGGATCGACACGATCGACCTGCGCTTCGAGCTCGGCGAGAGCGAGACGATCGTCGACGCGCGGCTCGTCGTGCGCCGCGACGCGAGCGCGCCGGCGGACGCACCGCTCGTGCTCGACGGCGAGCAGCTCGAGCTGCGCCGCATCGCGCTCGACGGCCGACCGCTCGCCCCGGCCGCGTACGAGCACGAAGCCGACGAAGAGCGCCTCGTCGTCCGCGACGTGCCGGCGTCCTTCGTCCTCGAGACGAGCGTCGCGATCCGGCCGCGCGAGAACACCACGCTGTCGGGCCTGTACGAGTCGAACGGGATCCTGTGCACGCAGTGCGAGGCGGAAGGCTTCCGCCGCATCACGTTCTTCCTCGATCGGCCCGACGTGATGGCGCGCTACACGACGACGATCGTCGGCGACGCGCAGCGGTTGCCCGTGATGCTGTCGAACGGCAATCGCGCCGGCGAGGGCGAGCTCGGCGACGGGCGCCGCTGGGTTCGCTTCGAGGATCCGCACCCCAAGCCGAGCTACCTCTTCGCGCTGGTCGCCGGCGACCTCGTCGAGCTGCCCGGCGAGTTCGTGACGCGCTCGGGCCGCACGGTCCACCTCGGCATCTGGGTCGAGGCGCGCAATGCCGACCAGTGCGAGCACGCGCTGCGCTCGCTGCAGCGCGTGTTGAAGTGGGACGAGGACACGTTCGGCCTCGAGTGCGACCTCGACGACTACAAGGTCGTCGCGGTGGACGACTTCAACATGGGGGCGATGGAGAACAAGGGCCTCAACGTCTTCAACTCGAAGTTCGTGCTCGCGCGGCCCGACACGGCGACGGACGCGGACTACGAGGCGATCGAGGGCGTGATCGGCCACGAGTACTTCCACAACTGGACCGGCAACCGCATCACGTGCCGCGACTGGTTCCAGCTCACGCTCAAGGAAGGGCTCACCGTCTTCCGCGACCAGTCGTTCACGGCGGACCTCACCAGCGCGCCGGTCGAGCGCATCGACGCGGTGCGCAAGCTGCGCGAGATGCAGTTCGCCGAGGACGCGGGCCCGATGGCGCACCCGGTGCGGCCCGAGTCGTACATCGAGATGAACAACTTCTACACCGCCACGGTCTACGTCAAAGGGGCCGAGGTGGTGCGCCTGTACCAGACGCTGCTGGGACGCGACGGCTTCCGGCGCGGGATGGACCTGTACGTCGAGCGTCACGACGGCCAGGCGGTGACGTGCGACGACTTCCGCGCGGCGATGGCCGACGCGAACGGCGTCGACCTGACGCAGCTCGAGCGCTGGTACTCGACCGCCGGCACGCCGGTGATCGAGGCGTCGGGCCGCTGGGACGAGAGCGCGCGGACGTACGCGCTCAGGCTGCGCCAGTCGATCCCGATCCAGCCGAACGGGCAGACGTTCCGCCCGCTGCACGTGCCGGTCGCGGTCGGTCTCGTCGGGCCGGACGGCGCCGATCTCGACGTGCGCTGCGCGAGCGGCATCGCGCGCGCCGAGGGGACGACGCACGTGCTCGAGCTGACCGAGCGCGAGCAGGAGTTCGTCTTCACGAACGTGACGAAGCGCCCGGTCGCGTCGGTGCTGCGCGGCTTCTCCGCGCCGGTCAAGCTCGAGATGGAGCGCTCGCGCGAGGATCTCGCGTTCCTGCTCGCGCACGACTCCGACCCGTTCAATCGCTGGGACGCCGGCCAGGAGCTCGCCCGCGGCGTGCTGCTCGACCTCGCCGGCGCGCTGCGCGCGGGTCGCGAGCCCGAGCTCGACGGCCAGGTCGTGAGCGCGTTCGCCCGCGTCTTGGCCGACGAGCGCCTCGACGGCTCGATCCGCGCGCTCATGCTGACGCTCCCGAGCGAGCGGACGCTCGCGCAGTTCGTCGACGTCGTGCACCCCGACGCCCTGCACGCGGCGCGCGAGCTGGTGCGCCGCGAGCTCGCGCGCGCGCTGCGCGCGGAGTGGGAGCGCGTCTACCGGGAGACGCGGCCGCAGAACGGCTACGAGTCCGACCGCGCCGCGATCGACGCGCGCCGCCTCGGCAACGTGGCGCTCGGCTATCTCGCCACGCTCGACGAGCCCGCGACGACGACGCTCGTCGCGCGCCAGTTCGAGACGGCGGACAACATGACCGACTCCGAGGAAGCGCTGAGGCTGCTCGTCGACCTCGACGGCCCCGAGCGCGAGGCGGCGCTCGCGGCGTTCCACGTGCGCTGGCGCGGCTTCCCGACGGTGCTCGACAAGTGGTTCTCGTTCCAGGCGCTCTCGTCGCGCGCGGACACCGCCGAGCGCGTCGCCGCGCTCGCGCGCCACCCCGACTTCACGCTGAAGAACCCCAACCGCGCGCGCTCGCTGGTCGCCTCGTTCGCGCTCCTGAACCAGGTCCGCTTCCACGGGTCCGACGGCGCGGGCTACCGCTTCCTCGCCGACGTCGTGCTCGAGCTCCAGGACAAGAACCCGCAGCTCGCCTCGCGCCTGGTCTCCGCGTTCAACCCCTGGCGCCGCTTCGACTCCGAGCGCCAGGAGCTGATGCGCGCCCAGCTCGAGCGCATCGCCGCAGCCGACCTGTCCAAGGACGTCTACGAGATCGTGTCGAGGGCGCTGGAGGCGTAGCGCGATGCGGCGAGTCGCGTCGCTCGCCCTCGCGACCGCCCTCGGCGCGGGGTTGTTCGTCTGGCTGCGCGACCCGGCGCCCGATCCCGGAGCCGTGGCCGTCGGAAGCGATGCGCGCGACGAGCGTCCGCGCGACGCTCCGCTGGCGCGAGCGGAGCCGCTGCGCACGGCGATCGAGGCGCCGGTTGCGCCGGCCCCCGCGGCGAGCGCACCGCACGCTCCCGCTCCAACGCCCCCGGCTTCCGACGCGCGCGCCCTCGTCCACGGGCGCGTGACGACGACCGACGGCGCGCCGATCGAGGCCGCGCTCGTGTCGCTCACCTCGGCTTCGAAGACCGTCGTCGCGACGGATGCAGACGGTCTCTACTCGCTCGAGCCCGCTTTCGGTTGGACGGCATGCGGCGCGGTCGTCGCGAGCCACCCGGAGTACGTGACGAGCTCCGCGCCGATCGACGCCCAGTCGCTGGAAGAGGCGGGCGCTCGAAACGTGCGCGTCGACCTCGTGCTCGTCCGCGGCCGCTCCGTGGTCGTGTCGGTGCAGGACGAGCGGGGAGCGCCGATCGACCGAGCGCACGTGCGGCTCTGCGAGGCGAGCGAGCACGACGCGGGCCGAATCGCGGCCCTCGTCGAAGATCTCGTCGCGATCTCGAGCAGGCAGAACGCGAGCCTGTTGGTCGCGGCCGGGATCACCAGCGAGAGCGGAACGGCGCGCCTGCAGGTCACGCCGGGATCGTTCGAGCTCCAGGTGCGCGCCGACGGCTTCGTGCCGGAGCTCGATCGGCGCGTCGCCGTGGCGGACGACTCGGAGGAGCCCCGGATCGAGGTCGTGCTCTCGCGCGGCAATCGCCTGGTCGGCCGCGTCGTCGATGCCGCCGACGGCTCGGCCGTGGAGGGAGCACGCGTCCTCGTCTGGGACACGAGGATGCTGCAGCGGAGCGAGAGCGGGCCCGACGGAACCTTCGAGCAGGCCGGCCTCGGGCTCGACCGAACGCGGGTCGATCTCGCGGTCTCGCACCCCTCCTACGCCGCCGCGTGGCTCGCGCGTTGGCCCGTGCACGATCCGCCGCTCGTCGAGCTCCGGCGCGACCGGTTGTTCCACGCCCGGCTCGTGGACGACGCGACGGAGGACGAGCTCGTCGGTTCGCTGGTCGTGACGCACGTCCTGCCGGACGTCCTCCGCCACACGAGCGTGCTGTCGCGCTTCGTTGCTCCCGCCGCCGCGATCGAGCTCGAGGGCGGCGTGCTCTCCGTCCACGTCCCCGAGCGCGTGTCCGAGCTCGTCCTCGAGCACGAGCTCTACGAGCGCGAGGTGGTCGATGTCCCGGCGCAAGGCCCGCTGCCGTCCGAGGTCACGCTCCGGATGAGGCCCGTCCGGGAGCTGGTCCTCGAGATCGTGGACGGCGACACGGGCGAACCCCTGCGAGCGGCCGTGCAGCTCTTCGCGTTCGTGCCGGGCGCCGAAGCGCACTGGGTGCACAGCTCGCGACAGCTCCCCCTCGTCCCGAGCGAGCAGCCGGGCGTCTTTCGGCTCCGCTCGGACCTCATCCACCGCGACGAGGGCGCGCGGCTCTACGTGCGCCACGGGGGCTACCGCGACGCGCAGGTCGAATACCACGAGCCCGGCGGAGACCCGCCGCCCGTCCTGCGCATCGAGCTGATCCCGCTCGAGTGAGGCTCCTGCACACCCCCCGCCGCGTTGTTCCACCGAAAGTGGAACTGGATCGCTCCGAGCGTACTCCGGTGCGAGGAGGGCGGAGGGCTCGGCCGGTGGCGGAAGGACCGGGAGCCCAGGGCCCCCCCCGGCTCAAGGCGGGTGCGGCCGGCCGCCGAGGAGAGGGTGCCATGTTCACCCAACTCGGCTCGAAGCTCGTTCTCGTTCCGCTCGCCCTGTGTGGGGTCGCTCTGGCCCTCGTCGCGCGCGACGACGGGGCGCCCGCGTGGGCCGACCGGGGGCGCGCGGACGTGCCCCAGGAGCTCGCCGCCCTCGTGCCCGCCGATGCGTTCCTGTACGCACAGGTCGCGTCGATCGACCGGGTCGACGGGCTCGTCGCTTCGTTCGTCGGGGCGTTCGCGCTGCCGTTCGAGGCGCCCGAGAGCCTGCGCGACTTGCTCGGGCAGGCGATCGAGGGCCGGATGGACATGATCGACGGAACCAGGCCGCTGGGAGTGGCGCTCTCGCTGCACGACGATCCGACGGCGCAGCCGATCCCGACGATCATCGTGCCCGTCGAGTTTCCCGCCGCGTTCCTCGCGTCGCTCATGTCGCAGCCCGCGAACGCCAAGCCGGCGCTCGGGGAGGGCTACGTCGCGATCCCGCTCGGGCCGAAGTACACGCGCGCGACCACGCCGCCCGCGGTCGTCGAGAAGATTCCGAGCGGCGATTTCGCCGTGCGCGTCGATCTCGCCAAGCTGCTCCGCGCGCACCGCGCGGAGATCGAGCAGATGATGTCGATGGCCCTCGCGGCGGGCCAGAGCGAGGCCGGCGCGCTGCCGCCCGGCGTCGACGTCGACCAGGTGTTCGGCGCGATGGAGGACGGCTTCCGCACGTTCGCCGATTCCGCGAAGGCCTTCGAGCTCGCGGTCGAGGTCCAGGGCTCAGAGATCGACTTCTACACCGCGTTCGTCGCGCACGACGGCAGCCCGCTCGCGCAGTTCGCGACGCAGAAGAGCGCCGATCCGGGTCGCCTCGCGGGCTACCTGCCGCAGGGCGTGCCGTTCGCGCTCGCCGCGGCGTTCGACCGCGCGTCGCAGGACGGCGAGGTCCAGCCGCTCATGACGTCGCTGCTCTCGGCGTATCCGGGCGAGGAGCGCGATCGGCTCGCGTCGTACGTGAGCTCGTTCGATGCGCTCTACGACGGCGTCGGCGACGAGATGGTCGTCGCGGGCGACGTGGGCCCCGACGGGCTCGAGCTCACGTACTTCCTCGAGGCGCCTGGCGCCGCGAGCGTCGCGCAGGGGTTCGCCGAGCGGCTCGAGGAGCACTTCGCGGCCGTCCCCGGGCTCGCGCTCTCCGGCCCGGAGAGGCTGAGCGTCGAGGGGCTCGACGTGACGCGCTACACGCTCGATCTCGACGCGAGCGCGCTCGACGCCGAGGCGGCGGCGGACATCGACCCGGTCGCGGGGATGCTGCACGAGCTGTACGGCGAGGGCGGCATGCGCGTGTCGGTCGCAGGCAAGGGCGACGTCATGCTCCTGTGCGTCGGCGGCGAGGACGCGCTGTCGCGCGGCGCCGCCGCGCTGATCGCGGGGCCCGCCGGGACGCCGGCCGCGTTCCGCACGCCGCTCGAGCGCGTGAAGGGCGCCAACCCGAGCTTCGCGCTGTACCTGGACGTGCGCGCGGTCGTCGACCGCGTCGCCGCGCTGATGGGCGCCCCGCTCCAGGTCCCGTCCGACGCGGCCGCGACGCCGCTGCCGATCGTCTTCTACGGCGCCGCCGAGAAGGCGACCTGGTACGGCGGCTTCCGGCTCGACGCGAAGGAGCTGTACGACTTCGCCTCGTCGTACGGCGCCGGCTTCTGACGGGAACGCGGAGCCGTTCAGCGGCCGTCGCGGCGCGTGCCCGCGAGCGCGAGCTCGCGGTCCGCGTCCGCTCCCTCGCCGCCCGGCGCGCCGTCGCGGCCGAGCGTGAGCACGCGCGCGCTCTTCTGCGCCTCGTCGGCCTCGTAGCGGTACGGCCGACCCCACGGATCGAACGGCGCGTCCGGCGCGAGCTCGTCGAGCGCAGGCGCGACGCGGCCGCCGTGGCGCCGACCGTACAGGCGCGTCGCCTCCTCGAAGCGCGCGAAGTCGCGCCGCACGCCGTCCACGGCGCGCTCCGCCTCGCGCTCGTCGATGTCCGCGAGGAACAGCTCCGCGAAGAGGCCCGCGCCGACGACCGTCGCGAGGAGCAAGCCGACGCAGCCGTAGCGCGCGACGCGGTTCGTGCGCACACGCGCTCCGTCAGCGCTCGCCGTCCGAGCGCGGGCGCGGCACGACGAGCGCGAAGTCGCCGGCGGACAGCTCCTCGATCGCCACGTCGTCGCGCACGTCGGCCGCTGCGATCATCGTCACGACCGCGATCGCGAGGTCGGGCCGCCGCGCGCGCAGACGTTCGACCGTGCCGAGCCCGTGGTCGGAGTGGAAGCGGCCGTTCCAGTGCACGACGAGCGGCGGCCACGGTCCCGCGCTCTCGAGATAGCGCGCGATCGATTCCGCCATCGTGTCGTCCTTGAGGCACTGCGCCGCGTACATGCGCTCGAGCGCGTCGTCGTTCTCGGGCGGGTGCACCTCGAACATCGTCGCGTCGAAGAAGTCGCGGTACGGCCCCGGCCCCGCGTCGACGCGCGTCGCGGCGTGCGGCTCGCCCGCGACGCTCGCGAGCCCCTCCGCGCCGGCGCGGCGCGCCAGGTCGCGCGGCGCGTTCGCGGCGATCACGGCCAGCCCCTCGCGGCGCGCGAGCTCGATCGCGCCGCGGTAGTGCTCGCCGTAGCTTCGCCACGGGCGCGCGCGCTCGAGGAACGCCTCTTCGTCGATCGAGCCCGCGAGATAGGCGTCGAGTGCCGGCTGGACGTCGCGCTCGAACATCTCCATCGAGATCGCGATCAGCCCGCGGCGCGCGAGCAGGAGCTCGGCGAGCTCGAGCTGGAGCTCGTGCCCGCGCTCGTTGTCGTGCAGCTCGCCGAGGAAGACGACGTCGTAGTCCGCGAGCGCGTCGGCGGCGTGCTCGAGCGAGACGTCGTCGCCCGAGCGAGCGTCGACGACGCGCGCGTCGCGGCGCGTGCCCAGCGAACCGCAGCCGGAGACGAGGGGGACGAGGAGGACGAGGAGCGCCGAGGCGAGGCAGGGGAGCAGCCGCATCGCGACACGTTAGCACGCGGGCGCAGGCCCGAGCCCGCGCTCGGCTGCAGTGGAGCCGACGAGCCGACGAGCGGCGCTCACTTGCCCGTCTCGAACGTCCAGACGATCGGCTCCTTCATCCCTTCGAGGAAGAACGTCGCGGTGTACTCGCTCTTCGCGTCGAGCGGCTCGGCGGGGATGAAGAAGGCGGCGCCCGAGTTCGTCGGCCACGCCGGGTTCGCCGGCTCGCGCGGGCACGACGCCGTGCCTTCGACCTTGCGCCCGCGGTCGTCGACGAGCTCGAACGTCTCCATGCGGCTCGCCCAGTACTTGTGCGGCAGGATCACGAGGACGGGGAAGCCGGTGCCCATCCCGAGGTTCGACTCCGGAACCGGGTTGGGCTGCTCGCCGTCCTCGGTGAACTCGGTCGGCACTCCCGTCGCGCGGTGGGGCGGGTGCACGAGCGGCTCGGTCGGCACCGCCTCGCCGAACTCGAAGTAGTACAGCATCGACGCGCCGTGACCGAAGCCGATGCCGACGCGCTCGAGGCCCGGGTTGAGCATGCTCGTGCGCCGGAAGGACGTCCGCCAGGACGACCACAGCGCGTCGCGGAAGTCGTCCTGCATGATGCTGACTGCGCTGTTCTCCGCGGCCTTCTTGCCACCCTCGGTGAAGCCGGGCTTGCCCTCGAGCTCCTCGAGCGCGTCCCCGATGCCGTCGGTCGCGCCGTGCTGCTTCATGTAAGCGATGTGCGCGGCGCAGTGCGCGCTCGCGCTCGCGTCGACGAGCACCGGCGGCACGCCCGAGCCGACGCGCAGCTCGGTCCACAGCGATGCGTCGGCGAGCAGGTCTTCGTCGATGCCGAGGTCCTGCGGCTGGAGCAGGAGCTTGCCGTCCTCGACGGAGAGCTCGCACTGGCCGACGGCGAAGAGCACGACCTTGGGCAGGCGCACGACGTAGGGCTGGCCCTCGATCGCGAACCCGTCCTTCGCGCCCGGCTCGAGCGCGCCGCTCCCGTCGAGGTCGAAGAAGAGCCACTCGGTCTTGCCGATCTTGCCCTTCCACGCGCGCTCGCCGATCGCCTCGCTCACGCCGTGCCCGGGGAGGAAATCGGCGGGATCGACCGCGATCTCCTTGAGCCGCACCTTCGTCGGCTTCGCGTCGGCCGCGGCCGTCGGGAGCGCGCCGGCGGTCGCCAGCGCCAAGACCAGAGCCAGGTTCATCGTCGTTCCTTCCGTGCGTCGTGCGAGTGCTCGGCTCGCCGGGAAGCCGCCGCCCGTTCCGTTAGGCACCCGCCGGGCCGGAGCAACCGGCGCGGCCGCGGTTCCCGTGCGGTTTCGATCCCTGCGCGAACGCTGTTCGTGCGCAACCCGTACGGACGCGAGCGGCGGCCATTTCACCGCTCAGGACGCCGCGCCGCCACAGCGCGCCGCTACGATGCCGCTCGCGTGCCCGCCGAGCCCTACCCCCTCGCGTTCCCGGTCGTCCTGCTGTGCCTCGAGCTCCTGCTGGCGGGCGCCTGGATCGCGCGCCTGCGCACCCGCGCGGCCGCCGCGGTGGGGCCGGTCCTCGTCGCGGTCGAGCCCGCCCGTCGGGCTCGCGCGATCGGCGCGGCCGCGATCGTCGCGCTCGCGCTCGCCGCCGCGTTCGCCCAGGCCGTCCCCTGGCCCCTCGCGATCGTCGCCGCCGGCCTGGGCGCGTGGATCCAGCTCGCGCGCCCCGGGATCGGCGACCGCGTCTGCGGCGAGCGCGGCGTCCGCCGCGGCTGGCACGCGCGCTCGTGGAGCGAGCTCGAGGAATGGCGCCTGACCGGCGACCACCTGCGCTTGCGCCTCCAGGGCGAGTGGACGGCCGTCGACCTGCCGGGCGCGCTCCAGGGCGACGTGCGCCGCACGCTCGAGACGCTCGTGCCCGAGCGCCAGAGCCGCTTCCCGCAGTGACGCGGAGCGCGGCGCAGCCTCACGCACAGTCCGGGCTGGTCGGTCTGGCGCTAATCCGCCTCGAAGTCGACGTAGCGCAGCTCCGGGTGGCGCGCGCGCAGGTCGGTCTCGAGGCGGTCGATCTCCTCGGCGAGCGAGTGCATCATCCGCTCGCCGAACTCCGCCGCGAAGGCGTCGCACGCGGCGTCGCCGGCGAGCGCGCTCCGCTGCTCGCGCACCCACGCGGCGTGCAGCGCGCCGAGAGCGCGGCCGTCGAAGTCGATCTCCGCCTTCAGCTTGAAGTCGTTCGAGCCGATCACGCGGCTCTGGACGGCTCGCACCGACTCGACCGACGGCTGCGCGTTCAGGTACTCGAGCGCCGAACGGCGCGTCGACTCGGGAATGCGGCGGCCGAGGATGAGCAAGCGGTTCTGGTAGCCGAGCCACACCGCGATCGCGCCGAGCATCAGGCCGATCAGGATCGATCCGATCGAGTCCCACATCGGGTCGCCCGTCCAACTCGTCAGCCCGATCGCCACGAGCGCGATCACGACGCCGATGCACGCGGCGAAGTCCTCGAGCAGCACGGCGACCGCCGTCGGGTCGGTCAGCGAGCGCATGAACTCGACGACGCCGCGGTTGCCCATCTGCTCGCGCACCGCGCGCCACGCCAGGGCCAACACGTAGCTGCTCACGGCGAACGAGAGGCCGAGCACGACGAAGATCCAGACGTTCAGGTCGAGCTCCGGCGGGTGCAGCAGGCTGTGCACGCCGTGGTACACCGTGACGCCGCACCCGAGCAGGAAGATGCCGACCGCGGACATCAGCGCGAAGAAGTAGCGCTCGCCGCCGTAGCCGTACGCGAACATCGCGTCCGGCGGGCGCTCGCTGCGGCGGATGCCGATGAACAGCAGGCCCTGGTTGAACGCGTCGGCCAGCGTGTGCGCCGCCTCGGAGAGCATCGTGCCCGAGCCCGTCGTGAAGAAGACGGCGAACTTGAGCACCGCGATGACGCTGTTGCCGACGAGGGCGGAGAGGACGGCTGCGGTGGACGAGGCGGCCATGCGTGCGAGCGTTCCTTTCAGCGCAGCGCGTCGAGGAGCGGCGCCACGTCCCACGTGGGCGGCGCCGGGGGCAAGAGGCTATCCGGCCGGCG
>CAZGTQ010000205.1:0-7367 GCA_964528575.1 uncultured Planctomycetaceae bacterium | reverse complement strand
GCGCGCGCGCCGCTTCCGCCGCCCACGCGAGCGCGAGCACGAGCACGAGCGCCGCGCCGAGCGTGCGCGCGAGCGCCGCCGGATCGGCCCCGTGCGCGAGGTCGAGCTTGGCGCCGAGCGCCACCGGCGGCGCGGCGAGCGCGAGCGGGACCCAGGCCGCGCGCCGGACGCCGCGCGGCCGCGGCAGACCGGCGAGCGCGATCCACGGCAGCACGGCGAGGGCGGCGCGCGACGCCTCGCCGAGCCCGGCGACGCCCGGCGCGAGCGCGTCGAGCGCGAGCGGCGCGAGCGAGAGCACGCCGACGAGCGCCCAGCCGCGCACCGACGGCGCGCGCAGCCCTTCGCTCGCCGCGCTCGTCGTCGCCTCCATCGGCCGCGCGTCCGCGCGCTCAGCGCGCGTCGACGACGCGCTCGTCCTCGCGCAGCGCGAGCTCCGGCGTGTCCCAGCGCACGTCGAGCAGCGCCCAGTCGCGCTCCGCGCGCTCGTCGGCGGTTGCGCCCTCGGCCGGCAGCGCGAGCAACGCGAGCCCGCGCGCGAGCGACGTCCACTTCGCGCGCTCGGGCAGCTCGCCCGGCGCGTCCGCGTTCGGCGCGCGGCCGAAGAGCACGAGCCGCTCGTCCTCGAGCAGCAGCCGCACGCCGGGCTCCTCGACGCTCGCGACGCGCGCGCGCGTCGCGTCGATCGCGACGCGTCCGAGCGCGGCGAGGTCGCGCGGGCCGAAGTGCGCGCGCATCGACAGCGCGACGGCGAGCGCGTCGACGTGGCGCGGCTCGGCGAGCACCTGACCGGCGCGAGCGCGGTCGAACGAGCCGTCGTTCGGCCCGATCACGGGGAGCCAGCCCGCGCCGACGCGCGGCGGCGCCGGCCACGAACCCGACAGCAGCGTCCCGTCCGCCGCGACCGGTTGGAAGCGCTCGCCGACCTTGATGCACGCGACGGGCTGGCGCAGCCGCACGGGCACCGAGACGCCGTCGGGCCACGCGACGCGCACGGCGCCGACCTCGCGCACGAACGAGAGCGCCGCGACGCGCGCGACGAGCTCCTCGCGCCCGGCGGCGTCGTCCGCCGCGAACGGGGGCTGCGCGGCGAGCAGCGCGGCGAGCTCCGTGCGCCAGCGCGGGTCGACCCAGCGCGAAGGCGCGTCGAGGTGCACGCGGTTCGTTTCGACGAGCTCGTAGCGCCGCCGCGCGAGCCGGTCGGCGAGGGCGTCGCCCACGAGCACGGCGAGCGCCGCCGCGGCGGCCCAGCGAGTCCAGGCGGGCGCGGCCACCGACGTCTCAGTTCATGCGCGCGCTGACGATCGGCGCGGTCTCGGCGTTGGCGACCCCGTTGGGGCTCATGGGACGGTTGCGCGAGACGGCTGCGATGTAGTTGTCGAGCGTGGTCTGCATCTCCAGCACCTCCTCGCGGGACAGCGTGACGCGCTGGCCGGCCTGCGCGTGCAGCTCGTGGCCCAGGAGGCGCGAGAGAATCTTGAGGCTGGCGAGCTCGCGGTCGACGCGGGCGTTGAGTTGGCTGCTCGAGTCCATGGCGCTCCGATGCCGGGGAGGAGGGATGCGTGTGGGGCGCGGTCAGGCGGTGCTGCGACGCGGGTGCTGGGACTGGGATACACGAGCGCAAGGCGCGCCTCAAGCGCCGCGCCGCCGGGCGGGGGCTTTTCACGGCCGCGCCGGGACGGGACGATGCGGCGGATGCCCGACCGCAGCTCGCCGCCCGCCCGGACCCCTCGACCCGACGACCGCGTCCTCGAGTACAAGGGCTTCCGGCTCTCGCGCTTCCAGATCCGCTCGATCGAAGCGCTGCGCCAGGGCCGCAACGTGCTCGTCAGCGCCCCCACCGGCGCCGGCAAGACGCTCGTCGCCGAGTACGCGATCGAGGACGCGATGCGGCGCGGCCGGCGCTGCATCTACACCGCGCCGATCAAGGCGCTCTCGAACCAGAAGTATCGCGACTTCCGCGACGTCCCGGACGTCGACGTCGGGCTGATGACCGGCGACGTGACGATCCACCCAAAGGCGCAGGTCCTCATCATGACGACCGAGATCCTGCGCAACTCGATCTTCGAGAACCCCGACCTGCTCTCCGACGTCGATTTCGTCACGTTCGACGAGATCCACTACATGGACGACATCGAGCGCGGCTCGGTGTGGGAGGAGAGCCTGATCTTCGCGCCGCCGACGATCCGCTTCGTCTGCCTGTCCGCGACGATCTCGAACCTCGACCAGGTCGGCGCGTGGCTCGCCGAGATCCGCCCGCACGAGGTCGAGGTCGTGCGCTCCGACGACCGGCCGGTGCCGCTGCGCCACCGGCTCTACACGCACCGCCAGGGGATCTTCACGCCGCAGCGCCTCGCTTGGGTCCAGAAGCGCGAGCTCGCGGTGCTGCGCCGGCCGCGGCGCGCACGCAGCGGGCGCGGCCGCGGGCCCGGCGGCCGCGGCGGGCGACGCGACGCGGGCGACGACGCGGCGGACGCCGAGGGCCTGTTCGACACGCTGGTCGCCGAAGGGCTGTTGCCCGCGCTCGTCTTCTCGTTCAGCCGGCGCGACTGCGAGCGGCTCGCCTACCGCAGCCAGCGGCGCCAGCTCCTCGACGCGGACGAGGAGCGCCGCATGGCCGCGCTGCAGGACGAGCTCGTGAAGCTGTTCCAGCTCGACGAGGGCGAGCTGCTCGGCGAGATCTTCCAGCTCGCGCTGCGCGGCATCGGCTACCACCACGCCGGCATGCTGCCCGTGCACAAGGAGTTGGTCGAGCGCATGTTCACGTCGGGGCTGCTCAAGCTGCTCTTCACGACGGAGACGTTCGCGCTCGGCATCAACATGCCCGCGCGCACGGTCGTCTTCCAAGGGCTGCGCAAGTTCGACGGCGTCAAGTTCGACTACCTGCGCACGCGCGACTACATGCAGATGGCGGGGCGCGCGGGGCGCCAGGGCATCGACGAGGAGGGGCTCGTCGTCGCGATGCTCGGCACGCGCGACCTCGCCGAGGCGCCGATCGAGCGCTGGATCGGCGGGAAGCCCGAGCCGGTCGACAGCCGCTTCCGCCTGGCGTACTCGACCCTGCTGCACCTGCTCGCGCACCTGGGCCGCGAACGCGTGCACGAGGCCTGGGAGAAGTCGTTCGACCGCTTCCAGCACCGCGAGCGCAGCGCCCGGGCGCGCGAGCACAATCGGCTCGAGCAGCGGCGCGTCGTCGACAGCCACCTCGACTTCCTCGAGGACCTCGGCTACGTCGAGGACGGCGACAAGCTGACCGCGCGCGGCCGCGTGGCGCGCTCCCTGTACGGGTTCGAGCTGCAACTGACGGAGATGCTCTTCCGCGGCTCGCTCGAGAACCTGCCCGCGGCGGCGCTCGCGATGGTGTTCGTCGCGCTGATCTACGAGGAGCGGCGGCCGTGGCAGGAGCCGTACGTCTCCCCGCGGATGTTCGGGGGCGTGCGACGCCACGTCGGCCAGCTCGTCGCGCGCCTCGCGGCCCGCGAGGCGAGCTTCCGCATTCCCTCGCCGATGAAGACGCCGGACTGGGGCCTGACGCCCCAGGTGCTCGCGTGGGTCGAGGGAGCGACGTTCGAGGAGATCGAGGAGATCGGCGACGCGACGCCCGGCGACGTGTGCCGGACCTTCCGGATGGGGATCCAGTTGCTGCGCCAGGTCAAGCGCGCGATCGACCCGGCCTGGGACCTGGGCGAGCGGCTCCAGGAGGCGATCGACGCGCTCAATCGCGACGAGGTCGACGCGCGGCGCCAGCTCGAGCTGGGCTGAAGTTCGGCCGATGTCGGTAGTCGGCGGCGGCGACGTGGGCTAGGCGGACTGCATCGGACCACGAAGTCCGACCGGTCCGGCTCTTGCCGGACGCGCTGGATGCACTATCGTCCAGGCGTCCTGCCCGGCGGGCCCGCTCCCCACCGCTTTCCCCAGCCCCGCCCCGCGCCGCCGACCCGGCGGCGCCCCTGCTTCCCCTTACGGCCTCCGCCACTGCGGCACCCCCGCGGCGCGGGCGCCGTGCACCCATGACGACGCCCATGCTGCTAGCCCTGCTCCTGGCGGCGCCGCTCGCCGCCGAGCCCGCCGCCGGACCAACCGCTGGGCTCCCCGCCAGGGAGCCCGACTGCGTACCGGTCGAGCTCCAGACGAGCGACAAGCAGACGATCAAGGGCGACTTCTGGGGGCCGAAGCGCGAAGGCGAGCGGGCGCCGTGCGCGCTGCTCGTCCACGACGCGGGCGCGGACCGGCGCCAACTCGCCCCGATCGCGGAGCGGCTGCAGAAGCTCGGCTTCGCGGTCCTCACGCTCGATCTGCGCGGGCACGGCGAGTCGGTCTCGAAAGACCTCGACTGGAACGACCTCGACGAGCCCGAGCGGGAGCAGGCGTGGGCCCTCGCGACGCGCGACCTCGAGGCCGGCGCGGCCTGGCTGCGGCGCCAGCGCGGCGTCCACACGACCAACCTGAACCTCGTCGGCGTGCGCGCCGGCTGCTCGCTCGTCGTGCGCCACGCCCTGCGCGACGAGAACGTCCGCTCGCTCGGCCTGGTGGGGCCGCAGCCCAAGGAGCTCGGGTTCGACCTCGAGGGCGACATCCAGGAGCTCGCGGGCCTGCCGACGTACCTCGTCGCGCCCAAGGCCCAGCGCGAGACGTGCGACCAGATCGTCACCGTCGCGCACACGGCGGCCGGCGGCCGGGCGTTCATCGAGCTGAAGATCTCCAAGTCGAAGCTCGACGCGCTGCTCGAGGACCGCAAGATCACGCTCGACCTCTCGAAGTGGGTCCAGGACAAGGCGTTCCCCAGCCGCGGGAACTGAGCCCGACGGGCTCTGAGCGAGCCGGCTCCGTAGAATCCCCGGGCGCCCGCTCCCCGAGGATGCGTCCAGGAGGATCCGTGCTCTCGATCGTCGTCCCGTTCCTCGCCCTCGGCGGCGGCGTGCCCACCCCGCCGGAGCACGCCCCCGCGCCCGCGCCGCTCGAAACGGTCCTCGCGTTCACGGGAGCGCGCATCTTCCCGATCGCGTCGCCGCCGATCGACGACGGCGTGCTCGTCGTGCGCGGCGCGACGATCGTCGCGGTCGGGCCCGCGTCCGCGGTCGACGTGCCCGACGGCGCGACGGTGCACGACCTCGCGGGCCGCGTCGTGATGCCCGGGCTCGTGTGCACGCACAGCCACGTCGGCGCGCCGGCCGGCGGCGACCGCTCGGACCCGATCCAGCCCGAGACGCGCGTCATCGACTCGCTCGACGGCCGCCACTCGGGCCTGGCGCGAGCGCGCGCGGGCGGCCTCACGACGATCAACGTCATGCCGGGCTCCGGCCACCTGTGCAGCGGCCAGACGGCGTACCTCAAGCTGCGCGGCGACGCGCACACGCTCGACGAGCTCGCGATCCGCCACGCCGACGGCCGCATCGCCGGCGGCCTCAAGATGGCGAACGGGACGAACTCGCGGCGCGACCCGCCGTTCCCCGGCACGCGCGCGAAGTCCGCGGCGCTCGTGCGCGAAGCCTTCGTCGCCGCGCAGGACTACCGCGCGCAGATCGAGCGCGCCGCGGCCGACCCCGCGAAGATGCCCGCGCGCGACCTCGGCCTCGAGGCGCTGGTCGAGGTGCTCGCGGGCGAGCGCGTCGTCCACCACCACACCCACCGCCACGACGACGTGCTCACGGTGCTGCGCCTGCGCGACGAGTTCGGCTTCCGCGTCGTGCTCCACCACGTGAGCGACGCGGCGAAGGTCGCCGACGAGATCGCGGCGGCCGGCGTGCCGTGCTCGATCATCCTGATCGACAGCCCGGGCGGGAAGCTCGAGGCGCGCGACCTGCTGTTCGAGAACGGCGCCGCGCTGGAGGCGGCCGGCGTGCGCACCGCGCTGCACACCGACGATCCGATCACGGACTCGCGCCTGTTCCTGCGCTCGGGCGGCCTCGCCGTGCGCGCGGGGATGTCGCGCGAGAAGGCGCTCGAGGCGCTGACGCTCGCGGGCGCGGAGATGCTCGATCTCGACGAGCGCGTCGGCTCGCTCGAGCCCGGCAAGGACGCGGACTTCGTGATCCTCTCGGGCGATCCGCTCTCGGTCTACACGCTCGTGCTCGAGACGTGGGTCGAAGGCGAGAAGGTCTTCGACCTGGACGATCCCGAGGACCGGCTCGTCGCGCTCGGAGGATACGGCGCGTCGGACGGCGACGAGCTCGGCGGCTGCTGCAGCGAGGAGCGGCCGTGAGGGCTGCGCTCGCCGCTCTGGCGCTCGCGGCGCCGCTCGTCGCGCAGGACGTCGTCGTGCGAGGCGACGTCGTGCACACGCTGGCCGGCCCGCCGATCGTGGACGGGATCGTGTGGATCGACGACGGGAAGATCATCCGCGTCGGTCCGGCGAGCGAGATCACGCCCCCGGCGGGCGTCGAGATCTTGCGCGCGAGGGTCGTCACGCCGGGGCTCGTCGACGCGCGCTCGGTCGTCGGGCTCGCGGGCCAGCTCAACCAGCCGCACGACCAGGACCAGCTCGAGGGTTCCGCGCCCTTGCAGCCCGAGCTGCGCGCGATCGACGCGTACGACCCGCGCGAGCGGCTCGTCGAGTGGGTGCGCGGCTTCGGCGTCACGACGCTGCACACCGGGCACGCGCCGGGCCGCGTGATCTCGGGCCAGACGATCGTCGTGAAGACGACCGGCGACACGGTCGACGAGGCGCTCGTGCGCCCGTTCGCGATGGTCGCGGCGACGCTGGGCGAGGGCGCGCTCGACGACGAAGACGCGCCGGGCACGCGCGCGAAGGCGGTCGCGCTCCTGCGCGCCGAACTGATCGCGGCGCGCGAGTACGCGCAGAAGCGCGCGGATCCAGCGGACGACGCGGAACCGCTCGCGCGCGACCTGCGCAAGGAGGCGCTCGCCGCGGTGCTCGCGCGCGAGGTCCCGCTGCTCGTCGCCGCGCACCGCGCGCACGACATCGAGACGGCGCTGCGCATCGCGCGTGAGTTCGAGATCGACCTCGTGCTCGACGGCGCGGCCGAGGCGTACCTGATGCTCGACGAGATCCGCGCGGCGAACGTCCCGGTGATCGCGCACGCGCCGATGGTCCGTCCGGGCGGCGAGCGCGAGAACGCGACGATGGAGCTCGCGCAGATCCTGCGCGAGGCCGGCGTCCTCACGGCGCTGCAGTCGGGCTACGAGAGCTACGTGCCCAAGACGCGCGTCGTGCTCTTCGAGGCCGCGATCGCGGCGCGCTACGGGCTCCCGTTCGAGGACGCGCTCGCGCTCGTCACGATCGACGCGGCGCGCATCTTGAAGCTCGACGACCGCATCGGCTCGCTCGAAGTCGGCAAGGACGGCGACGTCGCGCTCTTCGACGGCGACCCGTTCGAGTACACGACGCACTGCACCGGCGTCGTGATCGA
>CAZGTQ010000204.1:0-11102 GCA_964528575.1 uncultured Planctomycetaceae bacterium | reverse complement strand
GGGACGGCCCCGCGTCTCGATGCTGTCGGGAGGACCTACGCCGCGAGCTTCATCGCCGCGGCGTTCGTCTGCTCGAACGTGCGCTGGCCGCGGGCGAGGATCTGCTTCATCTGGTCGGCCGTGATGCCGAGGTAGACCGCTTCCTCGCCCTCGGCGAGCGACTCGTACTCCTCGCGCGCGCCCATCGAGAGGAACAGGTCCATCTTGTGGGCGAGCGCGACCATCGCCGCGCTCTGCGGGAAGTCCTCGTTCTCCCAGTAGCGGTGGTGGCAGCCGCAGACCGAGACCGTCTCGTCCGACAGCTTCCACTCGCGCGCCATCGCGACGCCGGCGGCCTCGTGGTAGCGACGGAAGACCTCGCCGACGATCGCGCTCGCGAGGTCGGACTGCGAGCGCTGCTCCTTCGACAGCATGCTGAGCAGCGCGACCTTGCCGATGTCGTGCAAGAGGCCGAGCAGGTACGCCTCGTCGGGGTCGTGGCCGACGTACGGACCGATGAAGCGCGAGAGGTTCGCGACGGACGACGCCTGGCGCCAGACCTCCTTCGCGTAGCGCTGCAAGCTGCGCGACTGGAGCACCGCGCCGCGCATCGAGATCGACAGGATCATCGAGCGCAGGTCGCGTAGGCCGAGGCGCATCACCGCCTCGTGGATCGTCGCGGCGGGCTCGCGCGCGGCGTACAGCACGGAGTTCGCCGTCTTGAGCAGCTCGCTCGACAGCGACGGGTCCGACGAGATGAGCTGCGCGACCTCACGCAGCTCGGTGTTCGGCTTGGAGGCCATGTCCATCAGGCGCAGCGAGACCGAGCGCAGTTGGGGCAGCTCGAAGTCGCCGGTGTGGATGCTCGACTCGACGCGCTCGAGCAGGCCGCGTTGGTCCTCGCCGAGCGAGACGTCCTTCGCGGACGCGTCGAGGTTGCCGACGCCGCCGATCGGGCGGATGAAGTCGGAGCCGCTCGCCTCGTCGTTGCCGGACGAGGCCGAGCCGCTCGACGCGCCGTTCGACGAGCCGCTCGGGCGCGGCCTGTTTGCGCGCGGGCGCGGCCCGGGCGCCGGCGCGGGCGCGCCGAAGAGGAACGTCAGAAGGCGCCGCCACCAAGGGCTGCGCGCGACGCGCGAGCGGGGCTTGTTCTTCGCGACCATGGCAGAGGGGTTCTCCGGGGCGTCCTGGGCGGCGCCGATCCTCTGTCGGCCGGTGCGCGCGTTTCCCTTGATCGACACCGGGGGAGAAACCGGTTCAAGCGATCGGCGGACCGGGTCGAAAGAACTTCCGCCATGGCCGCAATGACGAGCACCGCAGCGCGCGTCGACTCGACCCGCGTCGTTTCCCCGACCCGTCCGAGCGCCCTCCCCATGCCCGCGGGCCGGCGCGCGCTCGGCGCCTCGCTCGCGGCGCTCGCCGCGCTCGTCCTCGCCGTGTGGGGCCACACGGTGGGCCACGAATTCGTCGCGCTGGGCGACGACGTGCGCATCGTCGCGAACCCGCGCGTCGTGCCGGAGGTGAGCGCGTCGCCGTGGAGCGCGCCGCGCGACGGAGCGTACGCGCCGCTCACCGACGCGGCGTGGAGCGCGCTCGCGCGGACGTGCGGCCTCGCGCCCGCTCCGTTCCACGCGCTGAACGTCGCGCTGCACCTCGCGGCCGCCCTGCTCGCATTCGCGCTCCTGGCCGCGTGCACGCGGCTCGCGCTGGCCCGCGACCCGAGCGCCGCGCAGCGCTGGCCCGCCGGACGGCTCCTCGTGCCGCTCGCCGGCGCGGCGTTCTTCGCGCTGCACCCGATCCAGGCCGAGCTCGTGTCGTGGGCGAGCGGAGCGAGAGAGCTCCTCTGCGCCGCGCTCGCGCTCGGCGCGCTCGCCGCGTTCGCGCTCTCGTGCGGCGCGACCGCCGTCCGCCGGCGCTGGTACGCCCTCGCGACCGCCGCGTACGTCGCCGCGCTGCTCGCCGCACCGTCCGCGGCGGTGCTCCCGCTGCTCGCGGCCGTCGTGCACCGCGCGTTCTCCGGACGCTCGTGGCGCGACGCGGCGCGCGCGCTCGCGCCGTGGCTCGCGCTCGCCGCGCCCTTCGCATGGCTCGCGCTCGCCGCGCGCCCCGCCGGACCGCCCGCGCACGGCGTGGAGTGGTGGCTGCGGCCGCTCGTCGCGATCGACGCGCTCGCGTTCTACGCCGTCAAGATCGTCGTGCCGTTCGAGTCGACGCCGGACTACGGACGCACGCCGGCGCTCGTCGCGAGCGAGGGCTGGCGCAACATGCACCTGGGGCTCGCTCTGCTCGTCGCCGTGCTGCTCGTCCGCGGCCGCGCGCGGATCGGCCGGTTCGCGCCGCTCGGGTTCGGCGTCCTCTGGCTGCTGCCGTCGCTCGGCCTCGTTCCGTTCGCGGCGCAGCGCTTCTCGACGGTCGCCGACCGCTACGCGTACCTCGCGCTGCTCGCGCCGGGGCTCCTGCTCGCGGCGCGCACCGAGTGGTGGACGTGGATCGGCGCGGATCGTGCGCTCCGCCGGCGCGCGCTCGCGGCGGCCGCGGTGCTCTGCGTCGCGCTCGCGTCCGTGCAGAGCTGGCGGCAAGCGCTGCCTTGGCGCTCGAGCACGAGCTTGTTCTCGCACGCGCTGCTCGTGGAGCCGAAGAGCGCGCTCGCTTACGAGCGCCTCGGCGTCGCGCTCCTCGAGAACGGCGACGCCGAGCTCGCGCGCGCGTGCTTTGCGCAGGCGGTGCAGAACGACCCGCAGTGGGGGCGCGCGCTCAACCGGCTCGGCGGCAGCCTGCTCGCGGCGGGCGAGCTCGAGCGGGCGCGCGAGGCGTTCGAGCGCGCCGCCGGCGATCCGTCGGACGAGGCGCGCGCGACGTGCAACCTGGCCGCGGTCGCGCTGCGCGAGGGCGACGTCGACCGAGCGGCGGAGCTGTTCGAGAGCGTGCTCGCGCGCCGCCCCGGCTTCGCGCGCGCGCACGCGGGCCTGGCGTTCGTGCACGAGGAGCGCGGGGATCCGGCGGCGGCCCGCGCGGCGTTCGAGCGCGCGCTCGAGCTCGATCCGATGCTGCCCGAGGCGAACGAGGGCATCGCGGGCTTCTTCGTCACCGAGCGCGACCTCGAAGGCGCGCGCAGGCACGTCGCGCGCGCCCGGCGCCTGCGGCCGAGCGATCCCGAGGTGGCGATGGCCGTCGGCTCCGCGGCGATCGAGGTCGGCGCGCTCGCCGAGGGGCTGCAGCTCGTCGGCGCGGCGCTCGAGGGCGGCGTCGGCGACGAGGCGGACTGGAACAACTACGGCTGGATGCTGCACGGCCGCGGGCTCACCGAGGAGGCGATCCGGGCGTACGAGCGGTCGATCGAGATCCGCTCGACGTACACGCGCGCGCGCGCCAACCTCGCGACGTGCCTGGCCGAGCTCGGCCGTCAAGCCGAGGCCGCGGACACGCTCGCCGCTCTCGTCGACACGAACGCCGCCGACGCGAACCTGTTC
Organism: uncultured Planctomycetaceae bacterium; assembly: GCA_964528575.1. Classification (GTDB taxonomy): domain Bacteria; phylum Planctomycetota; class UBA1135; order UBA1135; genus CAZGTQ01. Next base: position 7,653 of record CAZGTQ010000204.1, on the reverse strand, counting down.
CACGCGATCGCGTACCACCGCCACGAGGCGGGGCAGGAGGAGCTGGCGCGCGCGGCGCTGGAACGCGCTCTCGAGCTCGATCCGGGCCACGCGCCGTCGCTCGAGCTGCAGGCGGCCGTCGATCGTCGCTGAACCGTTCGAGCGTTCGAGCTGCGTCGCGGCGGGGCGCCCGCTCCCCCGGCCTCCGGCGGCGCCGGTTACGATGGCTCGGGCTAGCGACGCTGCGATGCTGCGGCGTCTCGAGAGCAGGTGACACGATGACGGCAGCGGGTGCGCAGCTCGGGCTCCGGCGGGCTGCGAAGCGGGCGAGCGCGGCGGGCGCGGCGGGGATGCTCCTCGGCGCGGCCGCGTTCGCGGGCACGATCGGGATCGACGACCGCGGACAGGCGACGAGCGAGAGCCTGGCGACCGGGCCGGGCTACAGCGAGTTCCGGGCCGCGATCACGGTGCTCGGGCACACGATCGTCCCCCTCTCGGGCTTCACCGCCGCGGACTTCGCCGGCGTCGACGCCATCGTCGTGCGCCAGCCGAACTCGACCGCGCTCCAGTTCAGCGCGACGGAGGTCGCCGACATCCAGGCGTTCGTCGCGTCGGGCGGCGGCCTGTGGCTGGTCGGCGAGGGCGGCAATTCGACGAATCAGACGGTGTCGGGCTTCAACCAGATCGCGTCGCCGTTCGGCGTCACGTACGCGAGCTCGCCGGTCGACCCGACGGGGCTCGCCGTGTCGAGCTTCGTCGCGCACGAGGTGACGGCGAACGTCGTCTCGTACGGGGTGGACTTCCACCGCACGATGTCGGCGGTCGCCCCGGCGCTCGACCTCACGGTGAACGGCGGCAACCAGAACGTGCTGTGCGTGCGGGACGGCACCGCCGGCGCGGGCAACGTCGCGTTCACCGGCGACGCGACGTGCTGGACGAACGTCGGCGGCACGGCGGACTTCGACATCGGGAGCCTGTCGAACCGGATCCTGCTGGAGAACGTCGTCGCTTACGTGCTGGCGAACGTCACGCTCAGCGCGACGCCCCTCTCGCTCTCGCTCTCCGCAGGGGGCATCCAGGACATGACGCTCGACGTCGGGCCGGGCTTCGCCGGCGACTTCTATCTCGTGCTCGGCTCGCTGAGCGGCACGCAGCCGGGCTTCGTGTACGAGACGTTCCAGGTCCCGCTCAACGCCGACGTCTACTTCGCGCACACGCTGACGAGCCCCAATGCGCCGCCGCTCTCGGGACAGTTCGGAGTGCTCGACGCGAACGGCACGGGGCTCACGCGCTTCACGCTGCCGCCGGGAACCCAGCCGGCGTTGGCGGGCTCGGTCGTCGACCACGCGGCGTTCGTGATCGACAGCGGGCCGATCCCGCTGCTCACGGTCGTGACGAACCCGGTCGGGCTGACGCTGACGCCCTGACGCCGAAGGAGGTCGATCGTGAATGCGATGAGCGAACCACGATTTGCACGGATGTTCGCCGCAGGCGCGGCCGGGCTGGCCCTGGGCGTCGCGGCATCGGCGGACACGATCGGCGTCGACGATCGGACCTCGGTGTACGACAACTTCGCGAGCGGCGCGTCCTTCAGCGAGTGGCGCGCCGTCGTCGCCGGGCTCGGACACACGATCGTCCCGCTCACGAGCTTCACGCTCGCGGATCTGGCGGGCCTCGACGCCCTCGTCGTGCTCCAGCCGTTCGTCACCCCGTACTCGTTCTCCGCCGCGGAGGTGGCGGCGATCCCGGCGTTCGTCGCCGGCGGCGGCGGTCTCTGGATGATCGGCGAGGGCGGCATCGAGACGGGCGCGTCGCTGTCCAACTTCAACCAGGTCGCCTCCGCGCTCGGGGTGACGTACACAACGAACTTGTTCGATGGAAGCGGCCTCGCCGTCTCGGGTTTCGTCGCGCACGAGGTGACGAGCGGCGTGGTCTCGTACGGCGTCGACTACCACCGGGCGATGTCGGCGGTCGCGCCTGCGCTCGACCTGACCGTGAGCGGCGGGAACCAGAACGTCCTGTGCGTGCGCGACGGGACCGGCGGCGCGGGCAACGTCGCGTTCACCGGCGACACGAACTGCTGGGAGAACGCCGGCAGCCCCAACGACTACGACATCGCGAGTCTCTCCAACCGGATCCTGCTCGAGAACATCGTCACCTACATCGTCGGGGTCGCGCCGCTGAGCGCTGCGCCGCCGACGCTCTCGCTCTCCGCGGGCGGCGTCCAGGACATGACGATCGACGTCGGCGCCGACTACGCCGGCGACTTCTACCTCGTGCTCGGCTCGCTGAGCGGCACGCAGCCGGGCTTCGTGTACGAGACGTTCCAGGTCCCGCTCAACGCCGACGTCTACTTCGCGCAGACGCTGACGAGCCCCAACGCGCAGCCGCTCTCGCAGCAGTTCGGAGTGCTCGACGCGAACGGAATCGGGCTCACGCGCTTCACGCTGCCGGCAGGGACCCAGCCGGCGCTGGCGGGCACGGTCGTCGACCACGCGGCGTTCGTGATCGACAGCGGGCCGATCCCGCTGCTCACGGTCGTGACGAACCCGGTCGCGCTGACGCTGACGCCCTGACGCCGTGTAGTCCTCGACGGGCTACTCGGCGCTCCAGCCGTAGTCTTGCGGGTCGTACGCGACGTCCTTCGTCGGATAGCTCTTCGGGTAGCTCTCGAGCAGCGCTTCCGCGCGCAGGATCAGCGTGTCGCGCTCCGCCGCGAGGTACTCGGGGTCGTACGCGACGATCTCGTGCGGCACGACGCCGATGCCCTCGATGCCCTCGCCGCCGTTGAACGAGCCGCGGTGCGTGCCGACGGCGACGCGCAGCGCGAACAGGCTCGAGGGGAGCTCGATGAGCGTCTTCTGCGCGGACATCCCCGCGGTCGGGCTCTCGCCGATCATGTACGCGCGCCCGTCCTCCTTGAACATCCCGCTGACCGTCTCGCCCGCGCTGCGCACGCTCCCGTCGACGATCACGACGACGGGCCCGCCGTAGGGCGCCGCGCCGGCGCTCGCGAGCGGCGGCCGGGAGAGCCGCGGCATCTCGCGCGCGCCGCGCGGCACGAAGCGCGCCTCGAACGCGTCGTGGTCGCAGCCGCCGCCGGAGTTGCCGCGGAAGTCGAGGATCAACCCCGGCGCGTCGCCGACCGCCGCGAGCGCGCGGTCGAGCGACTCGATCACGTCGTCGTCGATGCGGCGCACGTGCAGGTACGCCGTCCCGCTCGGCGTCTTGCCGTAGAAGATCGAGCGGCCCTCGCGCGTGACGCCCTCGGGCGGATACGCAGGACCGTCGCACAGCGTGCTCGCCTTCGCGTAGACGATCGTCTTCTTGGTCTTGCGCTGCTCCGGCGTCCTGCACTCCAGCTTGAGGCGCGTGCCGACGGGGTCGGCGAGCCCTTGGTGGCACGTGAAGTAGAACGCGTGGTGGTCGGTCGAGAAGCTCACGAGGTCGCGCACGCGCTCCTCGCGCGCCTCGAGCCAGTCGTCGACGTCCTCTCCGTCGATCTTCAGCACCTCGAAGCCCGGCTCCAGCCCCGCCCCGCGCGCGTCGCCCCACGCGTTCTTGACGTAGGTCTTCTTGCCGGAGCGGCACAGGAAGAAGCCCGGCCCCGTCCGCTCGCCGAGCCCGTCGTCGGGCCACGTCACGTCGCGCCCCTTCTCGAGCGGCTGCACCTCGGCGTGCCCGTCGCGCAGCCGCGCGACGAGTCGCGTCAGCAGCACGAGGTGCTCGCCGTCGCTCTCGACGTCCTTCGCAGCGGCGCTGAACTCCTTGCGCACGCGCTTCCAATCGACGTCCTTCTGCGCGAGGAGCGCGCCGCACTGGCGCTCGAGCTCGTCGAGCGCGAACGCGACGTCGGCGGCCCAGACGGACTCGTCGGCATGGATGGAGAGCGGCTGGAGCGAGATCCCGGCGGCGAGGGCGAGCGCGATCATGGCGGCCAGTGTAGTGGCTGCCGGCTGCCGGCTGCCGGCGTAGTCCTGTCGCCCCCCGCGCGCTGCCGATGGAGGAGGCGTGGACGGGGAGCACCGGACGAGCGCGGCGGACCGCGCCGCGCAGATCGCGCTCGCCGGCGTGTTCGTCGCGCTGCTCGCCTACGCCGCCGTCGCGGCGCGCGCGGGGAGCGCTGCCGTGCCCGCGCTCTGGAGCTGCCCGCTGCGCGCGCTCGCGGGGATCCCGTGCCCGGGCTGCGGCCTGACGCGCGCCCTGGTCGCGGCGCTGCGGGGCGATCTCGCGGCGAGCCTGCGCTTCCACCCGCTCGGCCCGGTCGTGCTCGCGACGCTCGCCTGGCTCGCGTGGCACGCGGCGCGCGGCCTCGCCCGCGGCGAGCGGCTGCGGCTCTCCGCAGGCGCCGGCTGGACCCTACTCGCCGTCCTCGGCGCGTGCTGGGTCGCGAAGCTGCTCGCGCCGCCCGCCGCGTGGTAGCGAGCGCGCGTTTGCGTCCGCCGCGAGGCCGCGGGCGGTGTCGAAGAGGCATGCGCACCACCACGACCGCCCCGATCGTCCTCTCGCTCGTGTCCCTCGCCGCCGCCACGCTCGCGCTCGCCCGCGGCGCACCGGCTGCAGGGGGCACGTCCGCCGGGGGCACGGCCGCCGCGCGCGGCGCCGTCGCCGTGCCGGCATCCGACCTCGCGCGCCGGCTCGACGCGCTCGAGCGCGCGCTCGGCCGCCTCGAGCGCGAGGCGCCGCTCGCCGAGCCGCGCGAGCCGCTCGAGGCCGACGCGGACGCCGCAGCCGCGCCCGCGCTCGCGGAGCTCGAGGCGCGCGTCGCGCAGCTCGAGGAGGTTGCACGCGCGCCGGCGCGGCCGACGGCCGCCTCGTTCGAGCCCGCCGCCGGCCACGGGCGCGAGCCGGTCGACCTGCTCGCGTTCCAGGGCACCGCGAACGATCCTGCGGCGCCCGACGAGGCGCGGCTCGCGGCCCTGCGCGCGCTGCGCGGCCGGCGCGACGCGTATGGCGGCGACGCGCGCGATGCGGTCGCGCTCGCGATGATCGAGCTCGCGCGGACCTCCGCCGACGCCGCAGCGCGCGCCGACGTCTGGCGCCAGCTCCACGGCGTGACCGATCCGGCGCTGCGCGAGCCGCTGCTCGACGCGCTCGCGAACGACCCCGTCGCCAAAGTGCGCGAGGAGGCCGCGGAGACGCTCGATGCGTTCCTGCCGGACGCCGCGGTCGCGAGCGCGCTCGGCGCCGCGCTGAAGAACGACCCCGACGGCGGGGTGCGCAAGCAGGCGGCCGAGACGCTCGCGCTGGGCGTCGCGAACGGCCTGAGCTGGCCCTGGGAGGACTGACGACGCCAGACGCGCGTCGCGAACGTCAGGCGCTCGCCACCTGCTCGCGGTGCTCCTCCGCGAGCAGGTGCGCGTGCATGTTCGACAGCCACACGCGGCCCTCGCCGGTGTAGCCGAGCAGCTCGGTGCCCGCCGGGATGAGCGGGTGCAGCGTGCGCCAGAACATCTGCGGGTAGCGGACGCGCAGGCTCGCGACGGCGGGGGAGTCGAACGTGGTCTCCATCCCCGCGTCGCGCAGCTCGAGCAGGATGCGGCGCAGCTTGAGGATGAAATTCGGGTCGGCGACGGTGCCGATCACGTGCGCGGCGCGCAGCAGCCCGGGCCAGGTCGCGGTCTCCTCGTTGCGGCCCGGCGGCGGCGGGAAGCGGCTGTACTCGATGTTCGCCGCGAGCGCCTGCGCGTCGAGGACGGCGTGGTTCGCGAAGCGCTCGCGCACGAACAGCTTGCCGCGGTCGGTGAAGTACGGCCACAGCGCTCCGTCGGTCGCGCCGCGCGGGAGCGTGATCGTGCTCTTGCCGTCCTCGCCGACGACGCACTTCGGTCCGCAGTCGCCCGGCAGGAGGTCGCGCACGAAGCCGATGCCGAAGCACAGGAGCGAGGCGAGGAACTCGACCCACTGCTCCGACGTCACGTCGCCGTCGCGCGCCATCTTGCCGCGCAGGATGTCCTGGCCGACGCCGGTGACGAAGATCGTGTGGTCGACGTCGTGGTACGGCGCGTTCGAGCGCGCGAGCCGCGCGAGCGCCATCCGCGCGACCAGCGCGAGCGTCTCGCCGTGCGACGCCGGGGCGGCGTGGAACACGCGCCGGTGGCTGGCCACGAGGTGGTCGACGAACGCCTCGAGGACGATTTCGCTGGGGCGGAACATCAGAGCGCCGTCTCGTGCTCGACCGCGAAGATGTGCGAGTACAGGCTTGCCTCCCACTGGCGGCCCTCGCGCGTCGCGCGCAGGTGGCGCAGCGCGGGCTGGATGTGCGGGCTGACGAGGCCCCAGTAGAACGCCGGGTAGCTCTCGCGCACGTCCTCGGGCGTCTGGTACCCGATGCGCCGGTTCGCGCCGGTCTCCTCGAACTCGTAGAAGAGCGCAGCGAGCTTGCGCGGGTAGTTCGGGTCCGCCATCTGCCCGATCAGGTCGGCCGCCCGCACGAGCCCCGGGTAGTCCTCGTTCTCGCGCGGGTCCGCGTCGCTCGGCACCGGGAAGCGCGTGTTCTCGATGTTCCGCGCGATCGTCTCCGGATCGATGGCGTCGTGTCCCGCGAAGCGCGTACGCACGAAGATCTTGCCGCGCTCGACGTGGTGCGGCGTCAGGAACGCGTCCGACGCGCCCGGCGGCAGCTCGACCGTGCCCCCCCCAGCGTCGATCACCGCGCGCTCGTCCGTGTCGCCCGGCAGGATCCCGCGCACGTAGCCGATGTCGTGGCACAGCAGCGACACGACGTAGTGACCCCAGTCGCGCGCGCTCACCCTGCCCTCGCGCAGCATCTTGCCCCGGATGATCTCCTGGCCGACGAGCGTGACCATCATGCTGTGCTCGACGTTGTGGTAGAGGGCGTCGGTGTTCGCGACGATCTCCATCGCGAGAGTTCCCGTCGTGCGGATCGCGTGCAGGTACTCGGGCCAGGAGCCGCCGAACATGCCCAGATACGTGCGCTCGAGCCGCTCGAGCACGTGCCCGGTGAGCACGGCCGCGCTGCTGAACGCTTGGAAGGTGCCGCTCATCGCGCGACGAGGGTAGCGCCGGCGCCCGCCGCGCTCACGCCGCGAGCGCGAAAGCTGGAGCCGACCCGAGACGAGCGAGGCCCGCCCGGACGGATCCGGACGGGCCCTGCGTCCGCGCTGGGCGGCTCCCTGTTGCTCTCCAAGGTAGAGCGGCGGCGCGAATCGGCAAGCCCCCGCCGCTCACCGGTCGCGCGGCGGGCCGCCCCAGCTCTGGGGCAGCGGCGGCTCGGTGACGAGCTGGAGCATCATCTCGTAGAAGTTCGTCGCGCCGCGCACGTCCGGCTCGGCGCCGAGCGCGAACGGCGGCACGTTGCCGCGCGAGGCGGGCAGCCCGAAGAACGGGCGCAGCCAGAACGCGGCCTGGCCCCCGACCGCGAGCGAGAGCCCGAGCCAGCAGGCCAGCACCGCGCGGCGGCGCGCGCGCGGCGCGGCGGTGCGCTCGAGGAGGTCGCGGCCCTGGCGCACGAGCGCGAGCGAGCCCGAGACGGCGACGAACACGACGTTCATGCCGAGGAAGAGCGAGTATTCGCCGAGACGGTCGTCGTCCGTCGCCCGCAGGACGAGCGCGACGAACGCGTTGGGCGCGCTCAGGCTCGCCAGCAGCACGGACAGGTCGCTGGCGAGCCCGAGGCCGAGCTCGCGCACGTCGCGCAGCGAGATCCGCACG
>CAZGTQ010000203.1:0-5671 GCA_964528575.1 uncultured Planctomycetaceae bacterium | reverse complement strand
CCTCGAACGCGCCGTCGGCGCGCTGCTCGAGCACCACGACGCGCTGCGCCACGTCTTCGAGACGACGGACGACGGCGTCCGTCAGGTCGGCCGTGCCGCGGCGCCGTTCGGCTGGACGTCGCTCGACCTGTCGCGCGAGGTCGACGTCGCGCGCGCGCGCGAACGTTTCCGCGAGGCCGCGGACGAGGCGCTGCGCTCGTTCGACCTCGCGCGCGGGCCGCTCGTGCACGCGGTGCACGCGGCGCGCGCGGCGGGCGAACGCGACTGGCTCCAGCTCGCGGTGCACCACCTCGTCGTCGACGGCGTGTCGTGGCGCGTGCTGCTCGAGGACCTCGAGCGCGCGTACTTCGACCTCGCCGCGGGGCGCGCGCCGGCGCTGCCCGCGAAGACGAGCTCGCTGCGCGCGTTCGCCGAGTCGCTCGCCGAGCGCGAGGAGGAGCGGCCCGCACGGCGCGCGTCGGGCGCGGGCGCGACGCTGCCGCTCGCCGGACCGAGCGCGCCCGAGCTCGAGGGCGACGTGCGCGCGGTGCACCTGACGCTCGACGCCGACACGACCGCGCAGCTCCTGCGCGAGCCGCAGCGCGCGTACCGCGCCCGGCCCGACGACGTGCTGCTCGCGGCGCTCGTGCTCGCGCTCGGCGACGTCGCGGGCGGAGCGCGCTGGCGCGTCGACGTCGAGCTCCACGGCCGCGGCGCGCCGGAGCTCGACCTGTCGCGCACCGTCGGCTGGCTGACGGCGATCGCCCCGCTCGAGCTGGAGCTCGAGCGCGATGCGACCGAGGCCGCGGCGCTGCGCACTGCGAAGGAAGCGCTGCGCGCGGCGGGCGACGGGACCGCGGTCGCGCTCGACGCCTCGTCGGACGCCGAGGTGCTGCTCGACTACCTCGGCCAGGCGAGCGAGCGCGCCGACGAGAGCGCGTTGCTCGTCGCGCCGGGAGCGCCAGGATGGTACGGCGCGCTGCGCGGGCCGGCGAACGCGCGCTCGCACGCGCTCGAGGTCGATGCGCTCGTCGCGGGCGGGCGGCTCGACGCGCGCCTCGCGTACGGGCCGCGGCTCGGCGACGAAGTCGCGGCTCGGCTCGCCGAGGCGTTCGAGCGCCGGGTGCGCGCGCTCGTCGCACACTGCGCGTCGGGCGCGCGCGGCTACACCCCCTCGGACTTCCCCCTCGCGGCGCTCGACGCGGACACGCTCGACGCGATCGCGACGCCGCTCCTCGCCGCGGGCGCGGAGCTCGAGGACCTCTACCCGCTGACGCCGACGCAGCAGGGCATGTTCTTCCACGGGCTCTATGCGCCCGGCGCGGTCGCGTACTTCGAGCAGCTCACGAACGTGCTCGCGGGCGCGCTCGACGCCGCGGCGCTGCGCGAGGCGTTCGCGGCGCTCGTGCGGCGCCACGAGCTGTTCCGAGCGGCGGTCACGTGGCGCGGGCTCGCCGAGCCGCTGCTCGTCGTGCGCGCGCGCGTCGCGACGCCGTGGACCGAGCTCGACTGGAGCGGGGCGCCGGCGAGCGAGCAGAGCGCGCGGCTCGCCGCGCTCGAAGCGGACGAGCGCCGCCGCGGCTTCGAGCTCGACCGCGCGCCGCTCTTGCGCGTCGTTCTCGTCCACCTCGCGCCGGACCGCCACGCGCTCGTCTTCAGCTACCACCACCTCGTGCTCGACGGCTGGTCGATGCCGCTCGTGCTCGCCGAGCTGCTCGAGGCGTACGAGGCGCTGCGCGGGGGCGCCGACCCGCGCGCGGTGCTCGCCGGCCCGGCGCCGCGCTTTCGCGACTACGTCGCGTGGCTGCGCGCGCAGGAGCGCGGCGACGCGGCGCGCTTCTGGCGCGAGCGGCTCGCGGGCTTCGACGAGCCGACGCCGGTCGGCTGGCGGCCGCGGGCGCCCGCGGGCGAGGTCGCCGGTACCGACGTCGACGTCGACTTCGGCGAGCACGAGCGCTGCGTGTCGCGCGACACGAGCGCGAAGCTGGTGGCGCTCGCGCGCTCGAGCAACGTGACGCTCAGCACGCTCGTCCAGGCGGCGTGGGCGCTCGCGCTGGCGCGCTACACCGGCCGCGACGACGTGGTCTTCGGCGCGACGGTCTCGGGCCGACCGGCGCAGCTCGCGGGCGTCGAGACGCGCGTCGGGCTCTTCATCAACACGGTCCCGGTGCGCGTGCGCGTGCAGGACGACGAGCCGGCGAGCGCGTGGCTGCGCTCGCTCCAGTCCGCGCGCGTCGAGGAGTCGGCGTACGAGCACACGCCGCTTCCGCTCAGCCAGGCGTGCAGCGACGTTCCGGCCGGGGTTGCGCTGTTCGAGAGCATCGTCGTCTTCGAGAACTACCCGCTCGACGAGGCGCTGCGGAGCCCGCGCGAGGATCTGCGCGTGCTCGAGACGCGTTCGTTCGAGCGGACGAGCTACGCGCTGACGCTCGTCGCCGTGCCGGGCGAGCGCCTGCTCCTGCGCGCGCTGCACGACCGCGCGCGCTTCGACGACGTCGAGATCGAGCGCGTGCTCGCGCACCTCGAGACGGCGCTCGAGGCGTTCGCGACGACGCCGTCGGCGCGGGTCGGCGCGATCGAGCTGTGGACGGCGGACGAGCGCGAGCGGGTGCTCGAGCAGTACAGCGGCGCGCGCGCGGCCGCGGCGCTCGCTCCCGCGGCGATCGGCGGGCTCGTGGTCGACCGCGTGCTCGCGTGCGTGCGGCGGGCGCCCGATGCGCTCGCCGCGGTCGCGGGCGGGCGGACGTTGACCTACCGCGAGCTCGGCGAGCGGTCGGCGGCGGTCGCGGCGGCGCTCGATGCGCGGCTGGGCGAGGACGCGACCGGCGCGCGCCAGACGAGCTCCGTCGTCGCGCTCGGCGTCGAGCGCTCGCTCGAGGCGCTCGTCGCGCTGCTCGGCATCCTGCGCTCGGGCCGCGCGTACCTGGCGCTCGATCCGGCGCTGCCCGACGAGCGGCTGCGGCTCGTCGCGCGCGACGCGGGTGCGCGCGCCATCGTCACCGCGCGCGCGACGCGCGAGCGGTTCGCGCCGCTCGGCCTGCCGGAGGTGGTCGTCGAGGACGCCCCGGACGCGCAGGCGCACACCTGCTCGATCGCGCGGAACGACCTCGCGTACGTGCTGTACACGTCGGGCTCGAGCGGCGCACCGAAGGGCGTCGCGATCGAGCACGGCGCGCTCGACGCGTTCGAGCGCGAAGCGCGCGCGCTGTACGGGATCGGCGCGAGCGACCGCGTGCTCTGGTTCGCGTCGCTGTCGTTCGACACGAGCGTCGAGGAGATCTTCCCCGCGCTCGCGGCGGGCGCGACGCTCGTCGTGCGCGACGACGCGATGCTCGCGAGCGCCGAACGCTTCTGCGCCGCGCTCGCCGAGCAACGCGTCACGGTGATCGACCTGCCGACGGGCTACTGGAACGAGCTCGCGCGCGAGCTCGACGCGAGCGGCGCGCGCGTCCCCGACCACGTGCGGCTCGCGATCCTCGGCGGCGAGGCGGCGCGGCGCGACGCGCTCGAGAGCTGGGCGCGCGCCGTCGGGCCGCGCGTGCGCCTGCTCAACACGTACGGGCCGACCGAGGCGACGGTGATCGCGACCGCGCACGACCTGACGCCCCACGACGAACGCGCGCCGGCGCCGCAGCGCGTGCCGATCGGCCGGCCCCTGCCCGGCGTGCTCGCGTTCGTGCTCGACGCGACCGGCCGTCCGGTGCCGCAGGGCGTGGCGGGCGAGCTCGCGCTCGGCGGCCGCGGCCTCGCGCGCGGGTACGTCGGCCGGCCCGACGAGACGGCGGCGCGCTTCGTGCGGCACGCGCTCGGCCGGCTGTACCTCACGGGCGATCGCGTGCGCTGGAACGAGCGCGGCGAGCTCGAGTTCCTCGGGCGCGCGGACGACCAGATCAAGCTCCTCGGCCACCGCGTCGAGCCCGGCGAGATCGAGAGCGCGCTCGCGCGTCTTCCGAGCGTGCGCGCGGCGGCGGTCGTCGTCGACGACGCGGACGGCGCGCCGCGGCTCGCCGCGTTCGTCGCGCGCGCGGACGGGGCGGATCCGGACGGCGCCACGCTGCGGCGCGCGCTCGGCGAGGCCCTGCCCGCGTGGATGGTGCCGGCGAGCGTGACGGTGCTCGACGCGCTGCCGCGCACGACCAGCGGCAAGATCGACCGGCATGCGCTGCTCCGGCTGCGTCGGCGCGAGGCGCAGGAGCGCGCCGTCGTCGCGCCGCGCACGGAAAGCGAGCGGTTCGTCGTCGAGCTGTTCCGCGAGCTCTTCCCGAGCGCGGCGGTCGACGTGCACGCGAGCTTCTTCGAGCTCGGCGGCGACTCGCTCGTCGCCATCCGGCTCGTCGCCGCCGTCGCCGAGCGGCGCGGCGTCGACCTGCCGCTGCGCGACCTGTTCGAGGGGCCGACGCCGGCGGAGCTCGCGGCGACGGTCGAGGCGCTCGCGCGGGGCGAGGCGCCGCGGCGGACGCGGGCGCGGGCTTCGCTCGATCTCGAGGCGCAGGCGCGGCTCGACGACGACGTGCTCGCCGGGCTCGGCGGGCCGCGGTCGCAGGGCGCCGCGACGTTCGTCACGGGCGCGACGGGGTTCCTGGGGAGCTTCGTCGCGCGCGAGCTGCTCGCGGGCGGCGCGCGCGTGCTCGCGCTCGTGCGCGCGACCGGCGAGCGCGAGGGCGCGCGGCGGCTGCGCGACGCGCTCGAGCGGCGCGGGCTGTGGGAGGACGGCTTCGCCGCGCGGCTCGTCCCGGTCGCCGGCGACTTGGGACGCGAGCGGTTCGGCCTCGAACAAGCCGCGTTCGACGCGCTCGCGCGGCGCGTCGGCGCGGTCTTCCACGCCGGCGCGTCGACGAGCTTCTTCGCGCCGTACGAAGCGCTCGCGCCGGCGAACGTCGGTGGGACGCGCGAAGCGATCCGGCTCGCGGCGCGCGCGGGCGGAGTGCCGCTCGCTCACGTCTCGACCGTCGGCGTGTTCGACACGCTCGCGCCGCGCGGGCCCCACGTCGTCCCCGAGGACGCCGACCTGCGCGACTTCCCCGACCCGGCGGGCGGCTACGCGCAGAGCAAATGGGTCGCCGAGCGCCTCGTCACGGCGGCGGGCGAGCGCGGCGTGCCGGTGCGGATCTTCCGGCCCGGGCGCATCGTCGGCGACGCGCGCACGGGCGTGTCGAACGGAGAGGACTTCGCGCTGCTCCTGTACGGCCTGTGCCTCGAGCTCGGCGCAGTGCCCGAGCTCGGCGCGGCGGTCGAGGACGTCGAGGTCGACATGACGCCGGTCGACTACGTCGCCCGCGCGATCGTGCGGATCGCGAGCGACCCGGCGACGGTCGGGGGGCGCTTCCATCTGGTCAACCCGCGCCCGCCGCGGCTGGGCGATCTGCTCGCGTGGACGCGCTCGCGCGGGTATCCGCTCGCGCAGACGCCACTGGAGGCGTGGCGACGGGCGGCGGTGGAGCGTTTCGGGGACGACGCGGCCGGCCGCTACGGACCCGTGGTGCGGCTGCTGGCGAGCGGGGCCGTTCCGCTGCGGGTCGCGGCGGAGGCGGACGGGCCGGCGGCGGTGCGCTTCGCGGCCGAGCGAGCGCGCGCCGCCTTGGCGGGGAGCGGCGTCGTCTGCCCGCCGCTCGACCCGGCGCTGCTCGAGCGCTACCTCGCCTGGCTCGTGCGCGAGCGCCGGGCGCCCGCCCCGCAGGCGTGAGCGAGCGCT
>CAZGTQ010000202.1:0-1688 GCA_964528575.1 uncultured Planctomycetaceae bacterium | reverse complement strand
GTTCGCGAAGATCGGCGGCGCCCCGACGAGCGCGGGGATGTTCGGCACGCTCACTTCCACGTGGAAGTTGCCGTTCACGTCGAGCGGATACGCCGCGAACGAGTACGCGGGCGAATTCACGTCGAGGCAGATCGGCCCGATCACGCTGTTCGTCGGTCCGATGCCGTTGGAGATCGACAGGATCGTGCTCGGCGCGAACGTCGACGCCGTCGTGCCGGCGTCGACGACGAACCTGCCGCCGATGATCGCCTGCGTCGTGGCGATGTACGCCTTGCCGACGCCGTTGCCCTGCTCGTACGGATCGCCGGCACGTGCGGACGACGCGAGCAGGGTCAGGAGTGCGGCGATCGGCGCCGCCGCGCGACGTGCTCTTTCCATCGGTCGACCAGGAACTAGCCCGAACCAATCATGGGGATACGTCAGGGAACGTAGACCAGCGCGTCGGAGCGCGTGAACGGAATGGACGCGAGCGCGTCGGTGCCGCCGGTGACGAGGAACGTGCCGTCGAAGAGCCGCGTGAGCGTGTGGTTGCCCGTCGGGATCGCGACGAGCGCGGGGTTCTGGTCGTTCTGCCCGACCGGCGTTCCCGCGACGAAGGTCGCGCCGTCGTGGCGGCCGCTCTGCGGCGACGCCGAGAGCCAGGTGAAATTGCCGATGAGGCCGCCGACGACGAGCACGTTTCCCGCACCGTCCGGCTCTTGACGGTGGAACGCCACACCGGTCGTCAGCGGTTCTACGGACGACCACGTCGCGCCGTTCCAGACGATGCAACTCGCCGTGGCCTCGGCGCCGTTCTGCTCGCTGACCAAATAGGTCCCGCCCGTGACGAGCACGTTCCCGTTCGACAGGAGCGTCGCTCCGTGGAACCCGCGCCCGGTCGGCAGGTCGCCGAACAGGAAGATCGGCATCACCAGGTCCCCCGTCGGCGTGAGCTGGTCGAGGAACGGGTCGTAGAGCTCGCACGACGTCGCGAACGTCGGGAACTGCCCGCTGAACGCGCCCGCCGCGCCGCCGTTGACGCCGCCCGCGATCAGCACGCGCAAGTCGGGCAGCACGGTGTGCGTGTGCCCCGCGCGGTCGTCCGCCATGTCGCTCGCGATCGGCGTCCAGGCGCCGGTCTGCGGGTCGTACAGCTCCGCGCTGCGCTGCGCCGTGTTCAGGTTCGCGATGAACTGCGTCGACGGACTCTGCCAGTCGGAGAAGCCGCCGCTCGCCAGCACCTTGGCGTTCGGCAGCAGCGTCAGCGCGTGCCCGATCCGCGGCGTGCTCATCGAGCCGGTCGGGATCATCGCGCCCGTCTGCGGGTCGAAGATCTCGCACGAGGCGAGCCCGGCCCCTCCCGTCGTCATGCCGCCGGCGACGAGCACGCGTCCGTCGGGCAGGCGCACCGAGCGGTGCGCCATGCGCGCCACCGACAGGTCGGGCCCGGCGGTGAACGAGCGCGTGAGCGGGTGGTACAGCTCCGTCGACGCGAGCGCCGCGGGGAAGATGAAGTTCCCCTCGCCGCCGCCGGCGACGAAGACGCGCGTCTCGTCGTCCTGCGGGCTCGTGCCGAGGGCGGTCGCGGTGTGCATCGAGCGCGGCACGCTCAGCGACCCGGCGACGCGCCAACTGTCCGGCAACTCCCACTGGACGCGCACCGTCTTGGACACGCTGATGAACGCGGGCCCGCCGTCGACCTCGACGGT
>CAZGTQ010000201.1:0-48438 GCA_964528575.1 uncultured Planctomycetaceae bacterium | reverse complement strand
ACAACAAGGTGTGCGACACCGTATCGGCCTCCGTATCGGCCTACAGCATCGATGTCGGGTCGACGTCGATCGTGACGCGCGGCCGCGCGCGCTCCTCGGCGAGCGTCGCGAGGACGTCGCGGGCGCGCTCGAAGTCCGCGTGAGCGTCCACCGGCGCTTTGACGAGCACGTGCCAGCGGTGGCGGCCGCGCAGGAGCGCCAGCGGGGCGCGCGCGGGGCCGAGCACGCTCGTGCTCGTGCCGGCGAGCGCGGCGCGCAAGAGCTCCGCCGCGCGCGTGGCGGTCTCCTCGACGCGCTTGTCGTCGCTGTCCTCGACGACGGCGCGCACCAGGCGGCCGTGCGGCGGGTAGCCGAGCTCGGCGCGCAGGACGTCCTCGGCGCGCGCGAACGCGTCGAAGTCGTGCCGCGCCGCGAGGCGGATCGCGGGGTGCTCGGGGCTCGCCGTCTGGACGACGATGCGGCCGGGGAGCACGCCGCGGCCCGCGCGGCCGGCGACCTGCGCGATGAGCTGGAACGTGCGCTCGGCGGCGCGGAAGTCGGGCAGGTGCAGCGAGACGTCCGCGGAGACGATGCCGACGAGCGTGACCCGCGGGAAGTCGAGCCCCTTCGCGATCATCTGCGTGCCGACGAGCACGTCGAGCTCGCCGCGGCCGAACGCCGAAAGCGTGTCCTCGTAGTCCTCGCGCCGCTGCATCGTGTCCGAGTCCATGCGGCGCGCGCGCGCAGCGGGGAACAGGCGGCGCAGCTCCGCCTCGACACGCTCGCTGCCGACGCCGAGCATGCGCACCCGGCCCGCCGTGCACGACGGGCACGCGCGAGGCGGGTCGCGCTCCTCGCAGCACGCGTGGCACACGAGCCGCCCGATGCGCCGGTGGAACGTCATCGACACGTCGCAGTCCGCACAGCGCACGGTCTCGCCGCACTCCGAGCACCACAGCACCGGCGCGAAGCCGCGACGGTTCAAGAACAGGATCACCTGCTCCTTGCGGGCGAGCGTGTCCGCCATCAGCGAGCGCAGGTCGCGCGAGAACAGCGGCGCGCCCTTCTCGAGCCGCATGTCGACGACGTCGACGCGCGGGAGCTTGCCGCCGCTGACGCGCTCGGCGAGCCGCAGCCAACCGTACTCGCCGCTCTTCGCGCGGTGCCACGTCTCGAGCGCGGGCGTCGCCGAGCCGAGCACGCACACCGCGCCCGACAGGCGCGCGCGCTCGACCGCGAGATCGCGCGCGTGGTAGCGCGGCGTCGTCGCCTGCTTGAACGACGGCTCGTGCTCCTCGTCGACGACGACGACGCCGAGCTCGGCGACCGGCGCGAACAGCGCCGAGCGCGCGCCGACGACGACGCGCGCCTCGCCGCGGCGCACGCGGTGCCAGGTGTCGAGCCGCTGCGCGTCGGTCAGCCGGCTGTGTAGCACCGCGACCTCGCCGAAGCGCGAGCGGAACCACGACACCGTCTGCGGCGTGAGCGCGATCTCGGGCACGATGACGATCGCTCCGCGGCCGAGCGCGAGCGCGCGCTCGATCAGCCGCAGGTACACCTCGGTCTTCCCGCTGCCCGTGACGCCTTGCAGGAGGAACGTGCGGCCGCTGCCAAGCGCCTCGGAGAGCGCCGCGACCGCCACCTCCTGCTCCGCCGACAGCGCCTCGGGCCGCGCGCGCTCCACCGTCTCGCTCCACGCGGGATCGACGTCTGCGTCGACGCGCGCGAGCAGCGCGAGCCCCTTGCCGACGAGCGCGCGCGCCGCCGCGTCGCCGACGTTGAGCCGCCGCAGCACCTCGCGCAAGGGCGCCGGCCCCGCCATGTCGAGCAGCGCGCGCAGGAGCCGGTGCTGCTTGGGCGAGCGCGGGAGCAGCGCCTCGAGCTCGCGCGGCCCCACGCCGTCCGCCGCGCGCACGAGCGTGACCTTGCGGCTCTCGCGCTCGTGCCGCAGCGCGCCGGGGAGCACGGCCGCGAGCCCCTCGCCCCACGCGCACGCGTAGCGCCGCGCCATCCAGCGCGTCAGCTCGAGCAGGTGCGCGTCGACGATCGGCTCGGGGTCGAGCACGCGCTCGATCGGCCGCAACGGCCGGCCGGACGGCGACGGCCCCTCGCCGAGCGCGACGACCACGCCGACCTCGCGGCCGCGGCCGAACGGGACGCGCACGCGCACGCCGGGCCGCACGGCGCCGGCGAGCTCGCTCGGGACGGCGTAGCTGAACTCGGAGCGGACCGGCTTGTTCAGCGCGACGTCGGCGCGCAGGCCGAGCCAGGGCGGCTCCGGCTCCTGCGCGGCCGGGCGGCCGACGTCGAAGAGCGTCGCCTGCCGCGCCGCGTCGCGCTCGCGTGCCGCCGCCATGCGCTCATCCGCACGCGCACGGCGTGGACGAACAGCGCGGGCAGCCGCCCTCGTACTTGCGGCGCGCGACCTCCTCGAGGTCGACGCCGGCGATCGAGGCGAGCGTCGCGAGCCACGCGAGCACGTCGGCGAACTCGCCGGCGAGCTCCTCCTTTTGTCCGCGGCGCAGCGCGCGCGTCAGCTCGCCGACCTCCTCGGCGAACCACATGTGCGTCCCCGCGAGACCGCGCGCCGCGTCGCGCTCGTAGTAGATCGCCTCGATCAGCTTCTGGAACTCGCGGATCCGCATGGCGCCGTCCACTCCTTCTGGTCAGAACAGCTGGTCAGACCGCTGGTCAGAACAGCTCTCTGGTCAGAACAGCTTTCTGGACAGGACAGGATCACGCTTCGCGCTGCACGGTGACGATCGAAATGTCGTTCGGCAGCCCGTTCTCGCCGACGTAGCCCTCGAGGACGCGCTTCACGCCCTTGAGGAACTTGCCGGTGTCGAGCGGCGCGTGCTTGAGGAGCTGCCCGTAGAAGCGCTTTTCCCCGAGCTCCTCCCCGGCGTCGTTCGTGATGCGCACCGGGCCGCTGTTCGAGAGGATCAGCCGGTCGCCCGGCTCGAGCGTGATCGTCTCGATGCGCAGCGCGCGCTCGAAGACCGGCCCCTCGTCGAACCCGAGCGCGATGCCCTCGGGGTGCAGCAGCCGGAGCTTCTGGTCCGCGTGCGTGTAGCGCACGAGCGGGATCTTGTGGCCCGCGCACGCGACCTGCGCGCGCGCGGTCTTCGGATCGAGCAGCACGTAGAGCGCGGTGACGAACATCCCGCGGCGCACGTCGTTGGCGAGCTCGCGGTTGATCACCCGCAGGGCCTCGCTCAGGTCGTCCCCCTGCATGAGCTCGCGGCGCAGGTACGAGCGCGCCGTCGCGCCGACGAGCGCCGCGGGGATGCCCGAACCGGACACGTCGCACACGAGCAGGCCCAGCCGTCCGTCGGCGAGCTCGACGTAGTCGTGGAAGTCGCCGCCGAAACGCGGCGACGCGAGATGCGACGAGCCGATGTCGTAGCCCTCGACGATCGGCGTCGTCACGGGCAAGAGCGCCTCGCGCACGCCGCCGGCGAGCTCCATCTCGCGCTCGCGCACCGAGAGCTCGAGCTCCGCGTCCTGCGCGGTCTCGAGGTCCTTCGTCATGCGGTCGATCGCGCGGGCGAGCGACACGACCTCCGCCGCGCCGCGCACGCCGCCGAGCGACTTCAGGTCGCCGCGCGAGATCTGGCGCACGTCGTCGACGATCGCGTTGATCGGCCCAGCGACGGTTCGCGCGACCCACATCGCGACGCCCGCGCCGACGAGGATCACGATGAGGATCATGCCGACGATCAGGCCGAGCAGCGTCTGGTCCGAGCGGTTCGCGCCGCCGGGGACGAGCAGCCGGACCGCCTCGGGATCGTCCTCGCGGCGGTCGCGCGGGAACTCGTAGACGAAGCCCTCGAGATCCGAGCCGTAGCGGATCGGCATCGAGAAGACGCTCGTCTGCGGGTCGACCCGGCCGCTCGTCCCGTGGTGCTTCCAGGTCGGGGGCTCGCGGTTCTCCTCGGCGTACGTCAGCCGCACGGCCTCGCGCAGCGTGCGCTGCTCGGTCGTCTCCAGGAGCCGGCTCGTCGTGCCGTACAGCACGACTCCCGCCGCCGCCATCACGAGCGAGAGAGCCAGCGTCATGCTGACGGCGAAACGGGTCATGATCCGCATGGTCGTCGGTCCTCCTGCGCTCAGATCTGGGGAGCGTTCCAGGCGAGGTCGGGGAGCGCC
Source organism: uncultured Planctomycetaceae bacterium (assembly GCA_964528575.1). Lineage (GTDB taxonomy): Bacteria > Planctomycetota > UBA1135 > UBA1135 > CAZGTQ01. The sequence continues at coordinate 44,310 of CAZGTQ010000201.1, read as the reverse complement.
AGCCGCGCGGCCGCCATGGCTGCGAAGCCGTAGAGACCGGCGACGACGTCGTCCAACAGGATCCCGTCGCCGCCGCGGATGCGCTCCAGCCGACGGGCGGGGGGCGGCTTGAAGATGTCGAAGAAGCGAAAGACGAAGAAGCCGAGCACCAGCGTGAGGTAGCTCGGCCCGCGGATCCAGGCCACGGTCAGTAGGTAGCCGATCACTTCGTCGAGCACGAAGATGCCGGGGTCCTTGCTGCCGGCGTACGCCTCCGACCAGGGGCCGAGCGAGCGCCCGACCACGTAGATCGCGGCGCACGCGAGCAGCGACCAGACGATGTAGCCGCTCGTGCCCGCGAGCGCCCACGCGAGCGCGACGCCGCCGAGCGTGCCGAACGTGCCCGGCGCCACGGGCGCGCAGCCGAGGAAGCCGCACGACACGACGGCGAGCCGCAGGCGGCTCACGTGGTGGACTCCGCGAGGAGCCGCTTCGTGCGCGCGACGTATTGCGTGCCGGAGAGCAGCGTCGCGACGAGGGTCGCGCCGACGAAGACGTACGCGACGACGCTCAAGAACGCGACCCACTCCTCGGGCCAGGGGAACGCGTGGATGCCGAGCACGCTGCTGACCGCGAAGCACTGGCTCAGCATCTTGAGCTTGCCCGACCAGTCGGCGGGGAACTCCTTGCCGACGCTCTCGACGTAGCCGCGCAGCCCCGTGACGAGGAACTCGCGCGAGAGGACGACCACGACGAGCCACGCGGGGAACCAGGTCCGCGACCAGTCCATCCCGGCGAGGAAGATCATCGTGCCGAGCACGAGGATCTTGTCGACGAACGGGTCGGCGATGCGGCCGAACGCCGTGATCAGGTTGTCGCGCCGCGCGAGATAGCCGTCGACGACGTCGGTGAGCGCGATGACGATGAACAGCCAGAAGCAGACCGGGACCGCGGCGCCCATCTCGTCCGGCCGGTGGCTGCGCGTCACGGCGAGGATCGCGAACAGGACGAGGGCGCCGACGAAGCGCAGCGCGGTGATGCGGTTGGGCCAGTGGGCGAAGATCCCCGCGCTCATGCTCGCTCGCCCGCGCGCACGCGAGCGCGGCACACCAGGTTGAGCGACTCGTCGACGTCCTCGACGACGACCCCGATCCGCTCGCCGACCTCGGCCTCGGCGTCCTCGACGACGGCGATCAGGTCGACCTCGGGTGCGTCCATCGGCGGGCGGCCGACGACGCGCGTGGCGTGGACCTCGTCGACGAGCACCTCGAGCTCGCGGCCGATGAGCGCGCGCTGCTGGCGCTCGAGCACCTCGTCGCGCGCGGCCAGCACGGCCTGGTAGCGCGCCTCCGCCACCGGCGCGGGGACGCGGTTCGGCAGGTCGTAGCCGGCCGTGCCCTGCTCGCGCGAGTACGTGAACGCGCCCATGCGGCCCAGGCCGTATGCGCGGACGAAGTCCACGAGCTCCTGCGCGTCGGCGTCGGTCTCGCCGGGGAAGCCGACGAGCAGCGTCGTGCGCAACGCGAGGTCGGGCACCTCCGCGCGGAGGCGGTCGAGGGTGCGGCGGACCTGGTCGCCGCTGCCGGCGCGGCCCATCGCGCGCAGGACGGGCGTCGCGGCGTGCTGCACGGGGACGTCGAGGTACGGCACGACGCGCGGGTGGTCGCGCAGGAGCTCGGTGAGCGCCCAGGGGAAGCGGTTGGGGTACGCGTACATCACGCGCACGACGTGCGCGCCCTCGAGCTCGGCGAGCGCTTCGACGAGCGCGGGCAGCTCGAGCGCGGGCGCGAGGTCGCGGCCCCAGGCGGTCGAGTCCTCCGCGACGAGGACGAGCTCGCGCACGCCGGCGTCGATCAGCTCGCGCGCTTCGGAGCACACCGCGTCGAGCGGCTTGGAGCGGTGCGGCCCGCGGATCGAGGGGATCGCGCAGAACGCGCACGTGTGGTCGCAGCCGTGCGAGATGCGCAGGTACGCGTAGGAGCCGGGGGTCGCGAGCAGGCGCGAGCCTTCGCGCTCGGCCGGCCGCTCGCCCGCCTCGAGGTAGCGCCGCGGGCGCTCGCCGCGGCCCAGGCGCACGACCTCCTGCGCGAGCGCGCGGTAGTCGGAGATCTCGGCGAAGACGTCGACGTCGGGATAGCGCGCGGCGAGCTCGTGGCGCTCGCGCTGGACGAGGCAGCCGGCGACGACGACGCCGCGCAGCGCTCCGGCGCGCTTGAGCTCGAGCAGCTCGCCGAGGACGGCCTCGGACTCGGCGCGCGCGGGCCCGATGAACGAGCACGTGTTGAGGACGGCGATCTCGGCGTCCTCGACGGCGCCCGCGACGATCGCTCCCGCTTCGGCCATGCGCGCGAGCAACACCTCCGAGTCGATGAGGTTGCGCGCGCAGCCGAGGTGCACGAGGGAGACGAGAGTGGGTTCGGTCACGTGGCGTGCTCGGCCGCGGACCGGACGAGCGATCGACGCGGGGCGCCCGGTGGGCGGGGGGACGCGCACCGGGGGGTCTGGCTCGGGGCGACTAGCTCGGCGCGTGCGCCAGCCACTGGTCGCGGGTCATGAGTATATCGCGGCTGCGGCCGCCGAGATAAGGGCCGATGAGGCCGCGCGACTGGAGCTCGTCGAGGAGCTCGGTCGCATCCTTGAAGTCCATGTCGAACTGGCGCTGGAGCATGGAGACCGCGACGCGGTCGCGCTCGAGGATCAGGCACCCGGCCTCGTAGATCGTCCGATCGCGCTCGCCGTCGCTCGCCTGCGGGACGAGCTCGTAGTCCGGCTCCCCCGCCGACTCCACCGACTCCACCGACTCCACCGACTCCGCCGCAGCCACCGCAGCCACCTCGGCAGGCGCGGCCGCCGTCACCGGCCGGGGCGCGGGCGCGGTGGCCTCGTCGAGCTCCGCGGCCTCGTCGGCCTCCTGCTGTTCGTCCTCGTCGAGGTCGTCCGCGTCCGCGAGCTGGGCCGCCTCGTGCCACGCGCGGTCGTCGGTCGCCGACTCCGCGGCCTCCTCGTGCTCGGCAGCCGCGTCGAGCGCGACGTCCTCCTCCCCGTCGTCCTCGTCTTCCTCTTCCTCCTCGTCGTCGTCTTCCTCGTCCTCCTCCTCGTCCTCTTCGTCCTCCTCCTCATCCTCGTCCTCGTCTTCGTCCTCCTCGTCCTCCTCTTCGTCGTCGTCCTCGTCCTCCTCGTCGTCCTCCTCCTCATCCTCGTCGTCGTCTTCTTCGTCCTCGTCCTCGTCCTCGTCCTGCTCGTCCTCCTCGACGTAGCCCCACGTCGCGGGCTCCTCCTCGACGTCCCCGGCCGCGACCTCGGCGTCCTCGAGCTCGGCCACCGCCGGCTCCGCGTCCTCGACCTCCGCGGCCGCCGCGAGCGCCTCGTCCGCATCGACCACCGCCGCGGACGGCTCCGACTCGTCCTCGTCGAAGAGGCGGCTCTGCTCCCAGCTCGGCCGAGGCATCGACGGCGGAGCGGTGCGGCGCGGGCCCGTCGCGGCCGACGCAGCGGCCACGCTCGCCGAAGCACGCGGCGCGGCCGCCGCCGGCGCCCGCTCCTCGCGGACGAGCTCGGCCGCCGGAGCAGCCGCCGCCATCGTCGTCTCGGGCTCGTCGGCGTCCTCGGCCTCCTCGGCCTCCTCGGCCTGCTCGGCCTGCTCGGCCTGCTCGGCCTGCTCAGCCTGCTCGGCCTGCGCCGCGACGGACGCGGGCGCCTCGTCGAGGGCATCTTCGTCCCGGTCACGAGCCGCGGGCGCGCTCGCCCGGGCGCCGGCCGGCTCGCCCGTCCGCGCGACGGCCGTGCGGATCGCCCCGGCCTCCTCCAGCTCGGGCTCGGCCTCCTCGAGCTCGGAGTCGTCCGCCTCGACGGGCGGCCTCGCCTTGGCCTTCGCCGCCGGGATCTCGACGACCGGCTCCTCGTCCGCGACCGTGTCGACGTCCACATCGACATCGACATCGACATCGAGGCCGGCGTCGGCGGCTTGCGCCGCGGCCGCCGCGATGTGCGCCGCGGGCAGCGCGACCGTCTCCTCGTCCGCCTCGGGGCGCTCCCACGCGGGGCGCGGAACGGCGGCGGCCCGAGCGCTCAGCGGCGCGGCGTCCGGGTCTCGTTCGTCGTGGGCTCCGGCCGCGTCGGCCGGGGCAGCGACCCCACGAGCGGCACCGCCGGCAGCCAGATCTGAGCCAGCGGGCTGGGGTCGGCGGAGCGGAACGACGGCGTCGTCGTCGCGGAGCGCATCCGCAGCCGCACTTTCGGATTCGGTCGGTTCATCGTCGTAGGGGTCGCCGAGGGGCCGCGCGCCGGCCGGGACGCCGCCGCGCAGGCGGACGTCGTCGTCGAGATCGGCTGCCGGCCGCGGGTGGAAATCTGCCTTCCGCCGGGTCGCGGCCTGCGGGTCCTCGCGCTGGGGGATGAGGGCAGCGGCTTCCGCGGGGGAGACGCCGTCCCAGTCCTCCTTACTGAGTACGGCAGCTATCGCATCCTTCCCTCCCGGTTTCCCGGATTTCGAGAGCAGCTCCGGGAACCAGGTCAGCCACGCGGCGACGAGGCAGACGAGGATGCCGAGCAGCCCCCCGACCGCGATCCCCGCCGCGCCGGGCAGAGCTCCGCGCAGGCCCCCGCCGAACAGCCCGCCGGCTCCGGCCGAGAACGAGCCGAAGACGAGCGACAGCCCGACCAGGATCGCGAACGCGCCCACCGCCGAGCGCGGCAGGTTCAGCTTGCGCGGGACGAGGAACGCGGCGGCGCCGAGCGCGGCGAGCCCGGTGGCGAACACGAGCAGCGGGACGTCGCCGACCGCGTCGGTCGCCGCGACGACGAGCCGCGTCGTCGGGTTCGTCGTCTCGCTCGTCGCCCCGGCTCGCACGTGCATCAGCGTCGAGACCGCGCCGAAGGTGCCGAGTCCGAAGAAGACGAAGCCCGTGAGGTCCTGCGCGAGCTTCCCGCTCGCTTGCTTGTCAAGGTTCGCCATCGTTCGCCGCGACGGGTGACCCCCGCCGCTCCTCCCACTCGTCGAGGGTGATCAGGATCTCTCGCGCCTTGCTGCCCTTGTGCTCGCCCACGATGCCCTCGGCGGTCATCAGGTCGATCAGGCGCGAGGCGCGCGTGTAGCCGATCGCAAGCGCGCGCTGCAGCAGGCTGGCCGAGCCGCGCTTCGACTTGAGGATGATGCGGACCGCCTCGTCGAACAGATCGTCCTCCGCGCCCGCGCCCGCGCCGTCCGCCGTCGCGGGCCGCGAGCCGGTCGCCGCCTGGACGAGCTCCTGGCTGAAGCTCGGCGCGGACTCTTCGCACACGAAGTCCACGATCGCACCGATTTCGTGGTCCTCGACGAGCGCGCCCTGCACGCGGCGGATGTTCGACGACTGCGGCGGGTTGTAGAGCATGTCGCCCTGCCCCAGGAGCTTCTCCGCGCCCATCGTGTCGAGGATGACGCGGCTGTCGACCTTGCTCGCGACCTGGAACGCGATGCGCGTCGGCAGGTTGCCCTTGAGCACGCCGGTGATGACGTCGGTCGAAGGCCGCTGCGTCGCGACGATCACGTGGATGCCGACAGCGCGCGACTTCTGCGCGAGGCGCGTGATCGCCATCTCGGCCTCCTTCTTCGACACCATCATCAGGTCGGCCATCTCGTCGACCACGATGACGATGTAGGGCACGTGCCGCGGCGTACGCTCCTCGTTGAACGCGTCGCCCAGGCGCTCGCGGAGCTGCTCCTCGGTCAGCGCGTTGTAGCCCTTGATGTTGCGCACGCCGACGTCCTTGAAGAGCTCGTAGCGGCCCTCCATCTTGTCGCACGCCCACAGGAGCACGTTCGTCGCCTGCCGAGCCTCGGTCACGATGGGCAGCATGAGGTGCGGCACCTTCGCGAACATCTGCAGCTCGACCATCTTCGGGTCGACCAGGATGAGCTGCACGTCGTGCGGCGAGCGCGTCAGGAGGAGGCTCGCGAGGATCGTGTTGATGCAGACCGACTTGCCCGATCCGGTCGTGCCCGCGATGAGCAGGTGCGGCATGCGGGCGAGGTCCTCGACGACGGAGACGCCCTCGGTGTCCATCCCGAGGAACAGCGGGAGCGCGGCGAACTTCTTGTCGTAGGCCTTCTGCGACACGAGCTCCGCGAGGCGCACCGTGCGGCGGTTGCCCGCGTTGGGCACCTCGATGCCGATCGTCGACTTGCCCGGGATCGGTGCGATCACGCGCACGCTGCGCGCCTTGAGCGCCGCGGCGATCTCCGACGAGAGCGTCGTGACCTTGTTCATCCGCGTGCCCTCGACGACCTCGAGCTCGAAGAGCGTCACCGTCGGCCCGACCTTCGCGCCGACGACCTGCGCCTCGACGCGGAACGAGCGCAGCACGTTCTCCAGCCTCTGCGCGGCCTCCTCGATCACCTTCTCGTCCTCGCTCGTGCGACCCGCGGGCGGCTCGAGCAAGTCGAGCGGCGGGAACTTCCACGGCCCGCGCGGCGGGATCGGCGGCTCGTGGAAGCCCACGTCCATCAGCGTCACCTTGGTCGCCCGACGCGCGGCGGCGGCGGGAGCGAGCTCCACGTCGTCGTCGAGCTCCTCCTCGAGGTCGTCCTCGTCCGACTCTTCCTCGTCGTCCTCTTCGTCCTCCTCGTCCTCGGCGTACTCCTCGTCCTCGTCGTACTCCTCGGCCTGCTCGTCCTCCTCGGCGACGGCGTCCTCGGGCTCGTCCGCGACCGCCACGAGCTCGTCGTCGTCGTCCTCCTCCTCCTCGTCCTCGTCGAACAGCCCCGGCTCCGGCTGCTTCTTCGCCGCGGCCTTGCGCCGCGTCCCGCCGCCCCCGCGCTGCGCCGCCTTCGTCGCCGCCATCCCCTCGCCGAGGTCGGCGCCGCGCACGAAGTTCCACAGCCCCAGGAACAGCCGCCGCGTCCAGCCGCCGAGCGCGCGCACGACGCCCTCGCCGCGCTTCTCGCGCTGCTCGACGACCCAGCCGGCGAACGCGACGAGCGCCGGGTAGAACGCCATCTCGGTCGCGAGCATGAACGAGACGAGCGCGAGCAACGAGAGCAGCACCCACAGCCCCGGCACCCCGAACTTCGCGACGAGGATCGGGACCTGGTCGGGCGCCCAGTCCGGCGCCGGGCCGACGAGCTCCATCGCGAGCCAGCCGCCCGGGCCGTAGGGCAGCGTGTTCAGCCGCCGCTCGAGCCACGGCGTGCGGTAGTCGAGCACGTACTCCTCGCCGAACCCGAGCTGCAGGAGGAACGCCGCTGCGAGCAGGAACGCCACGCTGCCGATCGCGCGCAGCTCGGGGAACGCGACGTGCTTGCGCGCGACCAGGACGCCGCCCCAGCCGATCGCGAGGAACACGAGCATGTAGCCCGCCCAGCCGATCGACAGGAAGATCCAGGTCGCGAGGTAGTAGCCGAGCTGGCCGCCCCAGTTCCGGCCCGCCGCCGCCGGGTCGTCGAACGGCGTGTAGTAGCTGACCATCGCGATCAGGAGCCAGATCGACACGGCGATCAGCGCGAGCCCCTTGATCTCCTGCAGGCGTGCGGAGGCGTCGTCGTCCAGCTCCTGCCCGAGCAGGAAGCTGCGGACGATCCGCCCGATGCGAGCGAGCGGCCCTCCCGCGCCTCGCTTGGTTGCTCGCTTGCGCGCTTTGCGCGCGCCGCCACCGGCCATGCTGCCCTTCCCGCTACACGTCTCGTTACACGTCCCGCCGCGCGACGCCCCGCTCGACGAGCCGGACCAGATCCCGCGCGACCGCGTCCTTCGTCCGATCCTCGAGCGTGCGCTCGCTGCCGTCGGCGCCGAGGATCGTCACGCTCGTCCGATCCGCTCCGAGCGCCGACGGGTCGTTCCAGACGATGTAGTCGGCTCCTTTGCTTTTCAACTTCTCGAGCGCGCGCGCGCGGCCCCGGCCGGTCTCGAGCGCGAAGCCGACCACCAGCCGGCGTCCTTTGCGACGCGCCACCGTCGCGAGGATATCGGGGTTCTGCACCAACTCCAAGAAAGCGACATCGCCGTCTTCGGCTTGCTTGCGCCATTTGCCCGCGCGTTTGCGCCGCGGCCGCCAGTCCGCGACCGCCGCCGCCATGACGAGCGCGTCCGCCCCGCGGAACGCGGCGCGCGTGGCGCGCAGCATCTCACGTGCGCTCACGACGTCGACGCGCCGCACGTCCGCCGGCGTCGCGAGGTGCACCGGCCCCGCGACGAGCGTGACGTCGTGCCCCGCCGCCGCGGCCGCGCGCGCGATCGCGAAGCCCATCCGCCCGCTCGACTCGTTGCCGAGGTAGCGCACCGGGTCGACGTGCTCGCGCGTCGGCCCCGCGGTGACGACGACCCGCAGAGCGCGGCCGCGCGCGCTCATCGCCCGAGCAGGTCCGCGACCGCGGCGATCACCGTCTCGGGCTCGGGCAGCCGGCCCGGCCCCTCGTCGCGGCACGCGAGGCGGCCCTCGGCGGGCTCGAGCACGCGCCAGCCGTCCGCGCGCAGCGTCGCGAGGTTGCGCGCGACCGCGGGGTGCGCGAGCATGCTCGGGTTCATCGCCGGCGCGACGAGGCGCGGGACGCCCGCGGGGAGCGCGAGCAGCGTCGTCGTCACCAGGTCGTCCCCCAGACCGAGCGCGAGCCGGCCGGCGAGGTCCGCCGAGCAGGGCGCGACGACCGCGATCTGGGCCCACGCGGCGAGGTCGACGTGGTCCATCGCCCCGCGCCGCTCGGGCGCGAATTCGTCGACGTAGGCGGGCTCGCCCGTCAGCGCCTCGAAGAGCTGGGGCGCGACGAGCCGCGCCGCCCGCGGCGTGAGGATCGTGCGAACCTGATGGGAAGCCTGGGTGAGCTTGCTAGCCAGATCGCAGCCCTTGTGCAGGGCGGCGGACGCTGCGCAGCAGAGCAGGACGCGGCTCACGAGGCGCGCTCCTCGGGCTCGAGGCCGGCCAGGCGGCGTACCTCGGTGACCGCGCGGTCGAGGTCCTCGTTCACCACGACGTGATCGTACTTGGCCCGGTCGCGCATCTCGTCGGTCGCCTTCTGCAGCCGCCGCTCGATCACCTCGGGCGAATCGGTGCCGCGTCCGACCAGCCGGCGCCGCAGCGTCTCGTCGTCGGGCGGCGCGACGAAGACGTAGATGCCCGGCACCTCGAGCCCGCGGAGCTGGAGCGCGCCCTGCACGTCGATCTCGACGAGGTAGACCTTGCCCGCCGCGAGCGCCTCGTCCATCGGCCCGCGCAGCGTGCCGTAGAGGTTGCCGTGGACCTCGGCCCACTCGATGAACTCGCCGCGGTCGACGCGCTCGCGGAACTGCTGGCGCGAGAGGAACCAGTAGTCGCGGCCGTGGACCTCGCCGTTGCGCGGCTGGCGGGTCGTCGCGGAGATCGAGAAGACGACGCGCGGGTCGCGCAGGAGCCGCTTGCAGATCGTGCTCTTGCCGCTGCCCGACGGTCCCGAAACGAGGAGCATGACGCCGCGCTCCACCGCCGCTACTCCACGTTCTGCACCTGCTCGCGCAGGCGCTCGACGCGCGTCTTCATCTCGACGACCTGGTGCGCGACGCGCGCGTCGGCGCACTTCGAGCCGATCGTGTTGACCTCGCGGAACATCTCCTGGACGAGGAAATCGAGCTTGCGCCCCGACGCGCCGTCCTTGTCCAGCATGCCGCCGAGCTGCTCGAGGTGGCTGCGCAGCCGCGCGATCTCCTCGGCGACGTCCGCGCGGTCCGCGATCAGCGCGATCTCGCGCGCGACGTCGACGTGGCGCACGCTCTGGCGCCCTTCGAGCAGCTCGTCGAGCCGTTTCACGAGCCCGCGGTGCATGTTCTTGACGACGGTCGGCATGCGCTTCTCGACGGCGCCCAGCGTGCGCGCCGTCGCCGTCGCGTTGCGCCGCAGGTCCGCCTCGAGCGCGCGGCCCTCCGCCTCGCGCATCTCGACCATCTTGTCGATCGCCGCGCGCACGACGCTCAGCACGTGCGCCGCGTGCGCGCGCAAGATCCCGCCGGGCGCCTCGACGAGCACGACCCCGGGCAGCGCGAGGATGTGCGCGAGCGACGGCTGCTCCGCGAGGCCGAGCGCGCGCGCGAGCCCCTCGAGGCTCCGCTTGTAGCGCTGCGCGAGCTCCTCGTCGATCGTCGCGGGCTGCGCGCCCTTGGGCGTCTCGGCGTTGACGTGCACGGTGACCGAGCCGCGGGCGACGCGCTTCTTGAGCGCGGTCTCGATCTCCGGCTCGAGGTGCACGAGCTCGGAGGGCACGCGCGTCTTGACCTGCAGGTAGCGATGGTTCACCGAGCGCACCTCCGCGCGCACGGCGACACCGCCCTCCTCGCTCGCCGCCGCACCGAAGCCCGTCATCGAGCGCAGCATCCCGGCGGCGCTCCTAGGCTCGGCTGCCCGGCTTGACCGCGGCGGGTCCGCCGGACGCGCACAGCGGGCACGCGCCGGGCTCCCACGCGACCGCCTCGACGTCGGCGAGCGCCGCGAGCGGCAGGTCGAGGTCGGCGAACGGGTTGGCGCCCGAGCGGTTGACGATCGAGCCGACGCCGACGACGCGCGCGTCGGCCGCTTGGCACAGCTCGATCACCTCGCGCGCCGAGCCGCCGGTCGTGAGCACGTCCTCGACGACGAGCACGCGCTCGGTCGGGGCGAGCGCGAAGCCGCGGCGCAGGCACATCGCGCCGTTCGCGCGCTCGCTGAAGATCGCGCGCCGTCCGAGCGCGCGGCCGACCTCCTGCGCCCACACGACCGCGCCGAGCGCCGGCCCGATCACCGTGTCGATCGCCCGCGGGTCGACGCCCGCGCGCGGCAGCGCTTCGACCAGAGCGCGCGCGAGCTGCTCGGCGCGCGCGGCGTCCTGCAGCACGAGCGCGCACTGGAAGTACTTGTCGCTGTGCTTCTTCGAGCTGAGCTCGAAGTGCCCCTCGAGCAGCGCGTCGCTCGCGCGCAGGAGCTCGAGGACCCGGGCGGCGGCGGCCACCGTCCTACTCCTCGATGATGGAGGCGGCCGACGAGGTCTGCTCCATGCGGTTCAGGATGTGGATGCCGAGCGCGGAGACGAGGAACACGAGCGCGACGCCCGCGGTGAAGCGGTTGATGCCCTTCGCGCCGACGCCGAACGTCGACTGGGCGTGTCCGCCGAGCGCCTCGCCCAGGCCACCGCCCTTGCCCTCCTGGAGCAGGATCACGACGACCAGCGTGATCGCCATGAGCACGAAGACGATGTACAGCAGCGTGATGAGGAGCGAGATCATGATTGCCTTCGCAGCGCCTATTCGAGCCCGACCACGGAGGCGGTCTGCGCGAGCCGGTTCAGGACGTGGATGGCGAGCGCGCTGACGAGGAAGCCCGCCGCGACGGCCGCCGTGAGCCGGTTCACCCCGCGCGCGCCGGCGCCGAACGTCGCCTGCGCGTGACCGCCCAGCGCATCGCCCAGGCCGCCGCCCGTGCCCTGCTGGAGCAGGACGACGGCGACGAGCGTCACCGCCAGGAGCACGAAGACGACGTACACGAGTGTGATCAGGAGCTCGATCATGGCTCTTGGAGCCGGCCAGCCTATCGGTCGTAATCGATGATGGGAAGGAAGGAGTCGGCCGCGAGCGACGCCCCGCCGACGAGCGCGCCGTCCACGTCCGGCACCGCCATCAGCGCGGCGACGTTGTCCGCCTTGACGCTGCCGCCGTACTGGATGCGCGTCGCCGCGGCGACGGCGCCGTCGTAGAGGCCCGCGAGGATCCCGCGCAGGTACGCGTGGACCGCGCCGGCCTGCTGGGGCGTCGCGACCTCGCCGGTCCCGATCGCCCACACCGGCTCGTACGCGAGCGTCACGCGCGCCATGTCCGCGCGCGACACGCCCTCGAGCCCGAGCGTCGCCTGCTGGCGCACGACAGACTCGGTGCGGCCGTCGCGGCGCTCCTCGATCCGCTCGCCGACGCACAGGATCACGTCGAGCCCCGCGCCGAGCGCGCGGTGCACCTTCGCGTTGACGAGGTCGTCGCTCTCGCCGTACAGGTGCCGGCGCTCGGAGTGGCCGAGGACGACCAGGTCGCACCCGACGTCGCGCAGCATCGCGACGGACACCTCGCCGGTGAACGCGCCCGACGCCTCGTCGCACGCGTTCTGCGCGCCGACGCGGATCGGCGAGCCCGAGAGCGCGCGCGCGACCTCGTCGAGGTACACGAACGGCGGGCAGACGGCGACCTCCCGATCGGTGCGGTCCCCGACGCGCTCGCGCAGCGCCGCGACGAGCGCGAGCGCCTGCTTGCGCTCGAGGTTCATCTTCCAGTTGCCCGCGAGGAAGGGCTTGCGCCCGGTTCGGGTCGTGCGCGCTTGCGTCATGCGCCGGTCTCGATCGGACGGGGCCTTGGGGAGCGGGGCGCGGTGGCGGACGCCGCGCCGGTGACGAACGTGCGACCGTCGAGTCGCGCGAGCGCGTCCGCATCGGCCGCGATGAGCGCGAGCTCGGCGGGCGAAACCGCCTGCGCGCCGTCCGAGCGCGCCTCGCACGGCGCGGTGTGGACCTCGACGAGCAACCCGTCGGCGCCGACGACGATCCCGGCGCGGGCGAGCGGCCGCACGAGCTCGGGCCGCCCGGCCGCGTGGGAGGGGTCGACGAGCACGGGCAGGTGGGTGACGCGCTTCAGGTACGCCACCGAGCCGACGTCGAGCACGTTGCGCGTCACATGGTCGAAGCCGCGCACGCCGCGCTCGCAGAGCATCACCCGCTCGTTGCCCTCGGCGAGCACGTGCTCGGCGGCGAGCAGGAACTCGCGCACGCTCGCCGCGAGCCCGCGCTTGAGCAGCACGGGCTTGTCCGCGCGGCCGACCTCGCGCAGCAGCGGCGCGTTGCTCATGTTGCGCGAGCCGACCTGCAGGACGTCGGCGACCTCGAGCACGTGCTCGAGGTCGCGCGGATCGAGCACCTCGGTCGCGATCGCGAGCCCGGTCTCGGCGCGTGCGCGCGCCAGCATCGCGAGCGCGTCGACGCCGAGCCCGCGGAACGAGTACGGCGACGTGCGCGGCTTGAACGCGCCGCCGCGCAGCACGGTCGCGCCCGCCGCGCGCACCTCGCGCGCGATCGCGAGGAGCCGCTCCTCGTCCTCGACCGCGCATGGCCCGGCGATGAGCGACACGTGTCCGCCGCCGAAACGCGCGTCCCCGACGGCGACGACGGTGTCGGGCGCGCCGTTCGTGCGCTCGTGCCGCTCGCGCGCCGCGCCCGGGTCGAGCACGGCGACGACGGCCGCGTGGTCGCCGATCACGCTCGCGTCGCCGCAGCGCGCTGGCCCGGCCCCGGGCAGCCGCTCGAGCTCGACGATCTGCCGAGCGCGGTCGAGCACGCGTCCGTCGTACCCCAACTCCTTGCAGAGCAAGAGGATAGAGTCGAGGTCCGACTGCGGGAGTCCCTTGCGGAGGCGGAGCAGCATCGAAGCGGCGGCATCGGGGAGGAAGGCCGCGCGAACGCTTGCCGCCCGGTGTCGAGCGGAGAAGTATAGGAGCCGCCCCGCGCAACCGTCAACGCGCGCCGAGGCGCCGATGGACACGCTCGAGGCCCTCTTGCGGCTGGTGCCGCTCGACCATCTCCCCCGCACGGGCTGGCTCCTCGCGGGCGTCGCCGCCCCCGAGTCGATCGCCGGCCACGCCCACGGCATGGCCTTGCTCGCGCTCGCCCTGGCGCCCCGCGTCGCGCCCGCGCTCGACGCCGACCGGGCGGCGGCGCTCGCCCTCGTGCACGACGCCCCCGAGGCCTGGCTCGGCGACATCCCGCGCCCCGGCGCGCGCTGCCTGCCGCCCGGCGCCAAGCGCGCCGCCGAGGACGCGGCCGCGGACGCGCTGCTCGGCGGCCTGTCCCCGCTCGCCCGCGAGCGCTACGCCGAGTACGAGGCCGCCGCGACGCGCGAGGCCCGTTTCGCGCGCCTGTGCGACGGGCTCCAGCTCGGCGTGCGGCTCGTCGCCTACCGCCGCGCCGGCGCCCGCGGGCTAGCCGAATTCCGCGCGACGGTCGCGGCGCTCGACTGCTCCGAGTTCGCGCCCTGCGAAGAGCTGCAGAGGGCGATCCTGACGGCCCTCGATTCCCCGCTGCCGACATGAAACTGGCTTCCTTTCGTGTGGGCGGCCCCCCCGCCGGAGCGGCCCGGACGGGGTCGCGCAGGCCGAGAACGGGGTCGCTCGAGCGTGCGCAGGCCCTGCCCACGCCCCGGGTCGTCGCAAACCACTGTCGGACAAGGGCTCCGAGCACCTCGGGCACCCCCCTCCCAACACGCAAGGAAGCCAGCTCCAGCCGGGGGCGGGGGGTGGGATGGGGGGCGACTGTTGCTCTGGTGGGAGCATGCCGGTCGAGCGTGCGGTCGGCTCGCCGTGTCTAATCGGGCGCGGGGGCGCCGTGTCTAATCGGGCGCGGGAGCGCCGTGTCTAATCGGGCGCGGGGGCAAGGAACGAAGGGAATCGACACGTGAAGCACATTGCGCTCGTGGCGGCGGCGCTCGGCGTCGGCGTCGTCCTGGTCGTCTTCTGGCTCATGCTGCGTGGTCCGGGGGACGACGCGGCGTTGTCCGGGAGCGGTGCGTCGGACGCGCGCGCGACCCGGCCGGCGGCGGATCTCGTCGCGGCCGGCGCGGACGCGGGTCAGGACCGGCCGGTCGATCGGACCGCGCTCGAGACGGAAGCGGCGCCGCAACCGGTCGAGGCCGCCGCGAGCGCGAGCGCGGCGATCGATCCGCGGCGCACCGTCGTCGTCGGACGCGTCGTCGACACCCGCGGGGACTCGGTCGCGGGCGCGCAGGTGACGCTCGGCGCCAGCGGAGATCCGCACTTTCGCCTCGCGGCGGCGCGCGCGGCGGGCGATCTCGCGTGGGAGCGGAGCACCGAGAGCGGCGGCGACGGCGCCTTCCGCTTCGCGGACGTGCCGTCGTACGGGCTCATGCTCCTGCTGCACGTCGCGCGCGAAGGGCGGCCGAGCGTCGATCTGCCGGGCGTGCAGACCGTGCCCGGCGACCTCACCGATCTGGGGGACATCGAGCTCAGCGAGGGCGCGCGCGTCAGCGGGCGCGTCGTCGACGAGCTCGGCGATCCCGTGGCGGACGCGACCGTGCTCTGGACGCGCTCGTTCGGGGGCGACTTCGCGTGGGTGATGATGTTCGCCGAGGGCACCGAGGCCGCGGTCACCGACGCACAGGGCGCGTTCACCGTCGCCGACCTGCCGCCGGGCGAGCTCGCGTTCAGCGCGCGCGCCGCGCGATACGCCGCAGGCTGGAGCGACGCCGTGCGCCTCGCGGACGGCGAGCCGATCGACGAGCTCGAGATCGTCGTGCGGCGCGGGCGAGCGCTCGTCGGCGAGGTCGTCTCCGCCGCCGACGGAACGCCGCTCGCCGCGACGATCGTCGCGCGCCCGCAAGGCGGCGACATGCTCGGGCTCGTCGGCGAGAGCGGCGCGGACGGCCGCTTCGAGATCTTCGGCGCGCTGCCCGAGCAACGCTACGGTCTGCGCGTCTCCGCTGTGGGCTACCGCGACCGCCAGGTCGGGCGCGTGCGCCTGCCGGGGCTCAGCGAGCCCGACGAGCCGGTGCGCGTCGAGCTGCTCCCCGCGCTCGTCGTGAACGTGCGCGTCGTCGACGCGGCCGGCGGCGCGCCGATCGAGGGCGCGCGCGTCTCGTGGGCGGAGAGCGGTTGGGGCGCCGACCGCAACGGGCTGCGCACCGGCGACGACCGCGTGATCGGAGCGACCGACGCGAGCGGCGCGCTGCGCATCGAAGGCGTCGAGGATCCCGACCGCGGCCTCCTCGCCCAGGCGGACGGCTACGCGCCCGACGCCGAGCGCATCGACGTCGGCCGCGACGGCGACGACGCCGAGGTCGCCGAGGTCGACGTGCTCTTCCGGCTCGACGGCGGCGTCGCCCTGCGCGTCGAGGTCGTCTCGGCCGCGGGACCGGTCGCGGGCGCCGACGTCGAGCTGCGCCAGAGCGACGCGCGCTCGACGTGGTTCCTGCGCGGGGCGGGCGGCGTGCCCGACCCGAACAACGTCGCGAGCCCGCTGCTCGCGCGCGCGCGCACCGACGCCGAGGGCCGCGCGACGTTCGACAACCTTCCGCGCGACGAGTACGCGCTCGCGGTGCGCGCCGGCGGCTACGGCCGCGCGTTCGCCGACGAGCTCGACCTGCGCGAAGCGCTGCGCACGTTCGACCACCGCGTCTGGCTCACCGCCGCGTCCGCGCTCGAGGGCGTCGTGACCGTGCGCGGCGAGCCCGCGGCCGACCAGCTCGTCGTCGCGGTCGGCGCGAGCGGCTTCCAGCACGCCGCGCGCACCGACGAGGCCGGGGCGTACGCGCTCGAGGGGCTCGCGGGCGGGCCGTACCGCGTCACGGCGCACCGCAGCTTCGACCGCTCGACGCTCGAGGCGCTCGCGCTGCTCGGCTCCGGGCCGCCCGACGACCGCTCGGTCGAGATCGCGCTGGCCGAGGGCGAGACGCGCCGGCTCGACCTCGAGGGGGAGCGCGCGGGCCTGCAGCTCACCGGCACCCTGCGCATCGACCACGATCCGCGGCCGGGCACCGACGTGCGTGCGCAACTGGTGACGAGCGACGTGGACGCTGCGCGTTCGCGCGGCCGGGACGATCGCGGCGGCCGCGGAGGCGACCGGCGCCGCGGCGGCGGCCCGCGCGCCTACACCGTCTCGGCGACGACCGACGCGGACGGCCGCTACGTGCTCGAGGGCCTCGCTCCCGGCCGCTGGGAGCTCTACGCGTCGACGGGCGGCGGCGGGGCGCGGCGCGGCGGCGGCGGCGCGCACAAGCTCGCGCGCACGACGATCGACGTCCCGACGTACGAGGACGTCGAGCAGGACCTCGTCGGCTTCACGGGCACGCTCGAGGTCTCGCTCGCGGAGAAGGAGAGCGGCGAGGCGCGCGGCAACATGCGTCTCGTGCTCTCGCCCGATCCGACGCGCGGAGGCGCGCCCGGCTTCGAGGACGACGAGCGCTGGATGCTGTGGGTCGGACGCTCGGGCGAGCAGACGTTCGTCGACCTGCCCGAGGGCGCGTTCCTGCTCGAGGGCGGCGACCGACGCTGGGTGCTCCCGCGCGGGCCCGTCGAGCTGCGCAGCGGCCGGCCCGCGCAGCTCGAGCGCGAGCTCGAGCCACGCCCGCAGAACCAGCCGGGCCCGCAGGGCCAGCCGGGCCAGTGATCCGCTTCCGCGTCGCCTTCCCGGTGCTCGTGCTCGGCGCGATCGGCGTCGGCCTCGTCGTCGTGCGCCTGCGCGACGACCCGGCGCTCGCTCGTTTCGAGCCGCCTCCGGCGGTCGAGCTCACCCCGCTCGAGGAGCCGACGGGCGACGCGCGTGCCGCCGGGCTGCTCGTCGACGCGACGGGCGCAACGCTCCCGCACGCGCTCGTCAGCCTCGTCGCCGAGGGACGCCCGCACTGGACCTACACCGACGAGAGCGGCGCGTTCGCGCTCGATCGGCTGCCCGCCGGAGAGCACGAGGCGTACGTCCTCGCGGCCGACCTGCCGCCGGCGACCTTCGCGTTCGCCGCGCCGGCCGCCGAGCTGACCTGGACGATGCCCCTGCCGCGCCCGCCGATCGACACGCTGCCGCCGATCGCGCGCTCGGACCTCGTGGGCCTGATCGCGCACGCGGCGCTCTCGCCCCGCTCGCGCTGCCAGGTCGTCGCGCTGCCCGCGCCGGGGGTCGACCCGCTCTCCGGCGCGGTCCCCCGCCGCACCGTTTCGGACGCCGAGGGACGCTTTCGTATCTCCGAGCTGGCGCACGGCACCTACCGCCTGATCGCGCTGCCCCCGTGGGCGGTCGCAGGCCACGAGCCGGTGATCGGCGAGCGCGGGATCGAGCACGACGGACGCGCGCCGGCGCCGTGGTCGCTCGCGCTCGCCTGCAGCGGCATCCACGGCCGCCTCGCCGACGCCCGCGGCAAGCCGATCGAGGGCGCGACGATCCTCGCGCGCCCCGCCGACGAGCCGCGCGCGCTGTGGCCCCCGGTCCAGACCGACGACCAGGGGCGCTTCACGCTCGGCTACATGCCCGAGGGCGAGTGGCTGGTCTCCGTGTCGACCGGCGACGAGCGCCGCCACGTCGCCGTCACGCTCGAGTCGAAGATCGCGTACGAGCTCCAGCTCGGGCCGCTCGACCCGTCGAGCGCACCCGACGAGTGAAGCGGGCGGCTCGAGCGCTCGAGCTGCGGGGCAGGTCTTCGCCGTCCGCGAAGGCTTCAGCGAGGATCAGCGCGGCGCCGGCTCGCTCTTCGTCGGCCAGGCGCTCGGGAGGTCCAGCTCGGGGGCGCGCAGGGCGAGCATCGACATCGCCGTGCCGAAGCTCTCGCTGCGGGGGAAGACGCGGTCGTTCCAGCCGCCGGAGGGCTCCTGCACCGCGAAGAGGCGCTCGCGCAGGCGCGCGCGGTACTGCGGCCGCGCGTCGGCCGGCAGGTGCTCGATCGCGAGCGCCGCGTGCCAGTGGGCGTGGAAGAAGTAGTACGGAGCGATGCCGTATGGGCCCTCGTGCGTCCCGTGGCGCCGGCGGCGCGCCTCGAGCTGCTCCCAGTGCTCGAAGAAGGCATCGAGCGCCGCGCGCACGCGCGCAGGGTCGCTGCGGCCGGCGAGCAGCAGCGCGACCTCGCCGGCCGGCGTGCGTCCGATCGTGGCGGGGAGCTCGTCCATGCCGCCGCGCGCGGTGTAGGCCATGCCGCCCTCTTCCGTGCGCGCGCTCTCGAGCGCGTCGAGCGCAGCCTCGACGGCCGCCACGTCGACGTCCGCGCCCTGCGCGCGCGCCTCGTACAACGCGAGCAGCGTCGGCGCCGTCATGAACGGCGACGCGGAGCCGCCGCCGCCCCGCGAGTAGTTCCACCCGCCGCGCGGGAGCGCCGTATCGACGAGCGCGCGCACGAGCCAGGCGACCTTCGCGTCGACCTCCTGGGCGCGCTCGGCGGGCACGAGCTCCTTCGCGCGCAAACGCAGCAGCAGGTGCAGCGCGTACGCGTGACCCCAGCCGCGCACGTCGTACCCGGCGCTGAAGCCGATGCCCATGTCGTCGCGCTCGAGGGCCGCGAGCACGAAGCCGAGCGCGCGCTCGACCGCCGCGCGCAGATCGCCCGACGCGGCGTGCTGCTCGGTCTCGACCAGCGCCCACGCGCCGATCGCGGTGCCGCCGACGCGGTAGCCGATCGGAATGCGGCCGCGCTCGCGATAGACGCCCTCGTACGGCCACTCCGCGCGCGGCGCGTCCTCGGCTGCGCCCGGCTCGAGCGACTCCTGCGACGCGAGGAGGAGCGCACAGCCACGCTCGAGCGCCGCCCCGGGCGTCGACCAGCGCGGCGCGTCCTCCGGCGACTCTTTCGGGTCGTCGCCGTCGCCGTCGCGATCGCCGTCGCCGTCGCCCTGGCCCCGGGCGAGCGGCGCGGCGAGCGCGAGCGCGAGGAGCATCGCCGCGGGAGCGCGGCTCGCGGAACGTGCGGCGGGGCGTGGGCGGTCGGGCATGGCTCGCTCTCCTCTCGTGGGGACCGCCGCTATCCTGTCCTACGAGCGCCCGTGCAGACCATCTATCTCGACCATGCCGCGACGACGCCGGTCGCCGACGAGGTGCGCGCGGCCATGCGGCCGTGGCTCGAGGAGGAGTTCGGCAATCCCTCGTCGCGCCACCCGATCGGACTGCGCGCGGCCGACGCGGTCGACGAGGCACGCCGCGCGCTCGCCCGCACGTGCGGGGTGCGCGCTCAGGACGTCGTCTTCACGTCGGGCGGCACGGAGGCGAACAACCTCGGCGTGATCGGCCTCGCCCGCGCGGCGGAGCGCAGCGGAGCGGGCGCGGACGAGCGGCGCGTGCTGGTCGGGCCGGGCGAGCACCCGTCGGTGCGCGCGTCGGCCGACGCGTTGCGCGCGGAAGGCTTCGCCGTCGACGAGGCGCCGCTCGGCGCGGACGGCGCGCTCGACCTCGAGCGGTTCGCGGCGCTGCTCTCGCCGGCGACCGCGCTCGTCGCGCTCATGCTCGTCAACAACGAGCTCGGCACGATCTTCCCGGTCCGCGCGGCGGCACGCCTCGTGCGCGCGCACGCGCCGCGCGCACGGCTGCACGTGGACGCGGTCCAGGCGCTGGGCAAGCTCGAGCTCGCGCTCGGCGAGCTCGGCGCCGACAGCCTCGCGATCAGCGCGCACAAGGTGCACGGGCCGAAGGGCGCGGGCGCGCTCGTGCTGCGCGAGGGCGTGGAGCCGCGGCCGCTGCTCGTCGGCGGCGGTCAGGAGCGCGGCTTGCGCTCGGGCACGGAGAACGTCGCGGGCATCGTCGGTCTCGCGCGAGCCGCGGGGCTCGCGGACGCGCGGCGCGCGGACTTCGGCGCGTCGGCGCGCGCGGCGCGCGCCGCGCTCGTCGAAGGCCTCACGTCGGTGCGCGGCGCCGAGCTCGTCGAGCCGGCGGGCGAGCGCGTCGACGCGATCGCGTCGGTGCGCGTTCCCGGACCGCCGGCCGAGGTGTGGATGCACCACCTCGAGACGCACGGCGTGTACGTCAGCACCGGCGCCGCGTGCCAGGCGAAGAAGGGCGCGATCAGCCCCGCTCTGCTCGCGCTCGGGCTGTCCGAGCGGGACGCGCGCCAGATCCTGCGCTTTTCGTTCTCGCGCTTCACGACGGCGGACGAGGTGCGCGGCGCGTGCGAAGCGCTGCGGGCCGTCGAGCGCGAGCTCGGGGCGGCGCGGCGTTGAGCGGCGTCGCGGTGGAGCACGGCGCGGACCTGGTGCTCGTGCGCTTCGGCGAGCTCGCGCTCAAGGGCGGCAACCGCGCGATGTTCGAACGGCTGCTCGCGCAGAACATCCGCGCCGCGCTCGCGCCGATCACGGCAGCGCGCATCGAGCGCCGCCGCGGGCGCCTCCTCGTGCGGCCCGAACGGCGCGTCGATGAGGCCGCGCGCAGGCTGCAGGACGTGTTCGGCATCGCGTCGGTCTCGCCCGCATGGAGCACGCCCGCGACGCCCGAAGCGATCGTGCGCACGGCGAACGTCGTGCTCGCGGACGCGCTCGCCGAGCTGCCCGTCGACCGGCCGATCACGTTCCGCGTCGCGAGCTCGCGTGCCGACAAGCGCTTCCCGCTGACGTCGAGCGAGCTCGACCGCCACGTCGCGGACCGCCTCGAGTCGCCGCACGTCGGCCGGCTGCGCGTGCAGCTCGAGCGTCCCGAGCTCGCGCTCGGCATCGACGTGCGCGACGAGGGCGCGTACGTGTTCGCGCGCAAGCTACCGGGCCCGGGCGGCCTGCCGGTCGGCTCGCTCGGCCGCGCTCTCTGCCTGCTCTCGGGCGGCATCGATTCCCCGGTGGCGGCGTGGATGGCGATGAAGCGCGGCTGCTCGGTCTCGTTCGTCTCGTTCCACTCCTACCCGTACCTCGGCGAGTCCTCGAAGCGCAAGATCGCCGACCTCGTGCGCGTGCTCGCGCGCTGGCAGCCGCAGAGCCGCCTCTTCGTGCTCCCGTTCACGGCGATCCAGACCGCGATCCGCGACACGGCGCCCGAGCCGTACCGCACGGTGCTCTACCGCCGGATGATGCAGCGCCTCGCGTCCCGCGTCGCCCGCCGCGCCGGCGCCCAGGTGCTGGTCACCGGCGAGAGCCTCGGCCAGGTCGCGAGCCAGACGATGGAAAACCTCGCGTGCATCGAGGCCGCGTCCGAGCTCCCGGTCCTGCGCCCGCTCGTCTGCTTCGACAAGGATGAAACGATCGCGATCGCGCGCCGCATCGGCACCTTCGACGTCTCGACGCTCCCGGAGCCGGACTGCTGCACGGTGTTCCAGCCGTCGCGCCCGGTGATCCGCGGCCGCATCGACGAGTGCGAAGCCGCGGAACGCGAGCTCGACCTCGAGGGGCTGGTGGAGGAGGCGCTGGAGGGCATCGAATCCCACCATGTCGACCCCTGAACTGGCTTCGTTCCGTGTGGGCCGGGGGTCGCGAAACGGCTCCGCGGCGCCTGTTGGGCGGGTCGGTTGGGCGAACCGCGCCGGAGCAGGGCCTGCGCACGCCCCGGTCGGCCTCGAATCGCCGCGTACAGCGCGTCAGGAGGGCGCCTGTCGACCCCCCTCCCACACGAAAGAGAGCCAGCTCTAGGGGGCGGCGGGGGGGTTTGCGTCTCCTTCTTGGGGGGTCGTCGCGGCGGCGACTCGGGCGATCAGGGTCGCGGGTCTGAACGGTTTGCGCAGCGCGGGCTGGGTCGTCAGAGCGTCGAGTTGCGGGTGGGGCGCCGCGCTCATCGGGATCAGCACGCCGGCCGTGCGCAGCGTGTCGAGCGGGACCTGGGGAGCGACCGGGCCGATCAGGTGCGCGTCGCACAAGATGACGTCCCACGGGCCGTCGTGCAGCGCAGCGAGAGCTTCTTGGGGCGTGCTGATCGCGCGGACGCGGTAACCGCGCTCGCGCAGCACCTGGCCGACGAGCTCGGCGATCGGTGCGTCGGGATCGAGCACGAGAACGCGACTGGGTGGTGCAGCGGCTGAGCGCGGGGGCGCGGCGGCCGCGGCAGGCGCGCCCCCGCCGGAGCGTCGCACCGCGTCGAAGCGGAGCTGAGCGCACGTCGCTGCGCCGAGGTGGCGGCGCCGGAAAGAAGCGGCGTGCTCGGACGCGATGGTGGCGACGACGTCGTCGCCGATCGTCTCGCTCGGCACGACGACGGCGGCCGGAGCATCGCGCACCGAAGAGAGCGACACGATGACGTGGCGCTCGTCGCTGCGCGCACCGAGGCGCACTCGGCCCGGGCCGCGGGCGGACAGGCGGACGCGGTCGGCGAGCGGGCCGCCGACCGCGTCGAGGCCGAGCGCGACGAGAGCCAGCACGAGGCGCGGCTCGTCGGCGTACACGCCGAGCGGGTCGAGCGGGAGACGGAGCTCGAAGGCGTGACGGGCGGCGCGCGCCGAGGGCTCGAGCAGCATCTCGACCATGCGCAGCGTCGGCCCGAGCTCGACGATGGCGCGCGGGTGCGTCCGCTCGACCGCGAGCTCGGACAGGCGCCGCAGATGCTCGATGCTGCGGCGCGTCTCGGACTCGACGAGCTGGAGTTGGCGCACCCGTGCGGAGTCGCGCTCGTCGCAGAGCACCACGTCGAGCGTGCCGAGCACGACCGCGAGGTGGTTGTGGATCGTGTGCACCACGTGCGGCACGAGGGCGGCGACAGCGCGGCTGCGGGCGAGATCCTCGGAATCCGGCGCGGACATGGACCGGGCGGGATGATAGCGCGGTGGCGCGGGCCGCGCCCGATTCGGACGCGGACGGCGGACCGGGGATCGAATACGCTTCGGCAGGCCATGAA
Source organism: uncultured Planctomycetaceae bacterium (assembly GCA_964528575.1). Taxonomy (GTDB): domain Bacteria; phylum Planctomycetota; class UBA1135; order UBA1135; genus CAZGTQ01. The sequence continues at coordinate 21,110 of CAZGTQ010000201.1, read as the reverse complement.
TCGGATCACCGCGCTCTTCTTCGCCACCGCGCTGCTGCTCGCCCACGCGCTCGCCATCCATCACACGAAGGACGGCGTGTTCGGGCCGCCGTACGAGCTCGCGCACGTCGCGTTCCGCGTCGCGCGCAATCTCGTCCACGCGGGCACGCTCGCCTGGAACCCGGGGATGCCGGTCGCGGAGAGCTATCCGTCCCCGCTGTGGATCGCGATGCTCGCGGTCGCGGAGCGCCTGTACATCGCGCCGAACCACTTCACGATGTTCATCGGACTCGTGTCGGCGCTGGCGGTCGTGGTCGTCGTGGCCGGCTTCAGCCGCGAGCGCATCGCAGGCGTGATCGCGCCGATGTTCGTCGTCGTGAGCGGTGGCGTGGCGGCCGCCGCGACCGACGGAACGGAGACCGCGTTCTTCACGCTGCTCGTCTGCCTCGCCTTCCTCGGGTTCGAGCGACGCTGGCGGCTCGTCACCTCGCTCTCGCTCGCGTTGGCATGTCTGACGCAGCCGGCGGGGATGTGGTTCACGATCGCGCTGTTGGGGCTCGAGTTGGTCGGCCGCCGACGCGCGCGCCTCCGCGGCGACGAGCGGGTGGGACTGGCCCCGGCATTCGTGCTGCCGGCGCTGACGATCCTGGGCGCCGCCGCGATCCGGCTCGTGCTGACGGGGTCCGCGCTCTCGCCGACGAGCGCTGCGGTCCTCTCGGCCGACCTCGCGACGGTGGAGCTCGGCTGGAGCTACCTCGTCGAGTACGCGTGGCTCTACGGGACGCCGCTCCTGATCGTCGTCCCGCTCGTCGTCGCCGCGCTGGGCGAGTTGAAGGGCACGGGCCGCCGCGCCTTGTTGCTCACGCTCTTCTGGGTCGTCTGGATCCTGCTCGCGGGCGGCGACGGCGAGCCCTTCGGCCGCCTGCTCGTGCCCGCGTTGCCGATCCTCTACATCGCGGTCCAGGAGGCGCTGACGGTGGCGCTCGACACACGGCACCGCGCGCTGGCGGCGGGAGCGTGGGTGCTGTTCTCGTTCGGACTCGCGAGCTCCGCGTTCGCGAGCAAGCTGCCCGGCGACATCGGCCCGCTGCTGATCGGCGACCGTCTACGCGCTCGCTTCCAGCCGGGACCGACGATGGCCGCGGCTTGGGACGGCCCGCTCGGCCGTCTGGGGGTGCAGGCGGAGCTGAGCCAGACGATGCGGCTGCGCCGGCTGAGCCTGTTCGTGCGCGACCGCCTCCCCCACGGCGTCACGATCCTGACCCCGTGGCCCGGCGCGCTCGGCTACCTGTCGCGCAAACAGGTCTACGACGTCCTGGGCCGCGCGACGCTGGCCCCGGGCGCCGAGATCCCCAACCCCTGGTTCGGTCGCTCCCGCGTCGACCTGATCCGCGTCCTGGAGGCCGAGCACGACTACATCGTGCCGTCGATCGACGTACGCATCGGCCCGCCGACCCTCGACGAGCTGATCGCCGAGTGGTGCGCCGCGTACGACGCTCATCAGCACGCGCCCGGCCGCACCGCGCAGTTCCACGAGGCGCTCGCGCCGTACGAGCTGATCTCGGTTCCGCTCCCGGACTCGGAGGACCCCGACTCCCACGAGAACACGCCCGCGTTCCTCCTGCGCCGGCGCGACCTCGACCTCGGCCCCACGATCCACTTCGTCCCCGACGACGCCGGCATCGGCGTCCAAGCGAGCCACCGTGGCCACCAACAACTCGCCGACCTGATGGTCTGGACCACCGATGCGAGCGGCGCGCGTCGCTGGCTGCGACCGACCGGCCAGTGGTCGGACCTCCCGACCATGACCCGCACGGGCCTGCTGCTCTACCCCGCCGGCGACCGCCGCGTCCAACTGCTCGACTTCCCGATCCCGTCCACCACCGCCGGAACCACCCCGCGCGAGATCCACGCGGTGCTCCTCAACCCGGGCGCACCCGTGGACACGGCGTTCGCAGAGGTCAGCCCCCCCATCCGCCTCCGCCTGTAGAGCTGGCCTTCTTTCGTGTCGGGACGGTGCGCGGAAACCCGGCAAAGAGCGCAACCGCAGCCGTCACATCGCGGTCCCCCCCGTGCGCAGGCCCTCCGCCTGCACCCACACGTGGAGATCTACGATGTTTCAACCGCCCCGATGCCCCTACCCCGAGTGTCCTCGCTTCGCACGACCCGAGCCCGGCTTCTACCGGCGCTCCGGCTCCTACCGCGCGAAGTGCAGGCCCCACCCGATCCCGCGCTTCCTCTGCAACACGTGCGGCCGCACGTTCTCGCGCCAGACGTTCCGCATGGACCGACACGATCACCGACCGGACCTCAACGCGAAGCTGTTCCAACTGCTCGCGTCCGGCGTCGGACTGCGCCAGTCCGCGCGCATGCTCGGCCTCTCGCGGCGCTGCGTCGAGCTCAAGGCGCGCAAGATCGGCCGCCACCTCCGTCAGATCGACATCAACCTCTGCGGCCTCCTGCCCGAGGGCTGCGAGCTGGCTTTCGACGAGCTCGAGACGTACGAGGGACGCCGCAGGACCCGGCCGCTCACCGTCCCGTTGCTCGTCGAGACGACGAGCCACTTCATCGTCTGGGCCGAGTCGGCGCCCATCCGGCCGAGCGGCAAGATGAGCGAGGCGCGGCTCGCCGCGATCGCCGAGGACGAGGCGCGTTTCGGCCCCAGACGCAATCTCTCGCGCAGCGCGATCCTGCGCACGCTACGGCGTGGAGCGGCGCGGACCAGCCACCTCGAGCGCGTCGTGCTGATCACCGACGAGAAGACGCTGTACCCGGCGCTCGCCAGCGAGGTGTTCGGCGCCGCTCGCCTCGAGCACCGCACGGTGAACAGCGAGGTCGCGCGCTCGACGTGGAACCCGCTCTTCCCGGTCAACCACACCGAGGCGGTGATGCGCGACTTGATGGGCCGACTGCGGCGCGACTCGTGGCTCGTCAGCAAGCGACGCCGCTACCTCGACGTGGCGCTGCACGTGTTCATCGCGTTCCGCAACTGGGTGCGTCAGCGCTTCAACGGCGAGGACTTCTCCGCCGGGCAGATGCTGCGCTTCGTCCCGCGTCGACTGACGATCGGCGAGCTCCTGTCGTGGCGCCAGGACTGCGGCGCTCTCAGCCCCTGGCCGCTGTCGCGCAAGGCACGATCGATCGCCGATCACAGGGCCGCGCAGGAGGTCGGGAGCTGACCCGCATCGAGCGGCCCCTTTAAGGAAGTCGCATTCGGCCATCCGACACGGAAACGAGCCAGCTCTCAGGTGATGCCGTGGCGTTTGAGCTTGCGGTACAGCGTGCTCTTGCCCACCTTCAGCAGCCGCGCCGCCGCGAGGCGGTCGCCGCCGGTCTCTTCGAGCGCGCGCTCGATCGCGAGCTTCTCGTAGGCGTCGAAGCTGACCTCGACGATGGGTTCGGGCTCTTCGGCGGGGGGCGCGTGGTCGTTGCGGCCGGCGGGAGCGGGGCGCGCGGTCGCGTGGACGCGGCCGGGGCCCGGGCCGGCGAGGTCGCCCGCGCGCGTGCCGGGGCGGGCCAGGACGGCGCGCGGATGGGTCGGCAGCTCGCTCGCCCGGGCGAGGTCGCGGGAGAGCTCGCGCAGCGCGCCCGGGAGGTCCTCGACTCCGATCGTGCCGTCGCGCGTCATCGCGCAGGCGCGCTCGATCGTCGTCTCGAGCTCGCCGACGTTGCCAGGCCAGTCGTAGCTCTCGAGGACCCAGAGCGCCTCGCCGCCGAGCTCGACCGAGCGTTGGTCCGCGCCGAACAGGTGCAGGTAGTGCTCGACGAGCAGCGGGATGTCCGCGGCGCGATCGCGCAGCGGCGGGACCGCGACCGCGACCATGCGCAGGCGCTCGAGGAGCTCGGGGCGGAACGTGCCGGCGCGCGCGGCCGCCTCCAGGTGCGCCGACGTCGCGGCGATCACGCGGACGTCGACCTGCTCGGGACGCGCCGCGCCGATCCGCTGCACCGTGCCCGTCGTCAGCGCGGCGAGGAGGCCCTCCTGGAGCGGGAGCGGGAGCGCTTCGACCGACGAGAGGAAGATCGTGCCCATGTGGGCTTGCTGGAACGCGCCCGCGCGGTCGGAGAGCGCGCCGGTGAAGGCTCCCTTCACGTGGCCGAACAGCTCGACCTCGAGCACCTCCGGGGCGAGCGCCGCACAGTCGACCGGCACGAACGCGCCGCTGCGCGTGCCCCCGTAGTGGAGCGTCCGTGCGATGCGGCCCTTGCCGACGCCGCGCTCGCCCTCGATCAGGACCGCGCGGTCGGTCTTCGCGTACTCGGCGACCGTGCGGCGCACGAGCGCGATCCGCTCGTCCTCGCCGAGGATCGAGCCGGGGTGGTACACCTCGCGCGCGGCGTCGAGCAACGGCCCCATCTCGCGCCGCGGCACGCCCTGCTCCTGCATGCGCAGCATCTCGCCGGCGACCCGGCGCTTGCCCGCGTCGAGCAGGATCACGACCTTCAGGTTCGGCGCCTCGGCGGTGCCGGTCTGCGACACGACCGGGATGACCGACGCGCTGAGCGAGCGAACGGGGCGGCCGCCGCGCCCGCCCAGATCGAAGCGGAACCCCTCGCGCGGCTCGGTCCGTGCGTCGCGCACGAACGCCTCGAGGCCGCTCGCTGGCGCGATCCGGCCGAGCTGGCGCGTCTCGAGGTCGGAGCCGAGGATCTCGCGGGCGCCGCGGTCGGCGTACTGGACGAGCCCCTCCGCGTCGACGACGAGCATGCCGTCCGGCCGGCCCGCCGCGAGCGCGCGGAAGACGAGGGCGCGCGCGCCGCTCTCGCGCAGCGCGAGCTCGAGATCGGCTCCGCGCTGCTTCTCCTCCTGCAGCCGGCGGTTCTGCTCCTCGAGCAGCCGGTTCTGCATGCCCAGGTCGTCCTGGAGCGACTTGATGCGGATCATCGCGCGCACGACGTCCTCGAGCAGCGTCATGTCGCCCTTGATCAGGAACGCCTCGCAGCCCGCCTCGTAGCCGCGGTGCAGGTCCTCACGGCTCGTGTTCTGACCCGACAGGAGCACGACGGGCACGCCGTGCGTCTGCGGCATCGCCTTCAGCCGGCGCGTCACCTCGTACCCGTCGACTCCGGCGCCGAGCACGACGTCGACGACGAACAGGTCGAACCGCGCCGCGCGCGCCTCCATCAAGCCCATGGCCCCGGTGGGCGCCGTGGCGACCTCGTGGCCGAGGTCCTCCAGCCGGCTCTGGAGCATGAGCCGCGCCGTCGGCTCGTCTTCGATCACCAGAATGCGGCCCACGCAAACCTCCCCCTGGTCAAGGGGCCGAGCAGGTGGTCCGCGGAGCGGCCCCACCGACCGCGCGAACGGCACTCGCACCCGCGGGAAACGGGGCGTCAGCACCCGCATCTCAGGATAGGGACTCGCGCACCGGCACGGAAGACGGCCGTGGCGCGGCGAGGCGTCGGCGCCCATCCTGCCCGACGGACCCGGGCTCCGGCCCGAGTCACCTCACGCCGCTCGTAGGGCGCACGCCGCGTCCGTTCGAGGCGTCGATTCCCAAATCATGGACCCCGTGTTCTCTCCCGCGGTCGCCGCTGCGCTGGCCCGCGTCGCCCACGAGCGCGAGCCACACCGCGTCGCACGCGCCCTCGCGCGAGCGCTCCCGCCCGAGCTGGCCCGGCGCGCCGCCGAGTTGCACGCCCTGCGCCTGCGCGCGGCTGCCCGCTTCGGCGCCGACGCGCCGGCGTTCGCGACGGCGCGCGGCCTCGAGCAAGCGAGCCATCCGCGCGCCGCCCGCTGGCGCGCGGAGACGATCGTCGCGGCGCTCGGCCGCGACACGTGGGTGCTCGACGCGACCGCCGGGATCGGCTCCGACGCGCTCGCGCTCGCGCGCGCGGGGCTGCGCGTGGTCGCGGCGGACCGCGATCCGTGGCACGCGGCCTGCGCCGCCGCGAACCTGCGAGCAGCGGGCTTCACGCCCCGCGTCCTGCGCGCCGACGCCGAGCGCCCCGGCGCGCGGGCGAGCGTGCTCGTGCTCGATCCCGACCGCCGGCCCGACGGCCGCCGGAGCCTGGACCCAGCGCGCTGGTCGCCCTCGTTCGACGCGTGCGTCGCGCTCGCGCGGCGCTTCGAAGCCGCGTGCGTCAAGCTCGCGCCCGCGTTCGACCCCGGCTCCGTCCCCGCGCCAGACTCGCATGCGCCAGGCTCGCACGCGTCAGGCTCGCACGCGCCAGGCTCGCACGCGTCAGGCTCGCACGCGTCAGGCTCGCCAGCGCTAGGCTCGCCAGCGCTAGGCTCGCATGCGCCGGACTCGCACGCGTCAGGCTCGCCAGCGCCGGAACTGCACGAGCCGGGTCTGCACGCGGCGGCCGCGCGGTGGACGTCGCAGGGATCCGCGCGCTGGACGTGGCGGTGGACGTGGACCTCGGTGCACGGCCAGCTCCACGAGTGCACGCTCTGGACCGGCGCGCTCGCTCCCGTCGACGCGGCGCGGTACGAAGCGGTGGTGCTCGGGCGCGAGGGCGGCGAGGCGCGCTTGGCGGGTGAACCGCGCTCGGTCGCGCCGCTCGATCCCGACGCGGCGGAGGCGGCGAGCTTCGTCGCCGATCCCGACCCGGCGGTGGTGCGGTCGGGGCTGCTCGGCCTCCTGGCGCACGAGCGCGGCCTCGCGCCGCTCGCGCCCCACCTCGGCTACCTCGGCGCCGCCGAGACGCCGTCCGCGGCCGACCTCGCGGTCCTCGCCGGGCTCGCCAGCCTGTGGCGCGTCGTCGCGAGCGCGCCCTGCGACGCCCGCCGCGTGCGCGCGATGCTCGGCGAGCACGACGTCGGTCGCGTCCAGGTCGGCAAGCGCGGCCACTCCGAGCGCGCCGAGGTGCTCGAGCGCCGCCTGCGCGGGCCCGGCCGGCGCGCGGGCCATCTGCTGATCGCACGCCTCGAGCGCGGTCACCGCGCCTACCTCGTCGAGCCTGCGACCGGCCGGCCGTGAGCGCCGTCGGCGCGCAACGCGGCGCGCGTCAGCGCCCGTCCGTGGCGCGCACCGGCTGGACCCACGCCCTCTCGCGCTCGCCGGCGCGGTACGGGTTCGGGTGCTCGCGCGACGACTCGACGACGGCGCGCACGTAGAGCTCGTCGCCCCGCAGGCGGTAGCGCGCTCGCTCGCCCTCGACCTCGGCGAGCACCTCGCCGAGCGGACCGAGCGTGCCGTCGGGCGCGCGGCGCGTTCCGATGAAGCGCGTGACGTGACGGGCGCCCTCGTCGGGCGCGACATCGACCGCGAGCGTCGCGCCGTCGAACGCGACGTCCGCGAGCCGCACTCCGCTCGACGAGTAGAAGTCGCCGGCGCGCATCGCTTCGACGATCGCGTCGGCCGCGAGGCTCGGGGCGCGGACCCAGACCCAGCCGCGGCCGGCCGGCGCCATGCCCGCGCGGGCGGCGCCGGCCGCGGGGGAGGCGTGGGCGTCGTCGGTCGCCAGACCGTAGAGCAGGCCGAGGTCGAGCTCGGTCAGGCGCAGCGTGAGAGCGACGTCCCAGGCGCGCTCGAGGCTCGGGTGCTCCGCGTCGCCCTCGTTGCGGACCGAAGGATGACCGTTGTAGACCTCGAAGAAGCGCTCGCCGCGCACCTGGGCGAGCTCCTCGGGCGTGATGCCCCAGTAGAAGTTCGGGTGGTTGACGTGCGCGAGCATCGGCCGGCCGAGGCGGCGGCTCTGCTCGATCACCGCGTCGATGTTGCGCTGCATCACCTCGACGACGCTCGCGCCGCCCTGGGGCTCGACGAGCTCGGCGAGGTTGAGCGCGTTGACGTGCACCGGCAAGCGGCCGTCGAAGCCGTCGGTGATCTCCTCGCCCTCGATCAGGAGGAACGCGCCGGGGCTCTCGAAGCGCTCGCGCAGCTCGGAGAGCGTCGCCAGACGCATCTCGGTGCGGCCGTCGCGCTCGCGCGTCTCGACCGCGTGCTTGCCGAAGCGCTCGCGCAGCGCGGCGACGCGCTCGGTCGTCAGCCGGCCGTCTGCCGCGACGCCGAACCAGCGCTCGCCGCGCGAGAGCACGTTGTGGTCCGACAGGACGAGGAAGTCGTAGCCGTTGCTCGCGTACCAATCGACGACGAGCTCCGGCGCGCCGTCTCCGTCGCTCCACAGCGTGTGCGTGTGCGTGTTGCCACGCCACCAGCGCGGCTCGTCGCCGTCGCCGTCGTCGAGCGAGACCGGGAGCAGCGCGGCGGCGAGCAGGACGAAGAGCGCAACGACGCGGATCACGACAGCACCTTCTTCAGTGCATCGAGGATCAACGTCGCGTCGGTGTACAGCCCCTTGGCCTGCACCGCCGTCTCGGCGGGCCGCGCGATCGTCGCGTCGATGCCGTTCGTGCCGAACGCGTAGTCGACGCGCGCGACCTCGCTCCCCCCGCGCAGGGCGCGCGCCGTCCCGCGCCCCGACGCCGCCGGCTCGTCCTGCCATTCGCACCCCGCCTGCAGCGCGGCGGCGCGCAGCATGGCGAGGATCTGTTTCTGGTTCTTGCGCAGGTGCTTGCCCGGCGTGGGCTCGGTCGACGCCTCGTCGCTCATGGCGGCATCGTACTCAGCAGCGCACGACACGCCACGCGACGACGTCGAGCCGGCGCGCGAAGTGCAGGAGCGGCGCCTGGTCCGGCAGCTCGATGCCCGCCGCGCGGGCCGCGCTCTCGCGCTCGATCGTCGCTTCGGCCGGCTGCAGCGGCCACGGCGCGTGGTGGATCTCGCCGCGCAGCAGCGCGCCGCCGGGGCGCGCGGCGTAGAGGCAGTAGCGCTCGACCAAGAACTCCTCGAGCGAGCCGCGCGGCGCGGGCGCCGGCGGTCCGCACGGGCCGTACGAGCCCTCGAACGCGGCCCCCGGCGCGCCGCGGTGCGTGCGCTCGCTCGCGTAGCGCACCCGCTCGCCGACGCGCTCGCAGCGCATGCGCGCGCGGAAGTACGGCAGCGCGGCCGCGAGGCGCGCGGCGAGGACCGCGGCCGCGTTCGCCGCGTCGAGGCTGAAGAACCAGACGCCGGGACGGCCGCCGCGCGTCACGTACGTGCGCACGTTCAGCTCGGGGAACGCGCACAGGCCCGGCAGCGGCGGGACGAAGCGCACGCGCACGCCGCTCATGCGGAACGGCACGACGCCGACCCACGCGCGGCCGTCGTACGTGTCGAGCTCGAGCCCGGCGGGGACGAGCGGACGCAGCGCGGCGGGCTCGAGCGGCCAGTGCGCGAACAAGAGGTCGTGCCAGCGCATCGCCAGCGCCCACGGCCTGTCGGGCAACGGCCAGGGCCGGTGCGCGGTCTGGGCGAGCGGGTCAACCATCGCGCTCGAGCCGCGCCGCGAGCGCGTCCGCGACGACGCGGTTGCCGCGCTCGGAGTAGTGGCCTCCCGGCGCCCAGACAGCGCTCGACTCGAGCGCTTCCGCGGCGAGCAGCGCATCGGACACGTCGAGGACGTCGACGCCGTCCGCGGCGAGCGCGCCGGTGACGTCCTCCCAGAAGCCGCGGCCGCCGTGCTCGCGCCGGTCGACGAGGTCGGGGCGCGACGGGAGCACGAGCAGGCGGAAGCGCGCGCCGCTGGCCTCGACCTCGGCGCGCATCGCGAGCACGATCGCGCGCACGAGCCGCGTCGCCTCGCTCGTCTCGTCGACGAGCCACGGGCGCGGGTCGCGCCCGCGCCGGTCGCGCAGCGTCAGCCACACGCGGCCGAGCGCGAGGCGGTGCAGCGCGCGCGAGCCCGCCGGCGCATACGCGTCGGGCACGCGCTCGACCCACACGTCGCGCGCCAGCGCCTCGAAGAACCGCGCCTGGTCGTGGAGCAGCGCGACGAGGTCGGCGAGCGTCTCGGCCGGGTTCGGCACGAGCTGGAGCGCGCCGTCGGGCGCGAGCTCGAAGCGCGGCTTCGTCGCGACCGTCGTCGTCCAGTGGCGCATCGCGGGCCAGTACATCGACAGATTGCGCAGCGAGGCGGCCGGCAAGAACCCGAGCCACACCTCGTCCGCGTCGAGCTCGCCGGCGACGCGGCGCCAGCGCAGGAACGCCTGGTCGAGGCCGTACGCCGCCATGCCGAGGTTCGCGACCGCGAGCCCCTCGCGCGCGTCGAGCACCGCGGGCCACGCGTCGGCCGCCGCGACCTCGGTGCCCATCGTGAACGAGCAACCGAACGCGCCCGCGCGCAGCTCGCCCGCGCGGCGCTCGCGCGGGAACGGCGCGTCCCCCAGCCGCGCTCCGATCCAGTCGTACGCGAGCTGGCCCGCGCCTGTGCTCGGCGCGCCGCCCCAGCCGAGCTCGGCGTCGTGGTCGAAATCGCCCGCGGCACCGCGGCCCGCGGCGACGTGCTCCTCGATGCGCGCGAGCGTCTCCGCCTGCCCCTCCCAGAAGATCGGCGGGTCGAACGGAGCGATGCGGTTCCCGAGCAGCTCGCCGTCGCGCAGCGCGAACAAGAGCACGAGCTGATCGAGCGCGAGCGCCAGCAGGAGGCCGAGCGCGAGGGCGCGCGGCCAGCGGCGCGGCGCGCCCTCCGGAGCCGTCCGCGCGCCCTGCGCCGTGCGGGCACCCGCAGCCGCGTCGCGAGCCTGTTCCACGCCGGCCATCTTGCCGGCGGCCCCGCCGCTGGGGTACAGGCTTGCGCCCCGCCCCCTGGGAGAATGCGCCATGAACTTCCGCTCTTCAGAGCTCTCCGCGTCGAACGGTCGCGCCCGTCGTCGGCTCTCCGCGCTCGTCGCCGCCGCGGCGCTCGCCTCCTGGGCGCCGATCGGCGCGCAGACCGCCACGCCGAGCTGGGACGCGACGAGCGCGCTGCTCGTGCGCACCGCCGACGCCGACCGCAGCGGAAGCGTCGACGGTGCCGAGTGGCGCGCCTTCCTCGACGGCCTCGCGCGCACCGAGTCGGGCGCGATCGACCGGCCCGCGCTCCAGGCGCGCATGCAGGCGTACTTGCTCGACGCGGACGCCGACGGCTCGTTCACGCGCGCCGACGTCGAGGCCGCGTTCGCGCGCGTCGACGCGAACGGCGACGGGGCGGCGAGCGACGCGGAGCTGACGCCGAGCGACCGCGACGAGGCGCTCGCGGCGGGCGGCGCGGGCGGAGCCGGCGGCGACCCGCCCGGGCTCCGGACCGACGCGGCGCTCGCGCGCGCGATGGTGCTGCGCCGCGCGGACGCGAACGGCGACGGCGCGGTCGACGCGCAGGAGCGCGAGGCGTTCCTCGGGGCGCTCGCCGAAGGCCCGATCGCGGCCGAGCGCCTCGTCGCCTGGATGGACGCGGCGCGCGCGATCCCGCCCGCCGACCGCAACGCGTTCACGCCTGGCGTGTACCTGGTGACGCTCGACAGCGAGCTCGACGCCGACAAGAGCGGCAAGCTCGAGCCCGCCGATCTCGAGGGCGCGTTCGCGCGGCTCGACGACGACGACAGCGGCACGGTCGACACGCGCGAGCTGCGTCCGCGGCCGCGCTCCGCCGGCTCGGACGCCGGCCCCGGGCCGGGCGACTTCCGCCGCACGACCGAGACCGACCGCGCGCGCCCGCCGCTCGTGCGCTGGCAGCGGACGGTCGCGGACGCGCTCGCCGTCCAGGCGACGACGGGCAAGCCGCTCCTGCTGTGCGTCAACATGGACGGCGAGTCGGCGAGCGAGTCGCTCGCGTGGCTGCGCTACCGCGAGCCCGAGTTCGCGGCCCTGACCGATGGCTTCGTGCCGCTGATCGCGTCGCCCGACCGCCACAACCCGCGCGACTACGACGACGACGGCCGGCGCATCCCCTGCCCGCGCTTCGGCCGGGTCGTCTGCTCCGAGCACGTCGACGTCGAGCCGCTGCTGTTCGAGCGCTGGTTCGGCGGCCGCCGCGTCGCGCCGCGGCACGTCGGCGTGAGCGCGAGCGGCGCGATCCTGTTCGACGTGTTCCTCGTGCAAGACCTCGCGGCGGTCGACCGCGCGCTGCGCGAGCACGGCGTCGCGGCCGAGCCGCTCGCCGATCCGCGCGCGATGAGCGAGAGCGAGCTGCTCGAAAGCCCCGCTGCCGCCCACCGCGAGCACCTCGAGGCGCTGTTCGACGGCGTCGCGCCGGCGGAGCGCGCGCGCCTCGCCGCGCTCGCTCTGTCCGACGAGCGCGCGACGCAGCACCCCGCGCTGGTGCGCGCGGCTCTCGAGGGCGGCGCGGCCGAAGCGCGCAGCGCCGCGACGGACGCTGTGGCCCGCCGGCCCGCGGCGGTGCCGCACGACGTGCTCCTCCTCGCGCTGCGCGAGGCGTGGGGCCGGCCGGGCGCGCTCGGCGCGCTGGTCGACGCGCTGCGCGACGTCGCCGCCGCGGCCGAGGCGGCGGGCGACGAGGAGCGCGCGCGGCGGACGCGCCGCCTGCGGCGCGCGTTCGAGGGGCTGCGCGTCGAGGCGCGCCTCGTCGACGCGGACCGCTGGCGCCTCGCGCTCGCCGCCGGACCGGTCGCGGTCGTGGCGGCGGGCGGCGACTACGACGCGCTCGTCGAGCGGCTCGGCGAGCTCGACGAGCAGATCGCCGCGGACGGCGAGGACCCCGAGCTGCGCGTGCTGCAGGCGCGCACGGCGCTGCAGTGCGCGCTCGTCCTGATCCAGTCGGGACGCGACCCGGCCTTCGTGCTGCAGGACGCGCAGCGCTGGGCCGAGCGCGCGCTGGAGCCGGGCCGGCCGAGCGCGGTCGCGACCGCGCTCCTGTGCCGCGCGAGCTGGCTGTTGAACGAGCCCGAGCGCGCGCTTCGCGCCGGGTGCGCCGCGCTCCCGCTGCTGCTCGACCAGGCGACGACGCCGCTCGCGGCCGAGGTGCTGCGCATCGTCGCGCTCGGCCGCACGCGGGGGGTGTACGCGGCGCTCGCCGCGGACGAGGAGCTGCCCGCGGCGTGGATCGCCGAGGCCGACGCGGCGTTCGAGCTGCTCGGGAGCCATCCGTCGATCCGCGAGACCGACGTGACGAACTACCTCGACTTCCTCGGCACTCTCGAGGCGTGGGGGCCCCAGGCGCGGATCCTACGCGCCGGCGTCCGCCGCTTCGGGAGCTCGCCGACGCTGCACGCGTACCTGCGCGCGCAGCTCTTGCGCGACGGCGGCGCGGACGAGCTGAGCGCCGCCTACGACGAGCTCGTGCGCGCGAGCGGCCGCGACGCGACGCTCGTGTGGTTCGCGGGACTCGCCGGGCTGTTCACGGCCGAGCGCGAGGTCGCGAACCGCGACCGCGAGGCCGCGCTCGCCGCCTACGACGAGTGCGCGGCGCTGTTCAGCGAGTCGATGGCGAGCGCGCCGCAGTTCGCCTCGTCGGCGAGCCACTACGAGTGCCTCGCGCTCGCCGGTGCCGCGCGGCAGCACGCCGAGGCGGGCGCGCTCGACGCGGCGGCCCAGGCGATCGGCGCGGCGATCGAGGCCGCCCCGTCGAGCGCCGAGTCGTCCGACGGGCTCGGCAACACGCCTTCGGCGACCGCGCGCGACGTCGTGCGGCGGCTGCGTGCGGCGGGGCGCGAGCAGGACGCTCAGGCGCTCCTCGGCCGGCTCGCCGCGCTCGGGCTCGAGCTCGGCACCGGCGGATGAACGGACCGCTCCGAAGCGGCCGTCTGGTGGGCGATGAGGGACTCGAACCCCCGACTTCGTCCTTGTAAGGGACGCACTCTGGCCAACTGAGTTAATCGCCCCCGACGACCCGGTCCGACACGGTATCCTCCCCGCCTCTCTCTCTCCAGCGAGCCCCCCGACCCGGCCCCCAGGCCCCCCATCTTCGACCTGACAGCATGCGCATCGCAGTCGTCGGCACCGGCTACGTCGGACTCGTAGCCGGTACTTGCTTCGCCGAGAGCGGCAACCGCGTCACCTGCATCGACATCGACGAGGACAAGGTCCGCAAGCTCCGCGACGGCGTCGTCCCGATCTACGAGCCGGGCCTCGAGGAGCTGCTCAAGCGCAACGTCCACGACGGGCGCCTGCACTTCACGACGAGCTACGACGAGGGCGTCGCGCGCGCGCAGGTCGTGTTCATCGCGGTCGGCACGCCGCCGGACGAGGACGGGAGCGCGGACCTGAAGTACGTGCTCGCGGCGGCGAAGTCGGTCGCTCAGACGCTGCAGGAGTACGCGGTCGTCGTCGACAAGTCGACGGTGCCGGTCGGGACCGCGCGCAGGGTGCAGCAGGTGATCGCCGCGAACACGAGCATCGAGTTCGACGTCGTTTCGAACCCCGAGTTCCTCAAGGAAGGGGCCGCGATCGACGACTTCCTGAAGCCCGACCGAGTCGTGATCGGCTCCGACAGCAAGCGCGCGGCCGAGGTCATGGACGAGCTGTACGCGCCCTTCGTGCGCACCGGCAACCCGATCATCCACATGGACGTCGAGTCGGCCGAGCTGACGAAGTACGCCGCGAACGCGATGCTCGCGACCCGGATCTCGTTCATGAACGAGATCGCGAACATCTGCTCCCGCGTCGGCGCCAACGTCGAGATGGTCCGCAAGGGGATCGGCTCGGACTCGCGGATCGGCTCGAAGTTCCTGTTCGCGGGGCTCGGCTACGGCGGCTCCTGCTTCCCCAAGGACGTCAAGGCGGTCGTGCGCACCGCCCAGGACGCCGGCTACGACTTCCAGATCCTGCACGCGGTCGAGGCGGTCAACGAGCGGCAGAAGAAGCGGCTGTTCGAGATGGTCACCGACCACTACGGGCCGGACCTGGCGGGCAAGCGCTTCGGCGTCTGGGGGCTCTCGTTCAAGCCGAACACCGACGACATGCGCGAGGCGCCCTCCGTCGTCGTGATCGACGCGCTGCTCGGCGCCGGAGCGGAGGTCTGCGCCTTCGACCCCGAGGCGATGGAGGAGTGCGCGAAGGGCCACCTCGGGGACCGGATCGAGTACGCGGACAACCCGATGGCGGCGATCGAGGGCGCCGACGCCCTGATCCTCGTCACCGAGTGGAACGAATTCCGCCGCCCGGACTTCGACGAGGTCGCCCGCCTGCTGCGCGCCCCGGTGATCTTCGACGGCCGCAACATCTACAGCCGCAAGTACTTGGAGCCGCGGGGCTTCAGCTACTACGGCATCGGGACCTGAGCGCGGGGGCGCGTCGCGGCCGTCCACGGCGACGTCCCGGAAGGCCACGTCCCGGCGGGCGACGTCCCATCGGGCGACCCTCCGGCAACGACAAGGCGGTTCGCCGGCCGAGCCGTGACGAACCGCCCGTTGATGTCGCGTCAAGCATTCGAGTCGTATCGCAGCTGCGGCTGGGTCGAACCATTCGACCCGGGCTTCGTCTCGCGACTGACGACCCGACCTACTTAGACAGCGGTTTTCTTCGGCCGCTGTCAAGCTCGTCTGAAGTCGCATCGCACTTTCTGCGTCTCTCTTCGATCGCGTCGCGCAGCCGATCGAGCGCGCGCATGAGCTCGAGAGCCTTGCGAACGCGCTCTCCCGCTTCGGTCTCTTCGCTCGCGACGTCGGCGAGATCCTCGCGGCAGCGCTGCAGCATCGCGGCTGCTCCTTCGAGCCGTCCGCGGCCGACGAGCGCGAGCGCGAGACAGTCGTACGCGCGCACGCGGTCGAGCGGATCGAGCGCCGTTCGGGCGACGCGCTCCCACGCGCGCTCGGCCTCGCGCTCCCGCCCCAGCTCGCTCCACGCGCGCCCCGCCCACAGCGCCGCGTCGTCGCGGTGCCGCGGCGCCGCGTCGAGGTCCGCCGCGACCGCGCAGTACGCGTCCAGCGCGAGCTCCCAACGCTCCGCGCGGCGGTGCAGGTGCCCGATCTCGATCGCGCTGCGCGCGCGGAACTCCGTCCCGATTCCCTCGGCCCGAGCGCGGCTGAAGAGCACGAGCGCCTCGTCGCCGGCGCCGTCCGCGCGCAAGAGCTCGCCCGCCCGGAATGCCGCCTCGGCGCACACGACGCGCTCGTGCGGCCAGTGTGCGAGCACCGCGCGGTACGCGCGCACGGCCGCGGCGCGCGCGGCGACGCGCTCCGCGCCGCGCATTCCGCGCAGGACGACGCGCGCGCCGTGCGCGTGCTCGAGCTGCTCGGCGGCGCTCGCGAGGCGCGGCGGCAGGTCCTCGTCGCGCGGGGGCGCGAGAGGGGCGAGCGCGACGGCGAGCGCGGCCGCCAGCGCGAGCACGCGCGTCACGCGCTGACCTCCCGGATCTCGCTCGCGGGGTCGAGCGCGATGCGCCGGCGCAGGTGACGCAGCAGGCGGCGGCGCGCGCGGAACAGGCGCACCTTGACGAGCGCGGGCTCGATGCCGCACTCGCGCGCCGTGTCGCGGCAGCTCCGCCGGCCCCCGTAGTACGACCACAGGACGCGCTGGTCGGCCGCCCGCAGCCCCGCGAGAGCGCGGCACATGTGCCCCAGCGCCGCGCCGCGCGTCGAGCGCCAGTTGCCGACGCTCAGCTCGGCTTCGGCCTCGCCCGCGGCCGCGGGGTCGCGCTCGTCGACCCCGAGCGACGCGAGCGCGAGCTCGCCCGTTTCGCGCTGGACGCGCTGCTCGCGCCGCACGTGGTCGGCGAGCACGTTCCCCGCGATGCGCAGCGCCCAGGGCCGCAGGAGCTCGTCCGACGCGAGCGAGCGCCGGTAGCGCGCCGCGCGCAGCAGCGTCTCTTGGGCCACGTCCTCGACCTCGCTCCAGTCCCGGCAGCGCCGCGTCAGGTACGCGTAGAGCGCCGGCCGCAGCTCGTCCAAACCGTTCCACGCCGCCTCGGGTCGCGTCTCGTCCAAGAGCTCCTCCTCTCGTCGCGTTCCCTCCCCGGCGCAGGAGACCACGAGCGCGCGCGCTGGTTGCGCGGTCGGACGAGCGTGGAAAGCGCGGCGCGCGGCTCCGCCGCGCGTCGATGCGGGGAGGAGCGCGCGTGGAACGCACGACGGCCGCCTCCCGTGCGTCGGGAGACGGCCGTCGCGGCGCCTCGAGCGGTGAGGTTCCCCGGAACGCGCTCTAGCGGAATCTCTTCGCCTGCTCGGCCCAAGGCGAGTCGGGGAAGGTGTTGATCACCTCTCGATACATCTGCTCCCCGCGCTCCAACGCGTCGGCATCGTTCGTCTTGCGACCGAGGAGCTGGAAGCTGCGCCCCGCGAAGAACAGCGCCTTGGGGACGTAGCGGCTCTGCTCGGGATAGAGGATGCGCACGCGCAGGAAGTTGTGCCGCGCCTCGCCGAGGAGCTCGGGGTTGCTGTCCTTCGCGACCGCCTCGTGGAAGATGCACTCGCCGAGCCCGGTGAACGCGCCCGCGAGCGTCTCCGCCTCGCCTTTGAAGTCCGCGAGGATCTCCTCGAAGATCACGCGCGCCTTCTCGACGGCCTGCTTGCGCTTCTCCGGGTCCTGGACGTTGAGGATCTCCTCGAGATACGACTCGCCCTCGGCGACGAGCGCGCGGTTGCGCACCGTCGGATACGTCGTCCCCGCCTCCTCCTGGATCTTGTCGAGCCGATCGCGCCGGGTCGCGGCGCCGAGCTCGGGGTCGGTCGACACGAGCGCGAGGCGCGATTCGAGCTGCCAGCGCTTGGAGAGCTGCTGGTCGGCGACGACCTTGGTGAACGCCTCCAGCGTCTTCTTCGCCTCGGCCGCCTTCCCCTGCCACGCCTGCGCGTTGGCCTTGGTCATGTACGCGTGCGGGACGAAGCGCGACGCGGGGAAGCTCGTGAGGAACCGGTCGGCGCCCGCGACGACGCCGGGCAGGTTGCCCATCATCATGCGCAGGTCGACGACGCGCCAAGCGGCGTAGGCGGGGGCCCACTTGTAGCGCGTCTCCTCGTTCCCGCCGAGGTGCCCGTCGACGTAGTCGTCGAACAGCGCCTCTGCGTCGGCGAGCTGGTTCTCCGCGAGCGCCGACTGCGCCTCGTCGACCAGCCGCGGACGACGGCGGTACTCGATCTCGAGCACCTCGTCCGAGGGCACGATGCGCGTCTGGTTGTTGTCGCGGTAGGAGACCTCCTTGAGCGACTCTTCGACGATCGTCACGTCTTCGAGCACCTTGCCGTCGGTGCGCCGGATCGTGTCGGCGTGCGCGAAGGACGCCGACGCGGCGAGCGCCAGGAGAAGGGTCAGGGCGGGAGAGCGGTGCATGGCTGGGCTCGGGCGGGGGTTGGCTCGCGGGCGATCACGGGGCGACCGGCCGAGATTTCGGGGCAGGGAGGATAGGGGGGCGCTCTTCGAGCTGTCAACGCGGCCCGGGGCGGCCCGTTCGCGCGGACCGGCGAAAACCGGCGGTGGTGACGCTCGGCCGCGACCTCAGGCCCGGGCGGTCTCGGGCTGGGGCGCCACCATCGCGGCGCGCAGCTCCGCGCTCTTGGCCGGCCCGACGAGGCCGCGGACCAGCTCGAGCGCGAACTCGACGGCCGTGCCGGGGCCCTGGCTCGTGAGGACGTTGCCCGCGCGCACGACCCGCGGCCACTCGCGCACGTCGGCGCGACCGAGGCGGTCGCGCACGCTGGGATGGGACGTGACGGGGAGCCCGTCGACGATGCCCGCGGCCGCGAGCACCATCGGTGCGGCGCAGATCGCGGCGACGGGGCGGCCCCCGGCGTTGAGCGTGCGCACGAGCTCGAGCACCGTCTCGCTCTCCATCAGGTGCTGCGTCCCGGGCATGCCGCCGGGGAGCACGAGCACGTGGACCGCCGCCGGATCGACGCGGTCGATCGTCGTGTCGGTCGCGATCGTGATGCCGTGCGAGCCCGTGATCGGGCCGGGCACGAGGCCGGCGATGACGACGTTGAGGTCCGCGCGCCGCAGCACGTCGATCACCGCGACCGCCTCGAGCTCCTCGAAGCCGGGCGCCAAGGGCACGACCACGTTGACGGGGAGGGTCATTGCGAGTCCATCGTAACGGCCGGGGGTGGCGGGGTTTGCGTCCGCGTGGGTCGAACGTGCTCGGGGCGCGAGCTGCGGTCGCTAATCTGGGCCGGATGGCCGCACCCGAACGCGAGCGCGTGCTGGTCAGCGCCTGCCTGCTCGGCCGCTCCTGCCGCTACGACGGCGGGACCAACCCCGACGCCCCGCTGCGCCGGCTGCTCGAGGCGCACGAGCTCGAGGCGGTCCCGTTCTGCCCCGAGGAAGAGGGGGGCCTGGGCACGCCGCGCCCGCCGGCCTGGATCGAGCGCGAGGGCGCCGCGGCGGTGCTCGAGGGCCGCTCCCGCGTCCTGACCGAGGACGGCGCCGACGTGACGGACGCGTTCCGCGCGGGCGCCGAGGCCGCTCTCGCCGCCTGCCGCGCGACGGGCGCGAAGCGCGCGTTCCTGAAGGAGCGCTCGCCCTCGTGCGGCGTCTGCGCGACCCACGTCGCCGGCCTCTGCGTCCCCGGCCGCGGCATCACGGCGGAGCTGCTCGCGCGCGCGGGGATCGCGGTCGAGGGCGTCGAAGGGCGCCGCGAGTAGGAGCGCGTCGGAGAGCGCGCCGCGCTCACGCCCGCGGCTTCGCGACCACGACGACGTGAAACCCGAGCAGCGCGAGCCCAGGGATCGCGCACAGCACCCGGTCGAGCCGGATGAACAGCCGCGTGAGGAGCGCGTTGCCCGGCACGAAGCGCAGCACGCCCAGGTGGTCGGGGAAGCCGGCGAAGACGTACGCGAAGACGCCGTAGCGGTAGACCTTCGTCACGTCGAAGCCGGCGCGCTCGCACAAAGCGACGATGCCCTTCTTCGTGAAGCCCTCGTCGCCCTCGTCGAAGTGCGGGCTCTTGCGGTAGAGCACCGCGCGCGCGACGCGGATGAGCGGGTTGTCGTTGCACGGCTCGCTCATGATCAGCACCCCGTCCCGGCGCAGGACCTGCCGGCAGTTCGACAGGAACCCGACGTGGTCGCGCGTGTGGTGCAGGCTCCCCTTGCAGAAGACCGCGTCGAACGCGCCGGCGTGGAACGGGAGCCGCTCCGCGTCGCCGGTGACGAGCCGCGCGCCGGGGACGTACTGCTCCGACACGCGCAGCATCGCGTGGCTGATGTCGAGACCGACGGCGCCGGGATGGCGCTCCTCGAGCTCCGCGAGGAAGAAGCCGGTGCCGCAGCCGATGTCGAGGATCCGCCGCGCGCCGGGCGGGACGTGCGCGATCATCTCGGCGTGCCAGTCCTGCTGGAACAGGCGCGAGAACTCGAACGAGTAGCGGTATGCGTAGCGCGGCGCGAGCTCCTTGTGGAGCTCGATCTGCGCGGCCTGGTTGGAACGCTGGATCAAGGCCGTCCGTCGGGGGCGGGGAGCTCGGCGTCGGCGGCGAGCTCCTCGGCGGTGTCGAGCTGGAGCCGCGGCAGGACGCCCATGAAGACGTGCGCGAGGACGCCCAGCGCGCAAACGTTGACGAGTTGGACCGCGTGCACGGCCAGCCCCGCGGGCAGCGACGCGCTGCGGTCGATCCCGAGCAGCTCGAAGCCGAGGACCCAGCCGGCGTCCTGCGTGCCGATCCCCGCCGTCGCGTTCACCGGCAACAGGTTCGCCGTCACGCCCAGGCTCGAGCCGAAGACGATCTCGGGGAACGCGAGCTCGACGCCCATGCCGAGGCCGAGCACGAGGACCCAATAGAACGCGAACACGCCCAGCCACACCGGCAGCGTGACGAGCGCGGCGGGGCCGAGCCGGTGTCGCCGGCCGGCGTCGCGCAGCGCGAGCGCGACCTGGAAGAGCGCGGCGAGCAGCCGCTCGCCCAGCTTCCAGCGGTTCACGCGCATGACGCGCAGGAGCGCGCTCACCGCTCCGACGAGCCAGTCGCCGCGCGCCGCGAGCGTCGCGCACACGAGCATGATCGCGACGAGCGCCGCGCCGACGACGCCGAGGAAGTCGAGCGACTCGTAGCGCCCCGAGTGCGCGACCCACAGGCACGAGAGCGCGAGACAGACGCACAGGATCGCGGCGTCGAGCAGGCGCGCGACGACGAGCGACGCCACGCCCGTCGACGCGCGCACGCCACAGTGCGTGCGCAGGTAGACCATCCACGAGGCCTCGCCCGTCTTCGCCGGCAGCAGGTACGAAGCCATGTTGTGCGCCGCCGACAGCGCGAGCAGGTGCGAGAAGCCGGGGCGGGAGTCGGCCGGGAGGAGCAGCCCGAAGCGCAGCGCCCGCAGCAGGTAGATCCCCAGGTGCACCGCGAGCGCCGCGAGGTAGATGCCCGGCGGCAGCGTGCGCAGCGTCTGCCACACGTCCGCCGGCCGCACGTCGCTGAACGCCATCAGCAGGCCGAGCAGCAGCCCGGCGACGCCGAGCGAGAGGACGATGCGCAGGATGAGGGACTTCACGGGTGGCTGG
>CAZGTQ010000200.1:0-18541 GCA_964528575.1 uncultured Planctomycetaceae bacterium | reverse complement strand
GCGGGAAGGGCCGGCGGCTCGCTCGCCCGGCGCGCTCCGTGGACCGCGGCGCGCGCCGACCTCGACGCCCGAGAGGTCGCCGCTCGCCCTCCCCCGCCTGCCGTGCCTTCCGCCTCTTCCGCACCGGGCGCGCTCGAGCTCGTGCGCGCCTTCGTCAACACGGTCGACCCCGACACGGGGGCGGACCGGCTCGCGGATCCGGCGCAAGCGGCGCAATGGGCCGCGGAGCGCGAGCTCGAGGCGCGCGGAGCCGGACCGCGCGACGGCGAGCTGCACCTCGCGCGCGAGGTGCGCGACGCGCTGCGGGCGATGCTGCGCGCGCACAACGGGGAGGAGCTCGATCCCGCCGCGCCGGCCGTGCTCGACCGCGCGGCGCGGGCGACCGGGCTGTCGGTCCGCTTCACGATGAGCGGAGCGACGCTCAGCCCGCACGTCGACGGCTTCGGGAGCGTCGTCGGCCGCGTGCTCGCGGCGGTGGCCGGCGGGATGGCCGACGGGACGTGGCCGCGGATGAAGGCGTGCCGCGACGAGAGCTGCGCAGTCGCGTTCTACGACCGCTCGAAGAACCGCTCGCGCACGTGGTGCTCGATGGCCGTGTGCGGCAACCGCACGAAGGTCCGCGCCTATCGCGAGCGACGCGGCCGGCGGCGCGGGGCGAACGCGTAGCGACCGGCGCGCTCAGCCCCGGCGCATGCGGCCGCCCGAGCGGCCGGCGGCGACGCGCTGGGCCTTGCGGGTCGCCTTGAGGATCGTCCGCATGCGCTCGCGGCGCTCGCGGCGGCGCTTGTCCGACCGCTTCTCGTGCCAGGTGTTGGCCTTGGCCAAGCGGAAGATCCCGCTGGAGTTGCACTGGCGCTTGAAACGCTTCAGCGCCGCTTCCAGCGACTCGTTCGGGCGAACCGGAACCTTGATCGGCATAGGGCGTGTCTCAGGAGCGAGCCGAGGCCGCGACATCCGCGGGCACCCGGCGCGAAAGGGCCGAGTAGTATCGACAGGGCCCCCGAAGCTGCCAAGCGCATTCTTAGCTTTCCTCGCCGCGCGGGGGCCATCGCGAGCGCCCGGCTGGCATTCCCCCGCCGCGGCTGCGATGCTCCAAACGCCATGGAGACCGCCGACCGAGCCCGCGAGCGGCCCCGCGCGCGGACCGACGGCGCGGACCCCGCCGAGGACGCCACCGTCCAGGGGACGGTCGAGCGGATCACCTACCATGCGCCCGACACCGGCTACACGGTGCTCGGCGTCGAGCCCGAGCCCGGGTTCGGCGACCCCGCGCTCCCGATCCGCGCCCGCGTGACCGCGGTCGGGCGCGTCGACGAGCCCGTCGAAGGCGCCCGCGTCCGCCTCGTCGGCCGCTGGGGCCAGCACCGCACGCACGGCCGCCGGTTCGAGTTCGACCTGTGCGAGCCGCTGCCGCCGGCCGACGCGGCCGGGCTCGTGCGCTACCTCGCCTCGAAGGCGTTCCGCGGAATCGGCGAGACCCTGGCGCAGCGCATCGTCGACCAGCTCGGCGCCGACGCGATGCGGGTGATCCTCGAGGAGCCCGAGAAGCTCGCGCGCGTGCGCGGACTGCGGCCGCAGGTGCGCGCGGACCTCGTCGAGGCGGTGCGCGCCGAGTTCGGAGCGCACCGGACGCGGGCGTTCCTGCTCGGCATCGGGCTCGGCCCGGCGCAGGCGCACGCCGTCTGCCGCGCGTTGGGCGCCGAGTGCGAAGAGGCGGTGCGCGCGGACCCGTACGTGCTGGCGAGCGGGATCCGCGGCATCGGCTTCGGGATCGCCGACCGCGTGGCGCGCTCGCTCGGCTTCGACGAGGCGGCGCCCGAGCGGGTCCGAGCGGGCCTGCTCCACGCCCTGCGCACGTCGGCGAACGACGGGCACACGCTGCTGCCGCGCGAGCGGCTGTTCGAGCGCACGGGCGAGCTCCTGCGCACGCGCCCCGGCGCCGAGCTGCTCGACGCCGCGCTCGCCGAGCTCGAGCGGGCGCGCGAGGTCGTGCTCGAGCGCCCGGACGAGGCGGCGGACGCGCGCGCGTACCTGCCGCAGTACTGGGCGAGCGAGGTCGGGCTCGCGAAGAACCTCGGCGCGCTGCTCGCGTCGGGTGCGCGGCGGCCGCTCGCCGACTGGACGGCGCTGCGGGAGGCGGAGAGCGGGGCCGGCATGGAGCTGCACCCGCTCCAGCGCGAGGCGGTGCTCGGGCTCCTGTCCGAGCCGCTCGCGCTGCTCACCGGCGGCCCCGGCGTGGGCAAGACGACGATCGTGCGGCTCGTCGTCGAGCTCGCCGAGCGCGCCGGCGCGAGCGTGAAGCTCGCGTCGCCGACCGGACGTGCGGCGAAGCGGCTGGCGGAAGCGACCGGGCGGCCGGCGAGCACCGTGCACCGGCTGCTCGGCTTCGACCCGCAGACGCGCGGCTTCGCGCACGGCGACGCCGAGCCGCTCGAGGCGGACCTCGTCGTCGTCGACGAGATCTCGATGCTCGACGTCGTGCTCGCGCACCACTTGCTCAAGGCGATCCAGCCGCCGGCGCGGCTCGTGCTCGTCGGCGACCCCGACCAGCTCCCGTCGGTGTCGGCCGGCAACGTGCTCGCCGACCTGCTCGCGAGCGGCCGCGTCCCCGCCTGGCGCCTGACGCAGGTCTTCCGCCAGGACGAGCACAGCCTGATCGTCGCGAACGCGCACCGCATGCTCGCCGGCGAGCTCCCGCGGCTGCCCCCGCGCGGCGCGCGCGACGCGGACTTCTACTTCTTCCCCGCGGACGACCCGCTGAGCTGCGCGGAGCGCGTCGTCGAGGTCGTCACCAAACGCATCCCCGAGCGCTTCGGCCTCGCGTGGACGAACGACGTGCAGGTGCTCGCGCCGATGTACCGCGGCGACTGCGGCGTCGACGCGCTCAACGCGCGGCTGCGCGAGGCGCTCGGCCACGGCGGTCACGAGCTGCGTCGCTCCGGCCAAGAGGGCGAGGGCGTCTGGCGCACCGGCGACCGCGTCATCCACACGCGCAACGACTACGACAAGGACGTCTTCAACGGCGACATGGGCCGCATCGCGTCGATCGAGCCGAGCGGTCGCGGGCTGACGGTGCGCTATCCCGAGCGCGACGTGTTCTACGGCGTCGAGGAGCTCGGCGACCTGCAGCCCGCGTTCGCGATCACGGTGCACCGCTCGCAGGGCGCTGAGTATCCGGCGGTCGTCGTGCCGCTGCTCGTGCAGCACCGCGTTATGCTGCAGCGCAACCTGCTCTACACGGCGATCACGCGGGCGAAGCAGCTCGTCGTGCTCGTGGGCTCGAGGCGCGCGATCGAGATGGCGATCGCGAACGCGCAGCCGAGCCGCCGCGAGAGCGCGCTCGCCGAGCGGCTGCGCGCGCAAGTCGTGGGCGAGGGCGAGCGTTGCTGACGGCGGGCCAGCGGCGCGTCTTCGCGTCGCAGGGCTATCGGCGGCTGTGGGCGGCGACGGCGATCTCCGAGCTCGCGTCGAACCTCGGGCGCATGGCGTTCATCCTGCTCGTGCACGAGCTCGCGCGCGCGGACGGCGAGAACCCCGAGCGCGACGTCGCGATCGTCGTGCTGCTCGAGACGCTGCCGATGTTGCTGCTCGGCCCGGTCGCGGGCGCGCTCGTCGACCGTTTCGACCGCCGGCGGTTGCTCGTCGGCTGCGACGTGCTCTCGCTCGCGCTGATGGCGACGATCCCGTGGCTCGCGACGCTCGACACGCGCGCGCCGCTGTTCGCGGTCGCGATGGTCTTCTCTGCGATCGGCACGGTGTTCCACCCGGCGCGGCAGAGCGCGATCCCCGACCTCGTGCCGCCCGAGGATCTCGGCGAAGCGAACGGCATCTCGACGACGACGAGCAGCCTGAACCTGATCCTCGGCATGTCGCTCGCCGGCGCGGGGATCGCGATCCTCGGCAAGAACGGCACGTTCCTCGCCGACGCGGCGGTGTTCGGCGTGAGCGCGGTGCTGATGTTGGGGCTCGTGCTCCCGCACCGCCGCCGCCGTCCGCGGCGCGCGAGCGACCTGCTGCGCGAGGCGGCGCGCGGCCTCGACTATTTGCGGCGCCGGCCGGTGCTCGTGTTCCTGACGCTCGTGCACCTGTTGACGTACGCGTTCATCGGCGCGTGGATCCCGCTCCTGCCGGCGTTCGCGGAGACGCACCTGGGAGTCGACCCCGACCGTGGCGCGCCGGCGCTGTTCGCGGCGTTCGGCGTCGGCGGCATCCTCGGCGGCATCGCGGGCCCGAGCTGGGGCCGGCGCCTCGGCCGCGGCCGCGTCGTGCTCGCGGCGCTGTTCGGAGCGGCCGCGGGAATGATCGCGTTCGCGCTCGTCTCCTCGTTCGCGGGCTCGCTCGCGACGATCGCTTGCGGCGGAGCGCTGATCTTCGCGGTGATGGTCCAGGACGCCACGATCGTGCAGCAGGCCGTACCGCCGCGCATGCGCGGCCGCGTCTTCGCCGCGCGGCACCCGATGCAGGCGCTCGGCTACCTCGTCGCGACGTGCGCGATCATCGCGCTCGCCGACCGCTACGCACCCGCGGAGCTGATGCTCGGCGCGGCGACGACCTACGCGGGAGCGGTGCTCCTCGCGATGGCGGCCCTGCCGGGCGCGCACACGCTCGCGCGGCGCGGACACGTTCGCTGACGCCACGCCGCGTCTTCAGAAGACCCGGATACCGGACTGCGAGTGCTGTGGAGGAAACTAGCCGGCGATGAAGCTCACACGATCGTTCACGATCGGCGGACTGGGTGCCCTCGGCATCGCGCTGGCGACGCGACTCATCGTCGGCAGCGCGAGCCCGGCGGCGTTGCCAGTGAGCGCGCCAGACGGGTGCACGTTTCCCGCTGCGCTCGCGACGTGGGCACCGCACTACAAGCGGGCCACGGCCGTCGATCCGCTGCTGCGCCAGTGGTATCGGTTCGAAGCCGGAGCGTCCCTCGTCCAGATCGGCCGCCATGAGCGCCCGGACGAACGGCTGCGTGGGAGTCGTCGGAGTACTCCTACAGCACGGACATGCGGATCACCGACGTCGCGTTTCGCGACGGGGGCGAGATCTACTACGTCGCCGGCTTGCGCGGCACCGGGTCCGACTGCGAGAGCGTCATCGAAGAGTGGGTGCTGCGCTTCCCGGACGGTTCCGTCGTTCTGCGGGGCTCACCCCCTCCGCCGCGTGGAACGCCGGCATCCATGCCCTTCATCTCCGGCGCCACCGTCCAGATCCTAGGCGGCACGTTCGTCCCTCCCGCAGGACGGCGGCCTGTGCAACCGACCCTCGCGAAGTCCGTGATCCACACGAGCGCGAGCGCGGGCCCGATCTCTGCGATCGAGGCGGACCCCGAAGGTCGCTTCCTCCTCCTTCGGTTCCACGAGACAGGGTCGTTGTGCTCGCTGGACCTCGGCGTCGCCAACCCCGTCCCAGTCGTCGAGCTCGATGCCGTCGCCATGCCGGCGCTCGCGAATGCGACGGGCGGATTGACCGTGTACGAGCACTCGACCCTCGGCCGCTTCTACGAGCTCGTCGAGGGCGTCAAACACAGTGGCGTCATCCCGTCCGGTTCCTTGCGGAACTTCTTCATCGACGGCAACAACGACGGCGTCTTCGACTCCACGTACAGCCTGGACGGCGCGACCTGGAAGGTAACTCCGTTCGGGGATGGCGATCAGTACGTGTCGCTGGTCAACACCGGCGTCCAGATCCCCTAGACGTCGCCTCGCTACAGGCGCGGCGGCTTGTCGTTGCCCGGCAGGAGGGACCACACCGCGCCGAAGCGGGCGCGCTGCGCGTTCGTGGCGGCGTCGTCGCGATCGTCCGACTCGTGGAGTCGCACGCGCTCGCGGCCCGCGCGCGTCAGCACTTCGATGTGCTGAGAACCGCAGCAGGGAGACCAGCACTTGCCGATCTCGCGCGGCAGCGTCGTGAAGCTCTCCTCGGCGAGCGCCTCGAGCAACGCCGCGACCGCATTCGGTGCGAGCACACCCTTCTCGTCACCATTCGCCGTCCAGGAGCCGTCTGGAGCGATGCGCACGTGCCACGGAAACGGCCCGGTCGTCGAGTGCCAAGCCTCGATGCTCGGAGTCATGCTCACGATCATCCGCTCGAGCCACTCGAGCAGCGCCTCTTGCGGGAGCGCGCGCTCGTAACCGACTTCCGTCAGCAGCTCGAGCGCGTCCGGCACCGTGACCCTCCCGTTCGACGCGCTCCAGCGGCCGGCGCTCGCGAGCGTCCACAGCGGCTCGCCCTCGGGCAGGTCGCCGTCCGCCTCGGGCAACGCGCCGGCGCGGCGCAGGAACAGGAGCGAGCGCGTTCCCGGCTCGAGCCGCTCCGCGCCCGGCTCCTTCACGACGAGCGCGCGCTCCATGTCCGCCGGGCCCAGCAGTACGCGATCGACGCGCGTCACCGCGACGCGCGCGTGCCCCTCGTCGTCCGGCATGCGACGCATCTCGAGCACCTCGGCGAGCACGACCACATCGCTCTCGTCGAGCACGCCGCGCCACGTACGCGGCTCGGGAGACGACAGCGACAGCGCGCACGCGAGCGCGACCAGCGTCGATCGAATCATGGCTTCTTCTCCGTTCCGGGGAGCGCGCTCCACACGGCGTCGAACCGCTCGTGCCAGCGGCGCGTCGCGGCGTCGTCGTCGGCCGTCGGCGCTCCCTTGTCGATGCGCATGCGTCCCGTCGGCATCAGCAGCGCGATCGAGCGCCAGGTCATGCACGGGCCGCCGAACGAGCCGAATCGACGCGGCATCTCGTGCAGGCGCGCGCGCTCGATCACGTCGAGCAGCGCCTCGAGCTCGTCCGGAGCCAGCACGCCGCGCGCGGTCTCGGGAAGCGGCGACGCCGCGCGCTCCGACCAGGACCCATCCGGCCGCACCCGCACGCGCCACGGGAACGGGGCGTTCGAGTGCAACGACGCGTCGATCGTCGGCGTCATCCGCGCGATCGCGCGCGGGAGCCAATCGAGTAGCTCGTCCTGCGCGAGTCTGCGCCCGTAGCCGACCTCGGTCACGAGCTCGAGCGCGTCGGGAACCACGATCGCTCCGTCCGCCGCGTGCCAGCGGCCGTCGGTCACGAGCGTCCACAACGGCTCGCCCTCGGGCAACGCTCCGGCGCGGCGCAGGAAGAGCAGCGCGCGCGAGCCCGGCTCGAGCCGCTCGGCGCCCGGCTTCGTCGCGACGAGCGCGCGCTCTATGTCCGCCGGCCCGAGCACGACGCGGTCGACCCGCGCCACCGCGACGCGCTCGCGCTCGTCGCCGCGCGGGACGTCGCGCAGCTCCTGCACCTCGGCGAGCACGACCACGTCGCTCTCGTCGAGCACGCCGCGCCACGTGCGCGGCTCGGAAGGCGACGTGCACAGCGCGCAAGCGAGCGCGAGTAGCGCGGAACGAATCACCGCTTCCTCCGCGTGCTCGGGAGCGCGTCCCACACTGCGTAGAACCGCTCGCGCATCGCCTGCGTCTCGTCGTCGTCGTCGCGCGTCCACGGCCGCGCGAGCACGCGCGTACGCCCGGCGCGCGTGAAGAGCTCGACGAAGCGCGCGGGCGTGTGCAGCTCCGGCCCATGGCGACCGATCGTGCGCGGCAGCTCGTCGAAGCGCACGTCCTCGATCAGCCGCCACAGCGCAGCGAGATCGTCGGGAGCGAGCGTGCCCGTCTCGAACCTCCCCGGCGGCCCGGGCACCGGCTCGCGCCACGAACCGTCGGGCGCGACGAACACCGACCGTCCGCCCGGCGCGTACGAGACGAACGACGCCGAGATCGACGGCGTGAGCTCCGCGATGCGCGCGTCGATCCGCGCGAGCAGCGGCTCGAGCGCGAGCCGCCGCCCGCCGCCGAGCTCGTCGGGCGGCGCGACGTTCGCGGGCACGACGACGCGCTCGCCCTGGACCACCGGCCAGCGTCCGTCGTCGACCGGCGTCCACAGCGGCTCCTCCGCCGGCGCCTCGCGCAGGAAGTACAGCGCACGCCGCCCGGGACGCGGGATCGCGCTCTCGTCGACCACGCGCACGCGCTCGAGCTCCGCCGGACCGAGCAGCACGCGCTCGACGCGCACGGCAGCGACCGACTCGGCGACCCGCTCGACCTCGCCGAGCACGACGAGATCGGCGCGGTCGACGAGCGCCGACCACGGGATGAGCTCGGGCGCGGGGCCCAGAGCGCAGGCGAGCGCGGCGAGAGCGAGCCGGACCACGATCGTCCTAGCCCCCGCGCCGGCCGGGGTCACTCCGCTCCGGTCTCGACCGAGAGGCCGTCGCAGCCCGTGGCGACCAGGCGGAACGGCGCCGGGCCCGCACCCTGCTCGCGCAGCACGATCCGCATCGGCCCCGTCACCTGCCACGCCGTGTGCCCGGGTCCCGCCACGCCGTCGAGGTGCGGCGCGCCGCCGACGACTCGTAGGAGCGTGTCCATCAGTCCCCGACAGCGTAGCCGAGGGCCCGCAATTCCGCCCGGGCCTCCTCGTCGAGCTCCGCGCGCGGGCCGACGCTGGCCGCGCCGACACGGGCCGCGACCGCACGCTCGCGCTCGCGCTCGAGCAGCGCCGCGAGCTCCGCCACCCGCTCGGGGTGCTGCGCCGCGACGTCGTTCAGCTCGAGCGGGTCCGCGCGTAGGTCGTACAGCTCGCGCCGCACGCCGGCGAGCTTCTCGCGCAGGATCGGCGCGAGCAGCTCGCTCGGCTCGGCGTCGGGATTCGTTTCGCGCGCGGCGGCGAGCGCCGGCTCGATCTCGCTCTCCCAGATCGGCCGCAGCGCCGGCTGGCTGAGGAGCAACGGCCAGCGCGCGGTCGACGGCTCGCTCTCGATCAGCTTCCAGCCGTCGAGCTCGATCGAGCGCTGCCGCTGGACGCCGCCCTCTGCGACGACCGGACGCGCCGGCTCGCGCGCGCCGTCGAGCAGCGAGACGAGCGAGCGTCCGTGCAGGTACGCGCGCTCGGCGTCGAGCCCCGCGAGCTCGAGCACCGTCGGATAGAGGTCGACGAGCTGCACCGACGCGTCGACGAGCGTGCCCGCGGCACGGCCGCCCGGGAGCTTGACGAGGAGCGGCACGTGCAGGTGCTCCTCGTACAGCAGGCCGTGGTTGAACTTGTAGCCGTGCTCGAGCATCGCCTCGCCGTGGTCGGCCGCGACGATCACGACCGCATCGTCCCACAGGCCGCGCTCGACGAGGAAGTCGAAGAACCCCGCGAGCCGCTCGTCGAGCTCGCGGATCTTCTGGTCGTACGCCGCGACGATCGGCGCGGTGCGCATGCGCTCGGGCACGGTGCCGCGCTTGACGATGCCGCGCGCGACGAGGTTCGGGACCGTGTCGAACGTCGGATCCTCGCCCTGCGCGACCGGCAGCTCGTGGCCCTCGTCCCACAGGCCGTCGGCCTCGAAGCGCGCGTCCCACGGCGGCACCGGCAGGTACGGGTAGTGCAGGTCGAGCACCTGGAGGAACAGGAACGGCGTGCGGCCGACGTCGAGCTGCGTCGCGAGCCAGCGCTGGGCGAGCGGGATCGCGTGCGCGGAGCCGCCGCTCGGGTCGTTGTGGTTGATGCGCGCCGCCGACGCGTCGTACACGTCGAAGCCCTGGCGGAAGCCGAAGCCGCGGTCGAGCCACGGGTTGTCGACGAACGCGCCCGTCGTGTAGCCCGCCGCGCGCAGCGCCTCGGCGAGCGTCCAGCGGCCGGGGTCGAGATGCTCGAGCGCGCCTTCGGTCGGCGAATGCGCCGCCGGGTAGAGCCCCGTGAGCTGCGAGAGGTAGCTCGTCAACGTGAACGGCGCGTTCGCGCGCGCGCCGGCGAACGTCACCCCTTCGCTCGCGAAGCGGTCGAGCCGCGGCGTCGTCTCGCGCTCGTAGCCGTGCACCGACGCGTGCCGCGCGGCGAAGGTGTCGACGCTGACGAAGACGATCGGCGGGCGCTCGACCGGCCCCGCGAGCCGCGCCTCGAGCGCGACGACGGCGAGCGGCTCGCGCGCGACGAGCTCGATCTGCAGCACGGCACCGACGACGGCCGGCAGCTCGACGACGGCCACGCCGCCCGGCTCGACCGCGCGCTTCGCGATCTCCTGCGCCGACCCGTCGAGCGGGTCCATGCGCCGCGCGACGACGTCGGCCGCGCCGCCTTCGAGCTCGAGCGCGAGCCGCGCGAACGGCCCCTCGAGGTGCCACAGCGCGCCGGCGCCGGCAGCGAGCGTCACGCGGCCGGGCGCGACCGTCGCGCTCGCGCTCGGGCCGAAGCGCACGCTCGCGACGCCGATGCCGCGCGCCGCGCCGCTGGGGTGCTCGTGGCGCCTCGACGCCTCGAGCTCGAGCACGTTGCGCCCGCGCCGCCAGGCCGCGGCCGGCGCGGCGAGCTCGCACGCCGACGGCGCCATCGTGACCGGGCACGAGCCGAGCTCGACGCCGTTCAGCCGCGCGCTCACCGTCAGATCCTCGCGCGGCGAGCTCAGCTCGAGCGCGAGCGTGCGCTCGAGCGGGTCGGCCGCGTCGAGGAAGAGCGACGCGGTCTCGCCCACCGACCACAGCACGCCCGCCTGCGGCGCGCTCTCCCAGCCGTCGCGCGCGTGCTGCGCGAGCGCGTCCGGACCGAGCTCGCCCGTCTGCACGACGAGCGCGTCGGGCGCACGCGCGAGCAGGTCGAGCGCGGCGGGCTCGTTCGAGCCGGAGCAGGAGGCGGCGAGCAGCGCGGCGAGCGAGACGGCGACGGCGAGAGCGTGCGCGTTCATGCGCTCAACGTCGCAAACCCGGCGCGCGATTGCGAGCGGCCGGCGCGGCGCCGCCGAACGCGACGACGAGCGCCGGGAGCAGCACGAGGTCCCCGGCGAGCGCGGCGACGAAGCCGGTGCAGCAGATCGCCGCGACCGCGCGGTTCGTCGGGACCTCGGACAGGAGCACGGCGCCGAAGCCGGCGAGCATGATCACCGTCGTGATGACGAGCGCGGGCGCGATGCGGATCAGCGCGCGCCGCAACGCCGCGCGTACGTCGCCGTCGCCCGCCGCGTCGAGCTCGCGGCGCATGCGCGTCAGCACGTGGATCGTGTCGTCGACCGCGACCGCGAGCAGGATCGTGAACGCCACCGAGCTCGCCATCTGCAGCGTGCCGCCGGTCGCGTAGAGCAGCGCGGCGACGAGCACGACCGGCAGCGCGTTCGGGACGAGGCTCACGAGTCCCAGGCGCAGCGAGCGCAGCGCGAGCGCGATCACGACGAAGATCACGGCCGCCGCGAGCGCGAGGCCGAGCGCGAAGTCGACGATCATCCCGTCGATGTTGCGGCGCGCGACGATCGCCGTGCCCGTCAGGTGCAAGTCGACCTGCGGATGCTCCGCCTCGATGCGCGCGAGCTCGACCTCGAGCGCGAGCGACGCGCGCTCGTGCTCGCTCGACGCCGTGTCGGGCAGGCGCGCGCGCACGAGCGCGCGGTGCAGGTCGGGACGCACGAAGCGCGCTCGCAGCGCCTCGGGCAGGAGCTCGATGGCGCCGCCCGGCACGAGCGCGCGCAAGTCGAGCACCGACAGCGCGCCCGAGAACAGCGGAGCGCGCTCGACCGCCCGCTCGACCGCGTCGATCGCGCTCGCAACGCCGGGCGAGCGCCAGTCGACGCCCGCAGGCCACGAGACGACGACGCCGGCGAACATCGAGCCTCCGAACGCTTGGTCGACGACGCGCAGGCTCCGCACCGATTCGCGGTCCGCGGGCGTGACCTCGGTCAGCCGGTTGTCGGGCTCGAGGCGGAACGCGAACCACGCGCAGAGCACGGTGAGCGCGAGGCCGGCGAGCGAGACGGCGCGCGCATGGTCGAGCAGCGTGTCGATCCCGCGCTCGAAGACGCGCGACAGGCGCGAGTCGACCGTCTCGCGCTCGACCGCCAGCGGCCGACTCATCCGCCGCAGCGCGCTCGCGAACAGCGGCGCGGCGGTCAGCACCGCGACGAACGTCAAGCCGACGCCGAGCGTCGCGGCGAGGCCGAAGCCACGGATCATGTCGACGTCGCTGATCGCGAGCGACGCGAATCCGACAGCGGTCGTCACCGACGTCAACAGGCACGGCACGCCGAGGTGGCGGATCGACTCCGTCGCCGCGTCGATCGCGGACAGGCCCTGCGCGCGCATGTGCCGCACGTCCGTGACGATGTGCACCGAGTCGGTCAGCCCGATCGTCATGACGATCGTCGGCAAGATGCTCTTCAAGATGTCGATCTCGCCGCCCGTGACCGCGATCGCGGCGAGGCTCCAGATCCCGCCGAGCACCGCGGGCGCCGCGGCGGCGAGGAACGTGCCGAGGTGGCGGAAGACCGCCCACGCGACGAAGAAGCTGACGAGCGCGGCGAGCACGACGAACTTCACGTTGTCCGACTCGACGACGTCGAAGATCTCGACCCGGATCGGCGGGACGCCGGTGAGCCCGGCGGTGACGCCGCTCTGGGCACTCACCGCCTCGAGCCGCGCGTCGATCGCGCGCACGATCGGCCGGATCTCGCCGACCGAGACCAGCCCCTCGCGGAGCACGACGACGAGCAGCGTCGTGCGGCCGTCGGCCGACAGGAGCTGGTCGTGCACGAGCGGGTGCGCCGCGGCGGCCGCGCGCGCCGCCTCGAACGCCGCGGGCCCCGCGTCGGGCGGCGGCAGGAGCGGGCGCGCGAACGGCCCGACGCCGCGCGGGACGCTCGGCAGGCCGATGACGCGCTCGACGCCGTCGATCGCGTCGAGGTCGCGCGCGAGCTCGCGCAGGAGCTCCGCGCGCGCGGGCACGAACCAGTCGTCCGCCTGGAGCACGACGAGGCAGTCGAGATCGTCCGAGCCGAAGTCGGCGAAGAGCTGCTCGAGGCGCTGCGACTCCTCGTCGCCGGCGCGGAAGATCGAGCGCGGAACGTCGTCGAAGCCGAGTCGCGAGCCGCACCACGCGCCGAGCAACGTCGCGAGCGCGACGAACAGGAACACGAGCCGGCGGTGGTTCGCGAAGAAGACCGCGTAGCGCTCCATCGCGGCCTCGTCAGTCGAGCGCGGCGCGCAACGCGTCGACGTCGGCGTCGATCACGCGCGGCGGGTTCGCGCGCTCGCCCTTGCCGAGCTCCCCCCGGTGGTACGCGAGCGTCGTCTCGGCGTCCTTGAGCACGTGCCCGGTGAGCACGCAGACGACGGATTCGTGCGCGGCGATCGTCCCCGCGCGCACGAGCTTGCGCGCGCCCGCGACCGACGCGCAGCTCGCCGGCTCGGCGCCGAGGCCCGCGCCGTCGACGACCGCCTTCGCCTCGAGCAGCTCGTCGTCGCTCACCGCGTCGACGACGCCGTTCGTCTCGCGGATCGCGCGCACGGCGCGGCGGTACGACACGGGATGGCCGATGCGGATCGCGGTCGCGATCGTCTCGGCGGCCATCGGCTCGAGCGCGTCGAAGCCGGCGCGGTATGCGCGCTCGAACGGGTTCGCCCCGCGCGCCTGGATCGCGGCGAGGCGCGGCGCGCGCTCGACGAGACCCAGCGCGACCGCCTCGCGCAGCGCCTTGCCGAACGCGGCGCAGTTGCCCAGGTTGCCGGCGGGGAACACGATCCAGTCGGGCGGCGCCCAGCGGAGCTGCTGCAGCGTCTCGAGCACGATCGTCTTCTGGCCCTCGACGCGGAACGGGTTGAGCGAGTTGAGCGGGTAGAGCCCGAGCTCGTCCGCGTGCTCGCGCACGATGCGCATGCCGTCGTCGAAGTCGCCGCGCAAGAGGAGCGTGCGCGCGCCGTACGCGAGCGCCTGGCTGAGCTTGCCGAGCGCGGTGCGTCCCTCGGGCGCGAGGACGACCGCTCGTAGAGACGCCGCGGCCGCGTAGGCGGCGAGGCTCGCGGCGGTGTTGCCGGTCGACGCGCACACGACGCGCGTCGCTCCGCTCGCCTTCGCCTGGCTGATCGCGACGGTCATGCCGCGGTCCTTGAACGAGCCGGTCGGGTTCATGCCCTCGTGCTTGACGCGCAGCGCGCGCGCGCCGACCCACGCGGCGACCGCGGGCGAGGCGTAGAGCGGCGTCGCGCCCTCGTGCAGGCTGACGATCGCAGCGGCGGCGAGCGTCGGGTGGACGAGCTCGCGGAAGCGCCAGACGCCGCTCGAATCGGGCGTTTCGAGCGCCCCGGCGCGCTCGTCGAAAAGGCCGCGGTCGACGGGTCCGAGGTCGTGCTCGACGTCGAGGAGGCCGCCGCACGGGCACGCGAAGCTCGTCGCGCCGGCGTCGGAGCTGCGGCCACAGTCCGGACAGAGGAGGCGGGTCACGGCGACTCGGCGAGCGCGGCTTGGACGCCAAGCGGGGTCCACGAGCCGATGCAAGTGGACCCCGTAGACGCGTCACGGCCCGGCGGACCGTTGCGCTCGCACATGCGAACGCAAGGCCCTTCTAAACGTGCGTTCGGCGCGAAACAAGCGGATTCTGCGTCGAATGGCGCGATTCGAGCACGTTCTCGGCAGATCAGCCCGCCGAGAACGCGGCCGTCGAGAAGGCGCCCAGGAGCAGGAGGAGCAAGAAGGCGATCAAGCCGAGGCCGTAGATCGCGAGGCCGATCCAGCCGCAGATCACCCCGCCCTTGGCGATGCTGCCCGGCTCGTCGTTCCCGAGGACGATGCCCACGATGCTGCCGATCAGCGGGCAGAAGCCGACGAGCCGAGGATCCCGAAGATCAGCGAGGCGACGGCCTTGCCGCTCGGCTCGGACTGGGACGGGTGCTCGTACGTCATGGTCTCGATCACTCCTTTCGGGAACCGCAGGGCTCGCGGCGCCCGTACGCCACGCGGGCCGGATCCTCTACGAATCCGACCGAAAGTGCCAGAGGGCGCCGCGGCGCCCGCTCACGGCGGCGTCAGGAAGAGCCCGTACAGCACCGCCTGGGCGAGCAACAGCACCGTCCACAGCGCGAGCCCGATCCAGCCGCAGATCAGCCCCGCGCGCCCCATCGGGCTCGGCTCGTAGCGGCCCAGCACGATCGCCACGATGCTGCCGACGATCGGGCAGACGACGATGCCGCAGATCCCGAAGACGAGCGCGGCGATCGCCTTGCCCGTCGGCTCGGCGGCAGTGGTCGGCTCGTACTCCATGCGCGGCTTCTCCTCGCTCGCTCGTCGTCGGCGTCGTGCGACGCCCCTACGCCGCTCCGACCCGATCCTTTACGATCCCTCGCGAACGCGCCACCCCTGTCTTCCGACCCCGCCTCCATGGACGTCTACGAACGCTCACTCGCGCTGCACCGGCAGACGCGCGGCAAGATCGAGATCCGCTCGCGCATGCGGCTCGAGTCGACCGAGGATCTCTCGCTCGCCTACACGCCCGGCGTCGCGCGGCCGTGCGAGGAGATCGCGCAGACTCCGTCGACGGCGTGGGACCTGACTTGGAAGGGCCGCGTCGTCGCGGTCGTGTCGGACGGCTCGTCCGTTCTCGGGCTCGGCGACCTGGGTCCGCTGGCTTCGCTCCCCGTCATGGAGGGCAAGGCCGCGCTCTTCCGCGAGTTCGCGGGCGTCGACGCGGTTCCGGTCGTGATCGACGAGCGCGATCCGAAGCGCTTCGTCGCGATCGTGCGCGCGATCGCGCCGACGTACGGCGGGATCAACCTCGAGGACATCGCTTCGCCGCGCTGCTTCGAGATCGAGGACTCGTTGCAGGACGTCGGCATCCCGGTGCTGCACGACGACCAGCACGGCACGGCGATCGTGCTGCTCGCGGCGCTGATCAACGCGGCGCGCGCGCAGAAGCGCACGATCGGGCAGCTCTCGGTCGTGATCAACGGCGCGGGCGCGGCCGGACGCGCGATCGCGCGGCTGCTGACCTGCTCGGACGCGGACGATCGGTGCATGCCGGTCCGCGCCCTGCGCGTCTGCGACTCGAAGGGGATCCTGTGGCCGGGCCGGCCGGGCAACGACGAGCTCAAGGAGGAGCTCGCGCGGCTGACGAACGCGAAGGGCCAGAAGGGCGACCTGCGCGACGCGCTCGCGGGCGCGGACGCCTTCATCGGCGTCAGTCGCGGCAATCTGCTGAAGGCGGCGGACATCCGGCGCATGAACGAGCGCGCGATCGTCTTCGGGATGGCGAACCCGACGCCGGAGATCCTGCCGGACGAGGCGAAGGAGGGCGGTGCGGAGATCGTCGGCACGGGGCGCAGCGACTTCCCCAACCAGGTGAACAACGTGCTCGCGTTCCCCGGCCTCTTCCGCGGCGCGCTCGAGGCGCGCGCGAAGCGCTTCACGAACGGGATGAAGTTCGCCGCGATCGACGCGATCGCCGGCTGCGTCGTCGAGCCCACGCCGAACGCGATCCTGCCCTCGCCGTTCGACCGCTCGGTCGCTGTCGCGGTCGCGAACGCCGTTGCGGACGCCGCGCGCAAGGGCGGCGTGTGCCACGAGCCGACGGCGTAGCCGCCTGCGCCTCGGCGGCCGCCGCGACGTGGTATCTTCGCGCGCGATGTCCCTCCCCCGCCGTCGAGGCCAGGGAGCGCTGCTCGGCGCGGCGCTCCTCGCGGCGGGCTGCGCCGGCAGCGCGAAGCTCTCGACGGAGCCCGAGCCCGTCGCGCCCGAGCCCGTCGAGCTCGAGTCGATCGAGCTCGAGTCGATCGAGCCGTGGGCCGACGCGGGCGAGCTCGGCACCGTGTTCGTCTTCGTCGGCTCCGACTGCCCGATCTCGAACGCGTACACGCCCGAGCTCGGGCGCATCCGCGCGGAGTACGAGCCGCGCGGCTTCGCGTTCTACCGCGTCTACGTCGGCCGCGACGCCGCCGCCGCGGACGTGGCGGCGCACGGACGCGACTTCGCGCTCGACATCCCCGCCGTGCGCGACGCCGACGGCGCGCTCGCGCGCGCGCTCGGCGCGAGCGTCACACCCGAGGCCGCGCTGCTCGACGCCGAGCGGCGCCTCCTCTACCGCGGACGCATCGACGACCTGTACGCCGACTTCGGCCAGCGGCGCCGCGCGCCGCGCCAGCGCGAGCTGCGCGACGCGCTCGACGCGCTCGCCGACGGGCGCCCCGTCGCGGTCGCCCGCGCGCCCGCCGTCGGCTGCGCGCTGCCGCGCCCCGCGCCGTCCGCACCCGCGTCCGGCCCGACGTTCGCAGGCGACGTCGCTCCGATCGTCTACGCGAGCTGCGCGCCGTGCCACCACCCCGGCGGCGGTGCGCCGTTCCCGTTGCTCACGTACGACGAGCTGCACGAGCGCCGCGTGGAGATCCGCGACGTGATCACGAGCGGGTTCATGCCGCCGTGGAAGCCCGAGCCCGGCTACGGCGCCTTCGCCGGCGAGCGGCGCCTCTCCGACGAGGAGCTCGCGCTCTTGGTCGCATGGCTCGACGCCGGCGCGCCGCCCGGCGACCTCGACGCGGCGCCGCCGCCGCCCGAGTACGACCACGACTGGGCGCTGGGCGAGCCCGACCTCGTCGTCGCGATGTCCGAGCCGTTCGCCGTGCCTGCCGAGGGCATCGACGCGTTCCGCTCGTTCGCGCTGCCGGTCGAGCTCCCGGCCGATCGCTGGGTCGAGGCGGTCGAGATCCTGCCGAGCAATCGGCCGGTGCTGCACCACGTCGTGATGTACGTCGACGAGACGGGCACGGCGCGCGCGCTCGACGAGGCCGATCCCGGCGTCGGCTACGCGGGCATGTTCGCCGCCGGTCTCGCGGACCAGCCGGAGCTCGCCGGCTGGGCGCCCGGGCTCAGGCCGCGCCGCTTCCCCGACGGCGTGTCGTGGCGCCTCCCGCGCCGGTCCGAGGTCGTGCTCGACTCGCACTTCCAGACGACGGGTCGGCCGGAGCAGATCACGCTGCGCGTCGGCCTCTGGTTCGCGGACGGTCCGCCGAGGAAACCGCTCGGGCTCGTGCGGCTCGGCGTCCCGTCGCTCAACATCCCGCCCGGCGAGAGCGACCACGTCGTGCGCAACGACGTCGTTCTGCCGGTCGACGTCGAAGCGGTGGGCATCGTCCCGCACGGCCACTACGTCTGCGCCGAGACGCGCTGCGACGCGGTGCTGCCGAGCGGCGAGCGCGTCCCGCTGATCTGGATCCGCGAGTGGGACTTCAACTGGCAGGATCTGTACCAGTTCGCCGAGCCTGTCCCGCTGCCCGCCGGAACGCGCATCGAGATGCGCTTCCGCTACGACAACTCGGCGGCGAACCCGCGCAATCCGCATCACCCCCCGCGCCGCGTCTTCGACGGAGCGCGCACGGAGGACGAGATGGCCGTGCTCCGCGTGCAGGTGACGTGCGCGAGCGGAGCCGACGCGCAAGTGCTCCACGAGCACGCCGCGCGCCGCACGCTCGACCGGTCCGGGCAGCTCGAGGGCGCGTGCTGGCGCTTCCTCGTCGCGACGTTCGACGCGGACGACGACGGCTCGCTCGACGCGGACGAGGACGCGGCCGCTACGCGCTACGTCGAGGAGCTCGCGCACGACGAGGAGCTGCTCACGACGGTCTTCGACCTCGACAACGACGGCATGCTCACGGACGACGAGCGCGCCGAGGCACGGCGCCTGCTCGCCCTCTGGCACGGCGCGCGCTCGACGCGGTGATCCGGTGTCGCACACCTTGTTGTCGTTCAGCGACAGGGCGGTGCCAGGTGCGGCACCTGGCACCTCCCTA
>CAZGTQ010000199.1:0-12485 GCA_964528575.1 uncultured Planctomycetaceae bacterium | reverse complement strand
GCGCGCTCGGCGCGGGGAGCCCCGGCGCGCGGCGCCGGCGCCGCGGGCGCGCCACGGCGGACGCGCGGTGGGGGCTCGCGGCGCCCGCGCTCGCCTGCCTCGCCCTCTTCCTCGCATGGACGCCGGGAGTGCTCGCGTTCGTCGCGCGGCGCGCGCCGAGCTCGGCCGGGCACTACCTCGACGTCCAGGACCTCGCGCACGCGGCGGGCTGGACGCTGCTGCTCGTCGCCGCGCTGCCGTCCTTCGCGCGCGCCGCCGCCGGCGAGCCGCGCGCGGCCGCGCGCGAGCGCCTCTCCGTCGCGCTCGCCGCCCTTGTCGCCGCGCTCGTGCCCGCGCTGCTCGCGCGCGCCGGACCGAGCGACGTCCCGCTGACGAACGACGAGGTCGCCTACCTCTTCCAGGCCGACGTCTTCGCCGGCGGCGAGCTCGCGCGAGCGCGCCACCCGCACGCCGAGTTCTTCCCGGCGCGCCAGATCGTCACGGGCGAGCGCTCGTTCGCGAAGTATCCGCCCGGGCACTCCGCCGCGCTCGCCGCCGGCGCGCTCGTCGGCGCGCCGGAGCTCCTGCCGCGCCTCTTCGCCGCGCTCGCCGTGCTCGCGACCTATGCCCTCGCGCGCCGGCTCGGCGCGGCCCGCCCCGCGCTCGCGGCGTGGCTGCTCGCGCTCTCGCCGACGTTCCTCGGCCTCGAGTCGCTGCTCCTCGCGCACGGCACGTCGCTGCCGTTCGTCGTCTTCTTCGCCCTGCTCGCGGTGCGCGCGCTCGACGAGCACGAGGCCGGGCGGCGGCGAGCCGCGCTCCTGTGCGCCGCGCTCGCGGGCGCGTGCCTGTCCGTCGCGTTCGCCGCGCGCCCGCTCACCGCCGTCGCCGCCGCGCTCCCGTTCGCCGTCGCGCTCGCGCGCGCGGGCCGCGGAGCGATCGGCCCGTTCGTCGCGTGCGCGCTCGGCGCGCTCCCGGGCCTCGGCGCATTCCTCGCGATCAACCACGCGCTCACCGGCTCGGCGCTGCGCACCGCATACGGCGTCTACGCCGACACGGTGTCGCCCGACGACGAGTACGGCCTCGTCAACCTCGCGCGCGCGCTTCCCGTCACCGAGTACAACCTCGCGCGCCTGAACGTCTGGCTCCACGGCCCCGCGCTCGGGCTCCTGCTCCCGCTCGTCGGCCTCGCGCTCGCGCCGCGCCTGCGCCGCGCGCACCTCACGTGGTCGGTCGCGGCGAGCCTCGCGGCCTTCTACGCGCTACACGTGTTCCACGGCGTCCCGTGGGCGGGTCCGCCGTATCTCGTCGAGGGCGTGCCGCTGCTCGCGATCGCGTCCGCGCAGGGCCTGTTCGCGCTCGAGCGCGCGCTCGGCCGCCGCGCGGTCGGCGCGGTCCTCGCGTGCATGGTGCTCGCGTCGGCGCAACACCTCGCGACGCACGGCGCGAGCGCGCTGGTCGAGCGGACGGAGCGCGCCGCCCCGTACCGCGCCGCGCGCGCCGCGAGCATCGAGCGCGGCGTCGTGCTCGTGCGCCTCGACGCGCTGGACGAGGTCAAGAGCTTCCCGCTGCCGCCGCCGCGCGCCGGCGCGGAGCCGCCGCTCGTGTTCGCGCGCGACCTCGGCGTGCGCAACGACGAGCTGCTCGGCTACTTCGCCGATCGCCCGGCGTGGCGCTACGACCCCCAGAGCCGCGCTCTGGTCCCGCTGCGCTGACGGGCGCGCGCGGGAGGAGCGGCGCCCCTCCCACGCGCGCCGCTCGTTCAGCTCTGGATCATGAGCTGATCGGTCGAGCGGTTGCCGCTCGCGTCCGCGATCGATACGCCGAGCGCGCCGACGAAGCCGAGGCCGCCGAGCGGGACCGACGTCAGCTCGAGCTCCGTGCCCGAGAAGCCGCTGACCTGGAAGTACGGCAGGAGCACGTCGAACGGGAAGAGCGCGAGGTTCATCGAGCTCGCGAACGAGCCGAGGTCGAGCGCGCCCAGTCCCTGCGGATGACCGATCGTCAGCACGATGCGGCCGAGCGCGTCGAGGCGCACGTCGCAGACCGGCTGATCGCCGAGCACCTCGAAGCCGCCGTTCAGCACCGCGACCGCGTCGACGTCGGGTGCGCCGTCGCCGGGCAACGCGACTCCCTGGGCGTCGCTCTCGCCGGCGAGCACGTCGACGAGACGCACGAACGCGATCGCGCCCAGATCGACGGTGCCGCTCGTCACGAGCGGATCGGACGCGA
This sequence comes from uncultured Planctomycetaceae bacterium, assembly GCA_964528575.1. Taxonomy (GTDB): domain Bacteria; phylum Planctomycetota; class UBA1135; order UBA1135; genus CAZGTQ01. The sequence continues at coordinate 10,277 of CAZGTQ010000199.1, read as the reverse complement.
GGTCGGCGAGGTCGAACGACTCGCCGCCCGAGACGGCCGCGTCGAACGGCGAGATCGTGTTCGTCACGACGTTCGCGAGACCGGGCATGCCGCCGGAGAGGCCGCGGAAGCTGCCCATCTTGGAGCCCGAGCCCGGGTACGAGGTCGGGAAGCGGGCGAAGTCGGTGCCGTTGCTCGACACCTCGACGTACAGGATCTCGGCGAACACGCTGCTGCCGCCGACGACGAAGCCGTTCTCCCAAACGGTCAGGTCGGCGCCCGGGCCGTCGACGATCGTGACGTCGAAGCCGAGCACGACCGAGCCGCCCTCGCCGAGCGTGAGCACGTCGAGCGAGCCCGCGCCGAGGCCCTGGCCCTGCGGACCGCCCAGGACGTTCGACTGCGTGAAGATGCCGCCTCCGGTGCCCTGGTTGAACGACACGACCTGGGTCGCGAAGAGGCTCTGGGCGGAGCCGGAGGAAGCGAGCGCGAGCACGAAGAGGCCGGCGCCAAGGCCGGCCGAAGCGAATCGAAGGGTCATGATTCCCTCGGGTGTGCCGGTCGTGCGCGTTCACCCGCGCGCGCGGCCGGACGGGTCTGTCGGAAGACCCTCGCCGGCCGCCGCGCCTGCGCGAACGGGGCCCGGCCCCGCGTGCGTTGCATCGCTCGCGCGGATCATGAGCCACGACGCCGGCGCCCTGGTCCGCGAGGGCGCGAAGTCAGCTCGATCGCGCAGGTCTTCTGGCTCGTGGATCGTCCTCGGACCGTCGCCTTCCCACTCCCGGTGGAGCAGTGGCAATCGGACGGTCGTCGTCCCCACATACAGCGGCGGGACCGCGGTGGCTTCGCACCACACTTCCCCGTCGCGATCGACGCGCCGACTCTATCGCGCCCGCTCGCCCGCGGCAACGAGCTTGTGCGCCGCGCGCGGCGCAGGCAGACTCGCTCACGAACGACAGCTCACGAACGACAGAGCGCGCGCGTGGTCGGGGAAGCAGGTGCGAATCCTGCGCGGTCCCGCCACTGTGAGCTCCTCGTCCGCCGCCTCCATCGGGCGCCCGCGCTGCGCGGTCGCCGGTCACTGGGGCACGGGCCCCGGGAAGGCTGGGGCGGCGGATCCAGGACGAGCCAGGAGACCTGCCTCGCGCGCGGGAACGAGTCGGACCTCGCGGAGAGGGTCCTGTGTCCCGTGCGACGAGCCACCGAACGATCGGCGCGCTCGCCCGCCGCGTGGGTCCGACGATCGACGAGACATCGATCGGACGCTCCTGACCCATGCGCACCACTTCCCTCGGCGCCGCGCTCGCGGCGTTCGTCGCGCTCCTCGCGAGCGCGTTCCCCGTCCCCGCGTCGGCCCAGCAGGACGTCGCCGCCGACGGCTTCGCGCTCGTCGACGTGCCGTACCCGGGGCAGCGCGTCGCGGCGACGCTCTCGAACGGCGACGTCGTCGCGTTCGACGGCGCGACGATCGGTCGCTACGACGCGAGCGGAGCGCTGCTCGTGCTCCTCGGCGCGTTCGACCCGCCGGTGTTCACCGGCGCGTTCGCGATCGATCCGAGCGAGACGTTCGCGCTCGTCGGCGAGAGCACGAACGGCGACCTGTTCCGCGTCGACCTCGCCGGCGCGGGCATGGCGCTGCTCACGAACCTGTACTTCAACTACGACGCGGACTTCGAGAGCGCGACGACGGCGATCGTCAGCGCCGCGACCGGCGGCTTCTTCACCGGCAACGACCTCGTGCGCGTCGACACGACGACGGGCGCGACGCAGGTCCTCGCGCACGTCTCCGGCCCGTCGGGTCCCGTCGACGTCGACCGCTTCGGCAACCTCTGGTACGCGACCCAGGACCCGGTGTTCCCGCCGGCCGCGGGCACGACCGACGTCGTCTTCTTCACGGCTGCGCAGCTCGCGGGCGGAGTCCTGCTGGGCGACGCGGACGCGTTCACGTTCTCGTCCGGCTTCGACGGCGGCAGCTCGCTCGCCGAGGACGAGACGTTCGCGACCCTGTACATGACCGAGGCGAGCTTCGACCTGCAGGTGAACCGTGTGCGCGCGATCGGCTCGAGCCCGGCGCTCTCTGCGGTCCTCGTCGAGGGCGATCCGCTGTTCTTCGGCGCGTCGATCGAGCGCCGGCCGGGCGACGGCATCGCGATCTTCCGTCCGTACCAGCCGGTGAGCGGGGGAGCGCTCGTCTGGGCCGCGACCGACTTCGCGGGCACGTCGACGCGCCGCCGGCTCGAGCCCGCGCGTCCGCTCGCGAGCGTGAGCGGCCCCGGCACGAGCGGCGCGGGGCCCGTCACGTTCGACCTGGCGGGCGCGGCCCCGAACGGCACGTTCCTGCTCCTGTACGGCTTGCAGTCGACGTACGGCTCCCTCGAGAGCGCCGTCCTGTTCCAGAACGTGCTCCCGCTGTTCACCGGGCTCGACCTCGGCACGCTCGCGTATCTCCCGCTCTTCCTGCCGATCGACGCGAACGGCGCCGGCAGCCTGCCATTCGAGAACCCGGGCTTCCTCCAGGGCCTCGTCGTGCTCCAGGCGCTCGTCTGCGACGCGAGCGGGAAGCCGTTCGGCACGAGCACGGCGTCGTTCCTGTAGCGGGAGCTACTCGGCGCGGCTCGGCTTCTGCGAGCTCCACGTGCGGCGCGACTGCTTCTTCGCTTCGGCCTCGATGCGCGCCTTGGGCGCGGCCCACGAGCAGATCGGGCACTGTGCGAGGTCGTGCCCGCGCGCGGGGCAGTGCTCGCGGCCGAACCAGATGATCTGCAGGTGCACGTCGTTCCAGCGCTCGGGCGCGAACACCTTCTTGAGGTCGCGCTCGGTGCGCTCGACGGTCGTGCCGTTGCTGAGGCCCCAGCGCGACGCGAGCCGGTGGATGTGCGTGTCGACGGGAAACGCGGGGACGTCGAACGCCTGCGCCATGACGACGCTCGCGGTCTTGTGCCCGACGCCGGGTAGCTCCTCGAGCTCCTCGAACGAGCGCGGCACCTCGCCGCCGTGCTCCTCGACGAGGATCTTCGAGAGCGCGCGGACGTTCTTCGCCTTGGTCGGCGCCAGCCCGCACGTCTTGATCTCCGCGAGGATCTCCTGCTCGGCGAGCTGCGCCATCGCGGCGGGCGTGCCGGCGCGCGCGAACAGCCCGGGCGTCACCTCGTTCACCTTCTTGTCGGTCGTCTGCGCCGACAGGAGCACGGCGACGAGCAGCGTGAACGGGTCGCGGTGCTCGAGGGGGATGACGCGCCTGGGGTAGAGCTCGTCGAGGATCGCCTGGATGCGCGCCGCCTTCTCGCTCCGCTTCATCCGGTGCACCGCCTCATGCGCAGCACGATAGCGAAAACCGCGACGCGCGCTCCACGCGCGCTGCGCCGGTCGCCATGATGGGGCCCGTGAACCAGCGCGAGCGCATCGACGACTTCCTGCGCGCGGGCCCCTACGCCGTCGCCGGCGCCTCGAGCGACCGCTCGAAGTTCGGCAACAAGGTCCTGCGCTGCTACCTCGACAACGACCGCGTCGCCTGGCCGCTCAACCCGCGCGCCGCCGCCGACGGTGCCGCGATCGAGGGCGTCCCCGCCTACGCCGACTTCGACTCGCTCCCCGAGCCCGTCCGCGGCGTCTCGATCGTCACGCCGCCCGACGTGACCGAGCAACTCGTCGAGGCAGCAGCCGCCGCCGGCATCAAGCGCCTGTGGATGCAGCCGGGCGCCGAGAGTCCCGGCGCGATCCAGCGCGCGGAGGAGCTGGGGCTGAGCGTGATCGCGGGCGGCCCCTGCGTGCTGGTCGAGCTGGGGTTCCCGGAACGGTAGCGCCTCGAGCGCACGTGCGTGGCGCGATCGAGCGCGTCGTGGTACGCATGTGCCAGCGAACGACCGTTCCCTCGACGGGCGGTCGACACCGCGGTTGGATGCACGCGCGCGACTCACGCAGATCGGGAGCGCTCGTCTGGGGCGCCTTCGCGGGCGGTGCGGCGCTCGGATTCGGCGTGGCCTGCGTCGCGCTCGGCGGTGAGCCGGCTTCCACCGGCCCGGCCGGACGAGCGTCCGTCTCCGCGGCGGCCGTTCTGGAGAGGCTCGACGTCCTCGAAGCGCTCCTGCGCGAGGTCCCGAAGGCGCCTGCCCTGGCTCCGCCGACGTCTGGGCCCGCGGTGGCTGAGCGGACGCCCGTCGAGGTCGGGACGGGATCGTCCCCGCTGCAGAGCGAGCTCGCGCAGATCCTCCGAACGGTCGAGGGGCTCGCGGAGTCCGTCGAGAAGAAGCTCCCGGTGGATTCGCCGCCCTCGCGTGCTCAGGTGCTCGCCGCCGGCACGACGCGCAACTGGGCCGCGCTCGAGGATCTCTGGCAACTGACGCAGGACCGAGGCTCCGTGGCTGCCGCCGACTCCGTGCGGTTCATGTCGTACGACGAGGTCCTGCAGCGCTTCGGTGCTCCGACGTCGATCGGGTTCGCCGACAACAGTTGGAACCTCTGGTACCACAGGAGCCTCGAGGCTCCTGTGCCTGGCGGCGATCAGGAGGATCCGAGATCCGTCCGATTCATCTTCGTCGGCGGGTACGTCACCGCGGTGCTCTTCGACGGCTACCGGTAGGGCCGCTCGCCCGCTTCGCTCTCCGCCACGGCCACCGCGGCCGCGATGCCGGCGTCGTGCGTGATCGTCACGTGGACGCGCGCGATGCCGCGCGCCGCCGCGAGTTGGGCCGCGACGCCGTGGAGCACGAGCTCCGGCGCTTGGCCCGGGCGGCGTACGACCTCGATGTCGCGCCAGCGCACGCCGCGCGCCCAGCCGGTGCCGAGCACCTTCATCACGGCCTCCTTGACCGCGAAGCGGCCGGCGTAGTGCGTCGCGCGGCGCTGGGGGCGGCGCTCGCAGTAGGCGCGCTCGCCGTCGGTGAAGACGCGCTCGAGGAAGCGCTGGCCGCGGCGCTCCATCGTCTGTGCGATGCGGTCGATCTGGACCAGGTCGAGGCCGAGCGAGACGATCACGCCGGCTCGACCTCGATGAGCGGCTCGCCCTCCTCGACCTCGGCGCCGTCGCCGGCGAGGACGCGCACGACGCGCGCGCGCTCCGGCAGCGGACCGGTCGCGCGGTACGAGACGTGGCTGAACGTCTTCATCACCTCGAGGATGCCGATCGGCTGGCCGGCGCCGAGCGCGGCGCCTGCGGACACGAACGGCGGCTGGTCCGGCGCAGCGCGGTGCCAGAAGCGGCCGGAGAGCGGCGCGCGGAAGACGAGCTCGCCCTCGTGCGCCGGGGCGACGCCGACGTCCGCCGCGGGCGCCTCGCCGATCGGCGCGAGCTCGTACAACACCGCGCGGTAGCCGACCGGCGCGCGCACGAGCCGCGGCGCGGCGTTCGTGACGCGGCCGGCGACGCCGGGCGGGACGACGAGCGTGCGCTCGCCGCCCAGGCACAACAGCGTCCCCGCGCCCTGGCCCCCCGACACGAGCCCGTCTTTCGCGATCGGGCACGTGAAGCGGCCGACGGCCGGCGAGAGCAGCCGCACGCGCCCGTCCGCGCCGGGCTCGACGATCAGCTCGAGCGGCGCGCTCATCCGTCGCGCGCCTCCGAGAGCGCCGCGACGTCGTGCAACGACCAGATGCGCGGGTTCTTCACGCGCCGGTAGCCGATCGACTGGTACGCCATCTCCGCGAGCGCGACGAGCCAGCCGCGCAGCTCGTCGATGCGCACGATCTCGTCCGTGTCCATCTGCGACGCCGCGCGGTACGGGTCCATGTCGCGCTCGATACGCTCCTCGGTCGCGCGCATCGCGTTCTCGATCTTGGCGCGCTCGTCGGCATCGGCCGCGACGATCTCGAACTCGTCGTCGAGCTTCGTGCTGAACGCGGCGATCGCGAGCGTGCGGCCCTCCATGACCGCGAGGCGGCTGAGCGGCGTCGCGAGCTGGACGACCGGCTCGTACGGCAGGCCTGCCATCGCGTAGTAGCCCGCGCCCGACGCCTTGCGCAGGAGCACCGTGAACATCGGCACGCGGTTCGTGCTGTTCGTGTAGATCAGGCTCGAGCCGTAGCCGAGCAGCCCGAGCCGCTCCGCCTCGACGCCGATGTCGAAGCCGGACACGTCCTGCAGCCACACGATCGGGATCCCGTCCGCGTCGCACGCGCGGCTGAACGCGGCGACCTTCGCGATGCCCTCCTTGTAGAGGATCCCGCCCGGCCGGCGCCCGCCGCGGTGCTCCGCGTCCTCGACGACGCCCTGGCGGTTGGCGACGAAGCCCATGTAGAGCCCGCCGACGCGCCCGACGCCGACGACCATCTCCCGGCCGCGGCCGGGCAGCAGCTCCCAGAACAGGCTGTGGTCGACGAGGCGCGCGAGCACGTCCTCGGCCGCGTACGTCATGCGGTGGTCGGCGGGGAAGAGCGCCGAGAGCTCGCGCGCGTCGTGCTGCGGGTCCGCCGCGTCCGCGCCGTAGCGGTAGTACGCCGTCGCGGACGTCGGCAGCCGCTCGATCTCCGCGCGCAGGTGCGCGAGCGCCGTCTCGTCGTCCGGCACGCGCACGTCCGCGCAACCCGACTGGTGCACGTGCACGTCCGGGCCGCCGATGTCGAGGCTCGACAGGTGCTGGCTCTTCGCTCCTTTGATCAGCGCCGCGCCCGCGATGACCATGTACGCGCCTTCGGTCATCACGACGCGGTCCGAGATGATCGGCATGTAGCCGCCGCCCGCGATGCAGTCGCCGAACACGCCCGCGATCTGCGGCACGCCCGCGGCCGACAGCTCCGCGTTCTTCTTGAAGATGTGCCCCGCGCCGGTGAGCCCGGGGAACGAGCGCGCCTGCTCGGGCAGGAAGAGCCCCGAGCAGTCGACGAGGTACACGACCGGCAGCCGCAGCCGCAGCGCCATCTCCTGCGCGCGCTCGATCTTCTCCGGCGTGCGCGGCCACCACGAGCCCGACGCGACGGTGTTCTCGTTCGCGATCACCATCGTCCAGCGCCCCGCGACGCGCGCGAACGCGGTCACGACGCCGGCCGCCGGGCTCGAGAGGCCGTCGAACTGCGCGCCCCAGTTGACGAACGTGCCGACCTCGTACACGTCCGCCGGATCGTCGACGAGCCGCGCGAGCCGCTCGCGCGCCGTCAGCTTGCCCTTCTTGTGCACGCGCGCCGCGTAGTCCGCCCCCCAGCCCGCGGCGACCTGCGCGCGGCGCTCGGCGAGCAGCGCGTCGCGCTCCGCCATCGCGCCCCTGTGGCGGCGGATCGTCTCGGCGTCGAGCGCGGCGTCGAGCGGACGCCCGATCGGGATCAGCGGGACGTGGGCCATCAGCGCACGGGCGGCCAGCCGGGGATCTTCGACGTGTCGTACTCGCCGCGCCGGAACGCGTCGCTCGCGAGCACGGCGCGGTGCAGCTCGCGCGTCGTCGCGACGCCCTCGACCCGCATCGCGTCGAGCGCGCGCCCGAGCGTCTCGATCGCGCCTGCGCGCGTGTCGGCGTGCGCGATCAACTTCGCCATGAGCGAATCGTAGTGCGGCGAGACGCGCTCGCCGGCCGCGAGGTGCGTGTCGACGCGCAGCGTGCCGGGGCCGAGGTCGGTCGGCACCTGAAAGGTCTCCAGCCGGCCGGGCGAGGGCCGAAAACCGTCGGAGGGATCCTCGGCGTTGAGCCGCAGCTCGATCGCGTGCCCGCGCAGCACGACGTCGTCCTGTGCGAGCGCGAGCGGCTCGTTCGCCGCGATCCGCAATTGCCACGCGACGATGTCGACGCCGCTGCACAGCTCGCTCACCGGGTGCTCGACCTGCAGGCGCGTGTTCATCTCGAGGAAGTAGAGCGCGCCGTCGGGGGCGCGCAGGTACTCGATCGTGCCCGCGCCGGCGTAGCCGATCGCGGCGGCGGCGGCGGCCGAGCGCGCGCCGAGCTCCGCTCGCTCGGCATCGGTGAGCGCCGGGCTCGGCGACTCCTCGATGAGCTTTTGGTGCTTGCGCTGGACCGAGCAGTCGCGCTCGCCCAGGTGCACGGCGCGCTTGCCGTCCGCGAGGATCTGCACCTCGACGTGGCGGCCGCCCGCGAGGTAGCGCTCGAGGTAGATCGCGCCGCTGCCGAACGCGCTCTGGGCCTCGGCCCGGGCCGCGGCGAACGCGTCGCGCAGCTCGCCCTCGTCGTGCACGAGCCGCATCCCGCGCCCGCCGCCGCCGTGGTCCGCCTTGAGGATCGCCGGGAAGCCGGTCTCGCGCGCGACGCGCGCCGCCTCGTCGGCGTCCGCGACCGGGCCGTCCGAGCCGGGCACGACGTCGAGCCCCGCCGCCCGCATGGCGCGCTTCGCCGGCGACTTGACGCCCATGCGCGCCATCACCGACGGCGACGGCCCGACGAACGTCAGCCCGTGCTGCGCGCACAGGGCGGCGAAGAGCGGGTCCTCCGCGAGGAAGCCCCAACCGGGGTGGACCGCCGCGCAGCGCGTCTGGACCGCGGCCTGGACGACGCGCTCGTGCGCGAGGTAGCTCTCGCTCGAGCGCGCGGGGCCCAGGACGACGACCTCGTCCATCGCCGCGAGCCAGCCGGCGTCGCGGTCGGCCTCCGACGCGACTCCGACGGGGCTCACGCCGAGCTCGCGGCAGGCGCGCGCGATGCGCACGGCGACCTCGCCGCGGTTGGCGATCAGGAGGCGGTGGAACATGGGCGAGGCCGCTCGAGCGGACCGTGGGGCGCCGGAGCGGGCGCGACAGGGTAGCAGCGCGATCGCGCGTTTGCCGCCGCCGCGGCATGCGCACTACCCTGTGCGGCGATGATCCGTCCTCGCTGGAGCTGGGCCCCGATCGCGCTCGTCCTCGCCCCGCTGGCGGCCCCCGCGGCCGCCGACGACGTCCCGGGGGCGCTCGCGCGGCTGCGCTCGCCCTCGGCGGTCGAGCGGCTGGACGCCGAGCGCTGGCTCGCCGCGCACGTCGTCGAGACCGACTTCGCGGCGCTCGCGGCGGCCGTCGCGTCCGACGACCTCGAGGTGCGCGGCCGCGTCGAGCGCGCGCTGTCGGCCGACGAGCGCCACCTCGGTCTCGCGCTCCTGTTCGCGGGCGAGCGCGACCCCGAGCTGCGCGCGTTCGGCGAGGAGGTCTTCCGCGGTCTCGTCGCGCGCTGGAACGCCGCGCTGGCGGCGGCGCCGGTGTGGCGAGACGCGCGCCTGGCGACCGACCGGCTCGGGCCCGCGCTCGAAGAGCGGCGCGAGCGCTACCGCGCCGAGGTGCTGGCCGTGCGCGCGGACGAGCCGCTGCACCGCTTGCTCGAGCGCGTCGCGCGGCTCGGCGACCTGCCCGTCGGCCTGGTCGTCGACCCCGAGCTCCGCGCGACGCCGTCGGCGCCGCCCGACGGCGCGCCGCTCGTGCGCGGTCCGTGGGACCGCCTGCTGCTCGCGCTGGCGGAGCTGTACCGCGTCGAGCTCGAGCTGCACGGCTCGTCCGGCGACGAGGATCTGCCGGTGCCGTTCGTGCGCGTCGCGCGGCGCGGCACGATCGGGCGTACGAGCGGAGCGGACCTCCTGCTCGAGTGGGCGCGCACCGCCGCGGATCCCGCGGCGCCGGCCGCGAACCGCGCGAACGCCGCGGTCGCGCTCGCCGGCTCCGGCTGGCCGGCGGCGCAGCACTGGCTCGGCGCGCGCATGGCGGACGCGGACAACGCGGCGGCGCTCGAGGGCTTGCTCGTCGCCGCGGCGCGCGGGCGGCCCGACCCCGCGCTCGTGCGTCGCAGCGCGGTGCGCGCGCTCGCCGAGCAGGCCGACGCCGGCTTCGAGCAGCGGATGCTCGGCGGCCGCGCCGTGCCGGCGGGTCGCGCGCGCGCGATCGTCGACGCGCTGCGGGCCTTCCCCGCGATCGCCGCGGACGGCGCGGACCTCGCAGAGCTGCTGCTCGCGGGCTGGGACGATTGCGGGCCGCGCGGCCGCTGGTGGCGGCTCGCGGTGTGGGCCGGCATGCGGCCGCGTTCCGCCGCGGTGCGAGCGGCGGTCGACGCGGTGCTCGCGGCGCCCGCGGGGAGGCACCCCGCGCCGGTCGTCGCCGCGGCGCTCGCCGCGCGCGCTGCGCTGCCGCGCGCGCGCGACGCGGAGCCGATCGTGCTCGCCGGCGCGGCCGCGCTCGTCGTCGGGCTCGAGAGCGCGAGCGCGTGGACCGCGCGCGCGGCCGCGCTCGCGCAGGCCGTCGCCGCGCCGCCCCCGTCGTGGAGCGCGCCCGAGGGGACGGGGCTCGAGGAGCCGATCGAGCTCGTGCACGCGGCCGACGGGCAGCTCGCGCGCGGCGCCGTCGCCGCGGCGGCCGCGCTCGCGGCGGCGGCCGGCGTCGCGCGCGGCGGCTGGCCGGCCGCGGATCC
>CAZGTQ010000198.1:0-17173 GCA_964528575.1 uncultured Planctomycetaceae bacterium | reverse complement strand
CGGGACGACGGAGCGCTCGGCGCGAGGAGCGTGAAGCTCTTCGGAGCGAGCGCGAGCGTCACGTGGGCCAGGGTCGGCGGGACCGCCGGCTCGGCGAGCTGGTCGAGATGGTCCCCGACGGGGTGCGGCTCGTGGCCGGAGTCTGGCGCGTCCGATTCGGGATGCCCGCCGTGATGCTGGCCGTCGTGAGGGTGGCCGTCGTGATGATGGCCGTGGCCGCCGTGGCCGCTCGGACCGTGCGTGTGCGCGTGCGTTCCCGACGCAGCGGGCAGGACGTGGTCGTTCGAGCCCAGGTGCAGCGGGACGAACGCCATCTGGAGCACGAACGCCAGGCCGGCGATGGCTACGACCATCGCTCGCTTCGTCCTGCTTCGCTGCTCCTCTGGATGGGGCATCGCTTCTTCCGCGTGACTGGAGCCTAACCCCTGGCCCCGCGAACCAGAAGACCACACTCTGCCGCTCTACTGCGGCACGAGCGTGAACACCGCCGCGTCGCCGGGGGCGAGCGTCGTGCGGCGGCCGTTCGCGTCCGTCGGAACGAGCCATTCGACGCGTGTCCCGCGCGCGGCGCGCACCTCGATCTCGAGCGGGTCAGCGAGACGCGCGCGCTCGTCGGGCGTCGTGAGATTCGGCACCGCGACGCAGCGGACGCGGCCCTCGGCGTCGGGCTCCGACCACTCGATGCACCACGGGAGCGGGGGCGTCGAGCGGACGTCGAAGGGCGCGCGCTCGACGCCGGCGGACGCGGCGAGGCGGCGCGCGACGTCGCGGCGCTCTTCGCCGGAGGGCACGAAGCGCTCGTCGAGGTACGCGCCTCCGCCGAACGGGGGGCGGAGCGCGGCGTCCGACGACGGCGCTGCGCGCGGCGGCTCGTCGTATTCGCCGAACGGGCCGTCGACGACGAGCGTGCCGCCCGCCGCCTCGAACGCGCGCAGGCGCGCGACGTCGGCGTCGGAGAGCGCGGCGACGTGGCTCAATACGAGGAGCGGGAAGCGCGACACGAGCCGCGCGTCGACCGTCTCGAGCGGCACCATCCCCATGTCGATGCGCACGTACTTGCTCTACCTTGTTCGAGCGCGAGTCGGGCCTCGATTACTGGGTCGACGCGATCACGGGCCGCGGCCCGATGATCATGCGCGACGACGTCGTCGGCATCTGCAAGTTCGCCGGCCTGAGCGACGACCAGGTCGCGCAGGCGGTCACCTCGCTCACGGGCCTCGCGATCGACGGCGAGACGATCCGCAAGACGGTGATGCGCACGTTCCTGCGCGGCTACAAGCTCGAGCGCCAGCAGGGCTTCACGCAGGGCGACTACGGCATGCCGGCCGAAGTGCACATCGAGCACGCCCCGATCCAGCTCCCGCACTTCAACACGCCGGAGTTCTTCGCCGAGCTCCAGGGCAAGGTCTGCGCCCGCTTCGACGCGCTGCTCGAAGCGGAGGGCGTGTAGGGGGCGCGCGTCGGACGGACGGACGCGTTGCGCTACGCGTCCGCGCTGCGATCCGCCGGGTTCCACCCGTCACGGGAAGATCTCGAGTGTCACCGGATCGAGGGCGTCGAGGTCCAACAGGCGCCACCGTCACCGTCACTCAGGTCGACTCGTGCCTCATCCGAGAATCTTCGGTACACCCATCAGTCGGGCGCGACGAGGTGCTGCATGAAAGTGCAGACAGCGTCCATCGACTCGCGCAAGCTCACGGCGCTGCGCAAGGCGAAGCCCGACGACGATGGCCTCGTTTGCCCCAGCCTCGCCGTGCGCGCTCCACGTCAGCGTGGCCCCGAGCTCGATCGACCACGCGATGCGCGTGCTGGACGCGCTCATCAGCCTCGTGGAGGAGCGGGGCGCCGGGGTCGAGGAGGGGCGCCAGACGGGCGCGATGGCCGGGGGCCGCGTCGATCGCAGACCGGCTCGACCCTCGCTCGACGAGACCCCGCCAACGATCCCGATCGCGTGGTGGCGAGGTGTCGACATCTCGCGCGAAGTGCATGTGTTCTGCCACCGGCCACCTCGGCCGCTCGAAAGCACCGGCACTCAGCAGGCTCTTGCCTGGGGTTGGGGCCAGGTCGTTCAGGGGCGCCGGGGGGAGGTGGAAACAAAGTCTCGGCATTTGTATACATGTGCCGAGGTATTGTGACGGTCGACTCGCCCCGTGAACGCGCCGAGCGGATTCTGAAGAAGCTCGGCATTGCCCGCTCGCGCGATCTCGATGAGCGTGCTGGCGTCACTCGCGCCCAACTTCGTCGCCTCGTGGCGCGCGGTGTGGTCGAGCGAGTGGCTCGGGGGCTCTACGCGCTGCCCGGCGGGTACGAGAGCGAGCGGCGCGATCTTGCAGAGGCTGCGCGTCGGGTCCCGGGAGGTGTCATCTGCCTTCTCTCCGCCCTGCGGTTCCACGGGCTGACGACGCAGAACCCGTTCGAGGTCTGGATGGCGATCGATCGCAAGGCGTGGCGCCCCCGCGTCGAGCACCCGCCGCTGCGGCTCGTCTATCTGTCGGGTCCTTCGCTGCACGAAGGAGTCGAGGAGCACGACGTCGGGGGAGTCGCCCTGCGCGTCTTCGGCGCGGCGAAGACCGTGGCGGACTGCTTCAAGTTCCGCAACAAGGTCGGCGTGGACGTCGCCGTCGAGGCGCTTCGGGACTACCGCCGACTATTTCCCAAGCGACTCGAGGACGTCTGGCGCTTCGCGTCCATCGATCGAGTCGGCCGCGTGATCCAGCCTTACCTGGAGGCTCTCGAATGAGCCCACCGCGTCCTCCGCGGGACCGCGCCGCGTCGGAACGCGACCGCCTCGCCAGGCTGGCGCGCGACCAGCGGGTGGAGCTGCAACTGCTCTTGTCCGAGTTCGCGATCGAGCGACTCTTGCACCGTCTCGGGGTATCGCGTTACGCCGAGTCGTACGTGCTGAAGGGAGCGATGCTCTTCAGGCTGTGGTCCCAGGAACGGGGACGTGCCACCTGGGACCTCGACCTCCTTGGCCGTGGCGCAGAGGGTGTGGACGACGTCGTCGGGGTCCTACGACACCTTTGCAGCATCCCTGGGGAGGATGGACTCGTGCTGGACCCGGCATCGGTTCAAGGGGAGGAGATCCGCGTGGCGAACGAGTACGCCGGCGTGCGCGTACGCCTCGAAGCGCGCTTGTCGGGAGCTCGCATTCCCATGCAAGTGGACGTGGGGTTCGGAGACGCCGTGACGCCGCCGCCTGTGTGGGAGAGCTATCCGACACTGCTCGACCACCGGCCGCCGCGCATTCTTGTGTATCCGCGCGAGGCGGTCGTGGCGGAGAAGCTCGAAGCGATCGTCTCGCTGGGGATTACCAACAGCCGCATGAAGGACTTCTACGACGTCTACGTCCTTGCGGCCTCGTTTCCCTTCCAGGGCTCCGTGCTGGCGGACGCGATTCGTGCGACCTTTGCGCGACGTCGCACGACGATCCCGAGCGGCCGTCCCTTCGTTCTCACTCCCGAGTTCCTCGGCGCTCCCGAGCGGCGGACCCAATGGCGTGCGTTCCTTCGACGCGGGCGACTCCACGCGGCGCCCGAGGCGCAGGAGCTTGCCGAGGCGCTCCTTGCGTTCCTGACCCCGCTGCTCGAAGCGATCGCGCACGGCCCGACGTACGGGGCCGACTGGCCTGCGGGAGGGCCGTGGCAAGCGGACGCGTCCGAGTAGCTCGCGCGTTCCGGCTCTACTGCGGCACGAGCGTGAACACTGCCGCGTCGCCGGGGGCGAGCGTCGTGCGGCGGCCGTTCGCGTCCGCCGGAACGAGCCATTCGACGCGTGTCCCGCGCGCGGCCTGCACCTCGATCTCGAGCGGGCTCGCGAGGCGCGCGCGCTCGTCGGGCGTCGTGAGATTCGGCACCGCGACGCAGCGGACGCGGCCCTCGGCGTCGGGTTCCGACCACTCGATGCACCACGGGAGCGGGGGCGTCGAGCGGACGTCGAAGGGCGCGCGCTCGACGCCGGCCGCCGCGGCGAGGCGGCGCGCGACGTCGCGGCGCTCTTCGCCGGAGGGCGCGAAACGCTCGTCGAGGTACGCGCCGCCGCCGAACGGGGGGCGGAGCGCGGCGTCCGACGACGGCGCCGCGCGCGGCGCGCCGCGCTCGTCGTACTCGCCGAACGGGCCGTCGAGGACGAGCTTGCCGCCCGCCGCCTCGAACGCGCGCAGGCGCGCGACGTCGGCGTCGGAGAGCGCAGCGACGTGGCTCAACACCAGGAGGCGGAAACGAGAGACGAGTCCCGCGTCGACGGTCTCGAGCGACACCATCCCCGGCACGAAGCCCGCGTCCTGCCACAGCCGCGTCCAGCCGCGGAGCGCGCGCTCGAAGCTGCCGTTCCATTCCTGGTAGCTCGCGAAGCGGCGCTCCCACGTGCTGCCGTCGTCCGCCGCGTCGCGCAGCCACGCGAGCGCGAGCGAGCGCGCGTCGTGCACGAGCGCCACGCCGCGTGGGCCGCGCGCCGGCGAGCCGTTTTCGATCGCGCGCATCGCGCTCACCGCGTCCGCCAGCCGCGCGCGCACGTCCGGCCGCCGCGCGAGCCAACGATCGCTCCACACGACGAAACCGTCGCCGCCGCGCGCCCAGTGCTCCCACGCCTGGAGCGCGACCGCCGCCGGCGCTTCCTCGTGCGCGAACACGGTGCGCCAGACCTCTTGCTCCGGTCCGCGCAACGTGAACGCGAGCTCGCGCGCGCCGCCGACGTCGTACGGCTCGATCACGTCGCAGAACGAGAGCGCGTCCGCGACGTCCACGCCGCCGAACGCCGTGCGCCCGCCCAGTCCGAGCAAGCCGACACGCGCGCCCGGCGAACAAGAGCGCGCGCGCTGCGCGAGCGACGCCAGCACGTCCACGACGACCTCGTGATGGAAGTCGCGCCGCGCGAGCCACAGACGACGGAGCGGCACCGCGTCGGCACCACGCGCCGCGAGCATCTCGTCCGTCGTCGGCGCCGGAGCATCGACGAGCGCTCGCCACGCCGCCTCGCACGTCTGCGAGCGACACACGTCCGACGGGCTCCCGCTCGGCGTCAGGCCGACCTCGTCGCCGAGCGAGACGAACAGGCCGTGGTCGCCGCCGCGCGCGGCGAGCGTCCCGTCGAGCGTCGCGAAGAGCCGCTCCAGCGTCGTCGGAGCCGTCAAGCATGGCTCGCGCACGAGCGGATCGGCGCGCTCCGCCCACGCCGCGTCGCGCCGCTCGACGTGCAGCTCCGAGCGCCCCGGCGCGTGACCGACGTAGAAGTCGTATCCGCGCTCGCGCACCCAGTCCGCCTCGTCGTCGCGCTCGACGTTCGCGCCGCCGAACGGCTCGAAGAGCTCGACCGGCCCGGGCGTCTGGGCCGGAAAGTCCTGGCGCCACACGACGACGGGCAGGTCCGCCTGCGCGAGCGCCAGCAGCGGGAGCGCGAGCGCGATCACGGCACGAGCCCCAGAGAGCGCAGCGCCGCGGCCGCCTCCTCGCTCGCGAGCAATTGCGCGAGCGCCCGCACCGCCGGCCGCTCCGCGCGCTGCTCCAGCGCCGCGAGCTCGTAGCGCTCGTCGCGCAGGAACACGAGCTCGAGGCCCGCTCCGCTCGCGAGCGTGTCGAGCGTGACGCCCCAGTCCGCGCGGCCCTGGGCGACCGCCGCCGCGACGGCGTGGTGGTTCTTCGCCTGCGCGTGGTAGCCCACCGGCTCCTCGCCCGGCGCGCAGCCGAGGAACGCGTCGATCAACACGCGCGTGCCGCTGCCCGCGTTGCGGTTGACCATCACGACGTCCGGCGCGCGCACCGCCTCGCGCAGCGCATCGACGTCGCGCCCCGCGAAACGCGCGTCGCCGCGACGGAAGACGATGCCTTGGCGCCGGCCGTAGCCGCCGAGGATGCACGCGCCCGCCGGCAGGAACGCGCGGTTGTACTCGCCCGTCTCGGGATCGAGCAGGTGCGTCCCGCACACGTCGCCCTCGCCGCGCGCGAGCGCCGCGAGGCCGCCGAGCGAGCCGATCGCGATCGATTTGGTGCGCCAGCCGCCCTTGCCGAGCCGCGAGAGCAGCCAGTCGAGCCCGATGCAGTGGCTGCCGATCGCGACGAGGTCCGCGGGGCGCACGCCGCCGCCGAGCGGACGCACGCGCACGCGCTCGCCCGCGGCGACGTACTCGGTGTGCCGGTCGATGCGCACGAACCCGTCGGCGCGCGAGAACGTGCTCACGCTGCCCGAGCCGCTGCCGAGCGGATACGCCGCGAGGCCGCGCTCGCTCGGCACGAGGTCGACGAGACAGTACTCGGTGCGGCCGGCCGCCGAGGGGATGCGCACCGGCGCGAGCGCCTCGACCGTCGCGACGTCGCGGTCCTCCGAGCGGCCGGCGAGGCGGCGCACGAGCGGCGCGACGAACTCGTGGAACGTGAAGATCGCCGACGTCGGGAAGCCGGGCAGGATCGCGAGCGGGCGCCCGCCGACGACCGCGAGGCACAGCGGCTTGCCCGGCTTGAGCGCGACGCCGTGCACGAGGATCCCGCCGCCGCGCTCGTCCGCCAGCTCCGCGACGACGCGGTGCGTCAGATCGCCCGCGCCCTTCGACGTGCCGCCCGAGAGCAGCACGAGCTCGCATTCGAGCGCGCGGTCGAGCGCGCGCGCGAGCTGCTCCTCGTCGTCGGGCACGATGCCGAGCGCGACGGGCTCGCCCCCGTGCTCGCGCACCGCGTCCGCGAGGATGCGCCCGTTCGAGTCGTACACTTCGCCGACCGCGAGCGGCTCGCCCGGCGCGCGGATCTCGTCGCCCGTCGAGAGGATCGCGACGCGCGGCGGCTCGACGACCATGACCCTCGCGGCGCCGATCGCCGCGAGCAGCCCGGTGTCGCGCGACGTGAGCCGCCGGCCCGCGGGGATCACGACCTCGCCGCGGCCGAGGTCGGTTCCGGCGTGCGTGACGTGCGCGCCGGGCGTCGCGGGGCGGAACACGCAGAGCCGCTCGCCGTCGGCGTCCGGCGCCGTGTCCTCGACCATCACGACCGCGTCCGCGCCGCGCGGCACGACGGCGCCCGTCGCGATCGCGCACGCCTCGCCGGCGCGCAGCGCGAGACCGTCCGCCGCGCCGCCGGCCGCGAGCGCGCGCTCGGCGACGCGCAGCACCGCCGGCCGCTCCTCGTCGGCGCCGTAGGTGTCCGCCGCGCGCAGCGCGAAGCCGTCGACGTCGCTGCGGTCGAAGCCGGGCACGTCGATCGCCGCCCGCGCGTCGTCGGCGAGCACGAGGTCGAGCGCGCTCTCGAGCGGTCGCTCGCCCGTGCGCGGCGCGAGGTGCGCCGTCGCCGCGTCGAACCGCGCGTGCGCGACCGCCTCGTCGACGACCTCGAGGAACTGGCGCTGTCTCACGGGCTCGCACCGGCCTGATCGTACAGGTACACGCGGACGAGCTCGCCCTCGTCGAGCCCTTCCGAATCGTCCGCAACCAGCGCGAAACCGCTCGCGCGGGTCGTCGACGACAGCGCCGAGGCGCCGGCGATCGCGAGCGGCGTGACGCGCCCGTCCTCGACGCGCACGCGCACGTAGTCGAGCCGGCCGACGCGCGACGTGATGCGGCGTGCGAGCGGCAGCAGGGCGCTCGGGTACGGCCAGAGGGGCGCGCGCCCGCCGAGCACGCGCAGCGCGGGGCCGGCGAAGAAGTCGTACGCGCACAGGCACGAGACCGGGTTGCCGGGCAGCAGGAAGACGCGCGCCGAGCCGATGCGGCCGATACCGGTCGGCGCGGACGGGCGCATCGCGACGCCGTGGACGGGGAGCTCGCCGAGCTCGCGCACGAGCACCGGGAGCCAGTCCTCGCGGCCGACCGACGAGCCGCCGGCGGCGAGCACGACGTCCGCGCCCGGCCGCGCGAGCGCGTCGGCGATCGCGCCGCGCTCGTCGCCCAGGCGCAGGCGCTCGACGACGAGCGCGCCGTCGCGCGCAGCGAGCGCGGCGAGCATCGGCGTGTTGCTGTCGACGATGCGCCCCGGCCGCGGCGTCTCGCCCGGCGCGAGCAGCTCGTTGCCCGTGACGAGGATGCGCACGCGCGGTCGCGCGTACACCGGCGCGCTCCCGAAGCCGATGCTCGCGAGCAGCCCGACGTCCTGGGGCCGCAGCACCCGGCCCGCCGCCAGGATCGTCTCGCCCGCGGCGACGTCCTCGCCGACGCGGCCGACGTTCTTGTGGGGCGCGACCGCGGCGCGCGCGAGCACGCGACCGTCCTCGAGCTCGGCGTCCTCGGCCATCAGGACCGCGTCCGCGCCTTGCGGCATCGGCGCGCCGGTCATGATGCGCACCGCTTGGCCGCGCGCGACGGGCGGCGGCTCGAGCTCGCCCGGCATCGACTCGCCCGCGAGCGCGAGCGCGAGCGGGGCGTAGAGCGACGCGCCGAACGTGTCCTCGGCGCGCACGGCGTAACCGTCCATCGCGGCGCGCGCGAACGGCGGCACGTCGATGGGGCTCACGATCGGCACGGCGAGGACCCGACCGGCGCTCTCGTCGAGCGGCGCGTCCTCGGCGGCGAGCGGCGCGAGGCCGCGCAGCGCCTCCGCGCGCGCGCGCTCGACGGTCGCCCGCTCGCGGAAGCCGCGCATGCGCACGTCGTCGGGCCGGCCGCCTTCGACCGCGCCGACGAGGTCGAGCGTGTCGCCGTCGGTGAGCGGCTCCGTGGCGGCGGCGTCGCGACCGAGCTGGCGGCCGTTCCTGAACAGGATCAGGTACGGGTGCAGCCGGCCGTCGGCGCCGACGACGCGCGGTCGCAGCGGCGGGAACGAGCGGAAGAGCGCCTCGAGCGCGTCCGCGACGCGCGCTCCGCCGACCTCGACCTCGCGGCGGCCGTCGGAGTAGCGCTGCAGGGCGGCGGGAACGAGGAGCGTGACCGGCATGGCGCGGACGCGACAAGTTAGCAGATCACGGATGCGCCTCTCGCGCATACTGAGCGGCGCCGCCGGAACCGCCGGCGCAAGACGCGAAGCAGAGACGCACGCATGTTCGGATTCGTCGCACGCTACAAGCGCTGGCTGCACTCCCAGTGGCCGGCGGGGACCGTCGAGAAGCTGCCCGACGTCCGCGAGGACGGCACGACGAACGTCCCCGGGGTCTACGTCGTCGGCGACCTGACGGGCGTGCCGCTGCTCAAGTTCTCGGCGGACTCCGGCGCGCGCGTGATCCAGCGCATCGCGGGCGAGCTGGCGAGCGAGCAGGGCGCGCAGCGAGCGGGCGACGCGCTCGACGTCGTCATCCTCGGCGCGGGGGTCTCGGGCATGGCGGCGGCGCTCGAGGCGCAGAAGCTCGGCCTCGCGTTCGAGGTGCTCGAGGCGAGCGAGCCGTTCTCCACGATCGTCAACTTCCCTGCGCGCAAGCCGATCTACACGTACCCGACCGAGATGACGCCGGCGGGGGAGCTGCAGGTGTCGGCGCAGATCAAGGAGGAGCTCGTCGACGAGCTGCGCGCGCAGACGCTCGCGAAGGGCATCGCGCCGCGACGCGCGCGCGCGGAGTCGGTGCGGCGCTCCGGCGGCCTCTTGCACGTCGCGCTCGCGGGCGAGAGCGAGCCGCTCGCCGCGCGGCGGGTCGTCGTCGCCATCGGGCGCTCCGGCAACTTCCGCAAGCTCGGCGTGCCCGGCGAGGAGCTCGACAAGGTCTCGAACCGGCTGCACGACCCGAAGGACTTCGCGGACAAGGACGTGCTCGTCGTCGGCGGCGGCGACAGCGCGCTCGAGACGGCGATCGCGATCGCGCAGTGCGGCGCGCGGGTCACGCTCTCGTACCGCAAGCCGGAGCTCTCGCGGCCCAAGCCCGCGAACGTCGAGCGGCTCGAGGCGCTCGAGCGCGACCCGCTGGCGGACGTCGCCATCGAGCACCCGACGTCCGAGCGCGTGACGACCGCGTCGGGCATCTTCCTGCGCGAGCATCGCAAAGCGGGCTCGGTGCGGCGGATGATGGCGAGCCACCTGAAGGAGGTGCGCGCGGGCTCCGTCGTCGTCACGAACGCGGACGGCGAGGACGAGGAGCTGCCGAACGACGCGGTGTTCGCGATGATCGGCCGCGAGGCGCCGCTCGACTTCTTCCGCCGCTCGAACGTGCACGTGCGCGGCGAGATCCGTCCGCGCAGTTGGATCGCGCTCGCGGCGATCCTCCTCGCGTGCGTGTTCGTCTACCACTGGAAGAAGCCGGGCGTCGAGGTCCCGATCGGCGACGTGTTCCAACAACGCGGTTGGTTCCCGTACAACGTGCCCGACTGGTGGGCGAGCCTCGGCGAGCGCTTCGACGACCCGTCGACGCTGCTCGGGACGCTGAAGGTCACGGTGGGGCAGCCGGGCTTCTACTACTCGCTCGCGTACTGCCTCGCGGTCGTCGTCTTCGGCGTGCGGCGCGTGCGGCGCAGGCGTACGCCCTACGTGAAGCGTCAGACGATCGTCCTCGCCGCGATCCAGGTCGTGCCGCTGTTCCTGCTGCCCTACCTCGTGCTGCCGTGGCTCGGCTACAACGGCGCCTTCGACGACGGCGCGCTCGGCTGGGTCGCCGATCAGCTCTTCCCGAAGGCGGACTACGACTACGGGCGCGAGTACTGGCGCGCGTTCGGCTTGATCCTCGCCTGGCCGCTGTTCATCTGGAACGTGTTCACCGAGCAGCCGCTGTGGGGCTGGCTCGTCATCAGCCTCGTCCAGACGTTCGTCGTGATCCCGCTGATCGTGTTCCGCTGGGGCAAGGGCGGCTACTGCGGCTGGATCTGCTCGTGCGGCGCGCTCGCCGAGACGATGGGGGACGCGCACCGGCACAAGATGCCGCACGGGCCGTTCTGGAATCGTTTCAACATGCTCGGCCAGGCGTTCCTCTTGTTCGCGTTCGTCCTGCTCGCGCTGCGGATCTACGCGTGGGCCGCCCCGGGCTCGTGGGCGGCGAGCGGGTTCTCGTTCCTGATGAAGGACGTCCCGTTCCTCAACTACGTCTGGTTCGTCGACCTGCTCTGGGCGGGGATCTTCGGCGTCGCGTTCTACTGGCACTTCAGCGGCCGCGTGTGGTGCCGCTTCGCGTGCCCGCTCGCCGCGCTCATGCACGTCTACGCGCGCTTCAGCCAGTTCCGCATCCTCGCGGAGAAGAAGAAGTGCATCTCGTGCAACGTCTGCACGTCGGTCTGCCACCAGGGCATCGACGTGATGAACTTCGCGAACAAGGGCCTGCCGATGGAGGACCCCGAGTGCGTGCGCTGCAGCGCGTGCGTGCAGAGCTGTCCGACCGGCGTGCTCGAGTTCGGCCGCGTCGATCGCAAGTCTGGTGCCGAGATCGGCCGCGACCGCCTGCCGGCCTCGCCGGTGCGGGAGCGAGAACGGGAGCGCGAGCTGGCGAGCACGGCGCCCGCCGCGCGTTTCGGGCCCGCCGGCCCGGCGCGCAAGCGGGAACCCGCCGCCGCCGCCACCGATTCGGTCGGTTCGCGTCCCGCTCCGCCCCCGGCCGCGCCGTAGGATTGCCAGGCCCGAGCGGCCCCGGACGGCCTCGCTCGGACACCCTCGATGCGGACCGTTCCCGTCACAGTCGCCTGCCTCGCGCTCGCCGCGGGCGCGCTCGCATGCGTCGCGCCCTCGGATCGGCCGCGCGCGCACATCAGCCTCCTCGAGCGGCGCGGTCCCGCGTCGACGCTGCCCGACACGCCGCCGTGGACCGGGCCCACCGAGCCCGTCGACCCGCCCGCTCCGAAGATCCCCGAGCAGCTCCCCGTCGCGATCGAGCCGCTGGGCGTCGAGCTGGCGGACGAGCCCGGCGAGCTCGCCGCCGTGGCGCCCGAGCCGCAACCGCTCCCCGAGCCCGCGCTCCCGCCCGCGTCCGCCGAGCCGGAGAACGCGACGCCGACGCCCGCGTCCGCGCCGCGCACGCCGCGCGCTCTCGTCCCCGGCGACGTGCTCCTCGGCGCGCCGATCGCGGCCGACGGCGGGGCCGTGCTCGGCGCGGTGCGCGACGCGCTGATCGATCCGGCGACCGGAGCGGTCTCGGCGCTGCTCGTCGCGCCCGCCGCGGACGCGCCGCCGGTGCTCGTCGCGTGGGACGCCGTCGTGGGCCTGGAGACCGAGCCCGCGGCGCGACTCGTGCTCGCGCCGAACGCGGGGCTGGACGATCCGCACACGCGTCTGTTCGACGGCCGCGCGCCCGAGACGGTGCGCGGCCGCGTGACGGGCGTCGAGCTCGTGGGTGCGGGCGCGGCGCCGCCGAGCGCGATCGTCAAGGTCCACGACGACGCCACCAACCTCCTGCACCGCGCGCTGGTCGCCGCGGCGTCGCTCGTCCTGCCCGACGCGGCGGCGCTCGAGGGAGGCACGGTCGAGGTGACGGGCCTGCTCACGCGGGACGAGCGCGGCAAGCTCTGGGTCGCGAGCGCGATCACGCGCAACGGCGAACGCGTCGCGGTGCGCTCGGAGACGGGCGCGGTGCGCTGGGCCGAGCTCGCGCAGCGCGCGGCGCGCGCGAGCGGCCTCGCGGGTCGCGAGATCGCGACGCCCGACGGCCCGCCGCTCGTCGTACGCGGCTGGCGCATCGACCCCGCGACGGGCGCGGTCGCGGAGCTCATCGTCGAGGACCGCGGCGCGCGGCTCACGCTCCCGTGGGACGCGATCGAGCGCGGCGCGGACGGCGCGTGGTCGCTCGCGCTGGACGACGCGCCGCGCTGAAGCGACGGCGTCGGCTCGCGTCAGCCGCCGTACGGCGTCATGTCGATCTCGGGCTCGATCCCGTGCTCGCGCAGCCGCGCCGCGTTGGCCTGGGCGAACGAGCGCGCGTCGCCCTCGGTGTAGCGCAGGATCTCGTAGCAGCGGCCCGTTTCGTCCGCGAGGTCGGCGAGGAACGCGTCGCTGTCGGCGCCGTCGGGGACGCGCGTCGCGACGGTGTGCACGTAGAACGACTCCGCGACCTGCAGCGGCTCGAGGCGCGCCTTGCGCAGCATCGCGCGCACCTCGCCGGGCGAGCTGAATTGGTTGCGGTGGATCGGGCGCTGGGCACGCGTGGGGTAGAGCGCGCGCTCGCACTGCCAGCGCAGCCAGCCGACCTCGTGACAGACGTTCCAGACGTCGAAGTAGAACAGGCCGCCGGGCTTCAGGACGCGCCGCGCCTCGACGAGGTAGGAGTACACGTCCTCCTTGTCCATGTGGATGAAGACGGCGTGGCAGAACGCCTTGTCCACCGATGCGTCGGGGAGCGCTCGCATGTCGCGGCCGTTGCCGACGAAGAAGCGCACGTTCGAGAGCTCGCGGCAGCGGTCCTTCGCGATTGCGATCATCTCGGCGGAGACGTCGAGCCCGCGGTACTCGTGGACGTGCGGCGCGACCTCCTTGCCCAGGCGCGCGACGCCGCAGCCCATCTCGAGCACGACGTCGGAGCGCTGCATGGAGAGGCCCCGGATCAGGAAGGGCGCGAGCACCTCGCCGCTGCGCGCCAGCTCGTCCTCGTTGCGGCTCTCGTCCACGAGCTGGAAAGCGCTCGTCCGCACCCGCGCGACGTTGTCCCAGGCCGTTGCGTAGTCACGAGCGCCGAGGCTCGTCGGGATCGGTCCGCCGGCGGTGGGAGGAGGTTCTTGCATCGGTCGAAGTGGAGGGGGATGTCGGCGCTCGCCTGCTCCTGGACGTCGCAAGGCCTTGCGACGGTGCGGTCCCTTCGCGCGGGGCGCAAGGGCCGCGCTCGGATCCTGCGCTCACCCGCGCGCCGCGACCGCTTCCGCCTCGCTTTCGCTGCCCAGCGGGAGCGACACGACGAACGAGCAGCCCGCGCCGGGGTTGTTGTGCACCGCGATCGAGCCCTGGTGCAGGCGCGCGATGCTGCTCGCGATCGCGAGGCCGAGGCCCGAGCCTTCGCGGCTCTCGCGGTTGGGGACCTGCACGAAGCGGTCGAAGACCTTGTCGAGGTACTCCGACGGGACGCCGGAGCCCTCGTCGCGCACCTCGATCGTGACCGAGGCGCCGTCGCGCCGTGCCGCGACGACGACCGAGCCGCCGCGCGGCGAGTGGATCACGCCGTTGCGCACGAGGTTCTCGAGCATGATCTGTAGGAGCCATGCGTCCCCGGTCACCGCCGGAGCGGGCTCGTCGTCGTCCGGCTCGACCAGGCTCGGGATCAGGCGCACGCGGCGCCGCTCGGCCTCGTGCACGCTGCGCTGCACCGCCTCGAGCACGACGTCGTTCACCGCGACCTCCGCGAACGGCCAGTGGCGCAGGATGTCGGCGCGCGCGAGCGTCAGCAGGCTCTCGACGAGGTTGCCCAGCCGGCGCAGCTCGCGCTGCGCGTGGTCGATGAACGCGAACGCCTTGTCGCGGTCGCCCTCGCCGAGCGCGGCGACCTGCGCCTCGGTCAGGAGCACCGCGATCGGCGTCTTCAACTCGTGCGTCGCGTTGCTGATGAACTGCTCTTGCGCGCGGAAGCCCGCCTCGAGGCGCGCGAGTGCGGAGTTGAGCTCGTCGGCGAGGCGCGACACCTCCTCGTCGGAGGTCGGCGGGTGGAAGCGCTCGCCCAGGCTCGTCGGCGACACACCGCGCACCGCGCCCGCGAGGCGGCGCAGCGGCGAGACCGCGCGGCCCGCGATGAGCCACGCGGCGAGCATCGCGGCGACGACGCCGACGGGGACGCCGACGACGACGAGGTCGGTGTAGGGGCCGAGAAAGCGCTCGAGCGCCTGGTCGCGCACCGCCGCCTGTAGGAAGTAGAGCTCGTCTTCGTAGCGGAACGGCATCGTGACGAGGCGCAGCGGGAGCGCCACGCCCGTCAGCGGCTCGGCGCGGTCCGGTCCGAGCGGCGTGATCACGTTGCCGACGGGGCCCGCGGGGACCGACTCCCAGTCGTCGAACGGGAGCGCCGCGAGATCGGGCACGCCGTGGGACGCGAGGACGTCGCCGTCCTCGTCGCGGATCGCGTAGAACAGGAAGCCGGCGCCGGCCGGCACGAGCGAGCGCAGCCGCGCGGGCTCGAGCTCGCCCTCGTCCGCGAGCACGTTGTCGATCATCAGCTCCGCGGATTTCGCGAGCGAGTCGTCGAGCGAGCGCTGGACCGCCTCGCCGCGCACGAGGGCGATCGCGCCGATGAGCGTGATCTGGATGATCGAGAAGACGATGACGAACCAGACCGTCAGCTTGAAGCGCAGCGAGCGGGGCCAGGCGAGCACGATCAGGCCTCCGGCGCCGCCTCGTCCGAAGCGCCGAACCGGTAGCCCATCCCGACGACGGTGTGGATCAGCGGCCGCTCGCGTCCCTTGTCGACCTTGCGCCGCAACGCCGAGATGTAGACGTCGATGACGTTGCTCGACGGCTCGTACGTCAGGTCCCACACCTTCTGCGCGATCGTCATCCGGTCGACGACGCGGTCGACGTTGCGCATGAGGAACTCGAGCAACGCGAACTCCTTGCCCGAGAGCTTGATCGTGTCGCCTTGGCGAACGACGCGCCGGCGCACGAGGTCGAGCTCGAGCCCGTCGTACTCGAGCTTCGTCGCCTCCGACGCCTGGCCGCGCCGCAGGAGCGCGCGCACGCGGGCGAGCAGCTCCTCGAACTCGAACGGCTTGGTCAGGTAGTCGTCCGCGCCCGCGTCCAGCCCCGCGACCTTGTCGTTCGTCCCCGACAGCGCGGTCAGCATGAGCACGAAGGACGTCACGCCGCGGCGGCGGAGCGCGCGGCACACGTCGACCCCGTCGCGATCGGGCAACATGCGGTCGAGCACGACGACGTCGTACGGCTCGGACGCGGCGAGCTCCTCGCCCTCGTACCCGTTCGCGGCGACGTCGACCTTGTAGCCGTGACCTTCGAGCCCGCTGCGGACGGCGGACGCCATCGCGGGGTTGTCCTCGACGACCAGGATGCGCATCGGCTCGGGCTCGCCTCGGCCGCAGCCGAGGGCGGCGCATTCTAGTCCCGGACGCAAGTCCCTCCCACTGCGGGACATGAAGCCGCTTTCACGCCGCCTTCAGCCCTGGTTAAGGCCGGCCCGGCTAAGTCCCGTGGAAGGGCGCCCGTCGGCGCCCGAGGCCGGCCCGAGCCTCCATCACCTCGAGATTCGTCGCGCGTTCCGCAGCGACGAGGGAGGAACAAGATGAGACCCCTGAACCTTCTCGCACCCGCTCTGACGGCGCTCGTCGCGACGCCCGCGCTCGGCTTCGCCGTGCAAGGCCCCGGCGACACGCCGCAGGACCAGCCCGCGCAGGAGGAGCAGCAGGCGCAGCCCGAGCACGAGGCGCAGCCGCCCCTGTACCTGCGCGTCGAGATCGGGCCCAAGGCCATCGTCCGCGACCCGATGGGCGTCGGACTCGGCGCCATCCACGACCACGTCGTGGAGCGCGCGACGGGGCGCGTGCTCTACGTGGTCGTCGAGCCGCTCGCCCGCTCCGAGGAGGAGGAGCGGGTGCTCGTGCCGTTCCGTCGCTTCGCCCTCGATGCGACCAAGCGCTCGCTCGTCCTGCGCGCCAGCGCAGAGGAGCTGTCCGCAATGCCGTCCTTCGATCCCGACCAGATCCAGACGCTGCGTGCTACCGGCACCACGACGGCCGTCGGCCTCGAGGAGGCGAGCGCGCCCGAGACGGAGCCCGTGACGGACGAGGATGAAAAGCCGGTCGTGGAAGGCGCCGAGCACGAGCGGCGCGTCCTCAACCTGCTCGCATCGCGGATCGTCGGCGCGCGCGTCCTCGCGAAGGACGCCCAAGCGCCGTTCGGCTCCGTGCGCGGGCTGCTGCTCGATCCGAAGCTCGGCACGCTCCCGTTCGCGCTGATCCACCGCGCGGACGGCGCGGCCGCGGACGGCGAGCTGCTCGTCGCTCCGTGGGCAGCGCTCCAACGCGATCCCGAGGGTCGCTTCGCGCTCGACAAGACGATCGACGAGCTCGCCGCGGCGCCCGCGGTGACTGCCGACGAGCTGCTCGAGCTCCTGCGCGACGAGCAGAAGCGCGACGAGATCTACCGCTTCTACGGCGTGACGTCGCCCGCGCGCGGCCTCGCCGACGACGCCGAGGCCGGCGGTCAGGTCGACGGCACCCGTCGCTGATCTCGAGGCACTCCTCCTCCGCGGGGCCGTCGCGTTCCCAGCCACCCAGGGGCGCGGCGGTCCCGCTTTTCGTTCGGGCTCCAGGCGTCGGGCGTCCTAGGCCGATAGGACGGTCCGACGCCATGCTGCACGTCGAGATCGACCCCCGCGCGCCGGAGCCGCCGAGCGAGCAGATCGCCGCTCGAGTGCGGTTCGCGATCGCCGC
>CAZGTQ010000197.1:0-9242 GCA_964528575.1 uncultured Planctomycetaceae bacterium | reverse complement strand
GCTACTCGCGCACGCTCCAGTCGTCGCCGAGCGCCCAGCGCGCGTCGAACCAGCCCGCCGCGCGCACGCCGTCGGGCGCCCCCTCGAGCAGCGCCGGCTCGAGCACCGTCCAGTCGGGGTAGCCGACGCCCGACACGAAGTACGGGAGCTGGTTCGTGAGCCGCATGCCGACGAGCCCCGTGCCGCCGACGACGCCGACGAGCCCGTCGCCGCCGGGGAGCGGACGCACGAACAGGCACGCGCGCTCGGCGCCCTCGCGGACGCGCTCGCCGATGCGCACCTCGCCGCGGCGCACGTCGATCGGACCCGTCACGAGCCGCTCGTACGCCGCGTTCGTGTCGCGGTTGCCGTAGAGCACGACGCCCCGGCCCGCGGCGTCGTCGCGCGCGAGCCACTCGACGTCGGTGACGACCTCGAACGCGCCGTTGCCGCGGTACGCGAACGTCGCGGCGTCGTAGCGCGCCCGCGCGAGCGCCCAGGCGTTCTCCTCGCGGCTCCCGCGCGTGCCGGCGACGAGCAGCGCGCGCCGGCGGAACGCCTCCTCGAACGGGCCGCAGACCGCGGGCGTCTTGCCGCGCTCTTCCTCCGCCGGAGCGAGCACGCGCCACGCGCCGTCCGCGCGCTCGAGCCGCGCGCGGCCGCCGCCCGCGGGCCACGTCAGCTCCTCGCCGTCGATCGCCAGCGCGACCGGCTCGCCCTCGGCATGCACCGGATCGAGCGCGAGCCGCGCCACGTTCTGGGTCTCGACGACGACGCGCCGCGGGTCCGCCTCGACGCGCGCCACGACGGAGCTCGGCTCCATCGAGCGCTCCTGCGCGCGCACGTCGATCCAGAAGCAGCGCGACGAGATCGCCGGGCTCGCCGTGCGGAACTCGAGCCGCCGCACGTCCTCCGGCGCGGGCAGCACGTTCTGCGCGAGGAAGTCGAAGAGCGGCGGCCAATCCATGCATTCGCTCCCCCACCAGTGGCCCGCGCCGGGCCGCTCGTAGTACGCGAAGTTCGGATGGAACGCGGCGAGCCGCTCGCGCATGAAGCGCGCCTGCTCGACCGGCACGTCGTCGTCGCGCTCGCCGTGCAGCACGTACACGCCGCCGTGGAGCAGGTTGCGCTCGAACAGGAGCGTGCGGCTCGCGTTCGTCGCGCGCAGCAGCAGCCGGTCGACCTCGTGCGCGTCGTCCGCGAGCTCGAGCGCGCCGCCGTAGCTCCAGAAATCGCGCCAGCCGGCGCTCGGCGCGACGGCCGCGAACCGGTCGGGGTAGTGCACGCCGAGGTGCCACGCCCCGTGTCCGCCCATCGAGTGACCGGTGACGTACGTGCGCCGCGGATCGGTCCCGAAGAGGCGCTCGGCGTGCGCGAGCACCTCGAGCGCGTCGAGCCGGCCCTGCTCCTCCCAGTCGAAGCCGAACTCGCGCCGGTTCGTCGGCGCGACGACGACGACGCCTTCGCGCTGGCGGTACTGCGGCGGGACGTTCGACGCGGGAACCGATGCGCCGTGCAGCGCGAGGACGAGCGCGGGCGCCACGCCGGGCGTGCCCGGCTCGCGTGGCGGCGGCGGAGCGACGCCGTAGTACTGCACGCCGCCGTCGAGCTCGCTGCGGAACGTGCGCAGGTGCCGCTCGTGCGGGTCGCGCACCGAGAGCACGAGCTCGAGCTCGTGCGCGCCCCCGGCGTCGCTCTCGAGCCGCAGCGCGACGCTCACCTCGTCCACGCCGTCCAGCTCCGCCGGCCGCGGCACGAGCACCGCGAGCTTGCGCGCGGAAACCGGCGCGAGGCTCCCGCACGCGCTGACGAGCGGTTCCGCGCCCGCGACGCGCGCCGTGACGCGCACGTCGCGCGCCCACGCGCCCGTCGCGTTGAACGCGTGCACGCCCACCCACAGCGGCGCGCTCTCGCCGCGCACGAAATCGCCGAGCGTGACGTCGAGCGCGCCGAGGAAGACGTCGCGCGGCGGCTCCTCGAAGCGCAGCGCCAGCGCGCCGCGGCCGCCGCGCACGAGGAGCTCGTTCTCGCCCTCGACCAGCGCGATCGGCACCCGGTGCCAGCCGCGCCCGTAGTAGTCCGCGGCGCGCGGCTCGCCGTTCACGTACAGGTGCCGCGCGCCGCGCGTGTCGAGCACGAGCGGCCGCGCGCGCTCGGAGCGCAGCACGAGACGCGCCCAGCCGCTGCGCAGCGCCGGCCCGCGGTACCAGCCGCTCGCGGGGTCGTGCTCGAGCGCCGCAGCGGTCCAGACGCGCGCCTCGTCGCCGGGCGAGCCGAGCGCGTCGCCCGCGCGCGGCGCTCCGAACGTGCCCCGGACGATGCGCGCCTCGACCGCGTCGCGGAAGACGGCCGCGCGGCGCGCTCCGACGACGTCCGCGACGGTGACGAGCGACACGACCTCGAGGCCGAGCTCGTCCGGGTCGCACGGGGCGGACGCAGGGAGTGCCGCGAGCGCGAGGACCGCCAGGAGCGCGCTCACGCTCGTCCCGCCAGGCGCAGGCCGAGCACGAGGAGGGCGAGCTGCAGCACCGTGACGCCGACCATCTTCCAGCGGAACGAGCGCTTGCGCGTCTTGTGGCGGAAGACGCTCATCCCGAGCCACGCGCCGGGCGCGGCGAGCGGGAGCGCGAGGCACAGCAGCGTGCGCTCCGGGATGCGCCGGCGGCCGCGCGCGGCGAAGTGCTTGTCGGCGCCGAGCGCGAGGAAGACGAGGACGTTGAGGGCGAGCGCGGCGGCGAGGAGGACGTCGGTCAAGGCGGGCGCGAGTGTAGCGGGGGAAAGCGCGGGCGCAGCCTTGCAAGGCCGGCTCGCGCGCGATGAGGTTGCAACCGAACGAGATCGAGCCCGGTCCAGCGGGCATGCTCGACTCGCAACGCACCCCGTGGATCCGCAGCACCTGCCTTTCGTCCCCGACGCCGAGCGCCGTGCTCCCCAGCGCGAGCAGCCCGAGCACGAGCGTCCGGTCGGCGTTCCGGACGACGCGCTCCCCACCCGCGGCCGGGCGGCCCCGAGCGCGTTCGACGACCGGGCGGAGGACGACGTGAGAGCCCCCGTCGCGGCGCGCGCGGCGGCCAGCGCCGCGCCGGTCGCGTTCGAGACGCTGCTCGACGCGATCGACCACACGTGGGGCTTCCGCGAGTTGCGCCCGCTGCAGGAGCGCGCGATGCGCGCGATCCTCGGCGGCGGCGACCTGCTCCTGGTGCTCCCGACCGGCGGCGGCAAGAGCCTGGTCTACCAGGCGCCCGCCCTCGTGCGGCCGGGCCTGACGGTCGTCGTCAGCCCGCTGCTCTCCCTGATGAAGGACCAGGTCGACGGGCTCGTCGCGAACGGGGTCGCCGCGGCGATGCTCGCGAGCGACCAGAGCACGCACGAGCGACGCGCGGTGCACCGGGCGCTCGAGGCAGGCGAGCTCGACCTCTTGTTCGTGTCGCCCGAGCGGCTCGCGCTCGACGGCTTCCTCGAGCGGCTCGCCGAGCGCGGGGTCGCCGCGGTCGCGGTCGACGAGGCGCACTGCATCAGCCACTGGGGCCACGACTTCCGGCCGGAGTACCGCCAGCTCGGCGAGATCCGCCGGCGCCTGCCGCAGGTCCCGCTCCACGCGTTCACGGCGACGGCGACGCAGCGCGTGCGCGAGGACATCGTGCGCCAGCTCGGCCTCGCCGAGCCCGACGTGCTCGTCGGGCGCTGCGACCGGCCGAACCTGACCTACCGCGTGCGCCAGCGCGGCGACCTCCTGCGCCAGGTCCTGGGCCTGGTCGAGCGCCACCAGAACGAGGCGGGCATCGTCTACTGCATCTCGCGCAAGGACACCGAGGAGCTCGCGGCGCAGCTTCGCGGCCATGCCGTGCGGGCCGCGCACTACCACGCGGGCATGCCGGCCGACGAGCGGCGGCGGACGCAGGACGCGTTCCAGGCCGAGGAGATCGACGTCATCGTCGCGACGGTCGCGTTCGGGATGGGCATCGACCGGCCCGACGTGCGCTTCGTCGCGCACGCGGCGCTGCCCAAGGGCATGGAGCAGTACAGCCAGGAGACCGGCCGCGCGGGGCGCGACGGGCTGCCCGCGGAGTGCGTGCTCTTCTTCTCGGCGGGCGACTTCCACAGTTGGCGCGGGCTGCTCGAGCGCGCGCAGGGCGAGAGCGACCCCGAGACGCTCGAGGCGGCGATCGAGCGCGTCGGCGAGATGCTGCGCTTCGCGACGGGCGGGATCTGCCGCCACCGGGCGCTCGTCGAGCACTTCGGGCAAGCGTGGGGACCCGACGACGAGAGCGCGGGGAACGGCTGCGGCGCGTGCGACGTGTGCCTGGGCGAGCTCGCGCAGGTCGAGGACGCGCTGGTCATCGCGCAGAAGATCCTCTCGTGCGTGGTGCACTGCGAGCAGCGCTACGGGGCCGCGCACGTGTGCGACGTGCTGCGCGGCGCGAACACCGCGGGCGTGCGACGCGCGGGACACGAGCACGTGAGCACGTACGGCCTGCTCGCGAAGCACGACGTGCGCGAGATCCGCGGCTGGATCGATCAGCTCGTCGGCGCCGGGCACCTGCGCGTGTCGAGCGGGCGCTACCCGACGCTGTTCCTGTCGAAGAGCGGCGTCGAGGTCCTGCGCGGCGAGCGCGCCGTCACGCTCGTCGTGCAGCCGCTCGGCCGTCCCGCGCGCAAGGGCGCCGGCGCGCCGCGGGTCGAAGCGGGCGATCCGCCGATCGACGAGGCGCTGTTCGAGCACCTGCGCGGCGTGCGGCGCGAGCTCGCGCGCGAGCGCGGGGTGCCGCCGTACATCGTCTTCGGCGACCGGACGCTCGCGCAGATGGCGGCGCGCAAGCCGCGCGACCTCGCGGCGTTCCGCGCGCTGCGCGGCGTCGGCGACAAGAAGGCGGCGGACCTCGGCCCGCCGTTCCTCGAGGCGATCGAGACGTGGCTGCGGACGCGCGGCGGCGGGAGCTCCGCGTAAAAGGCCGTTTCCGCTCGAGTCCAGCCGGGGCGCGGCCGATGCCGACACCAAAGGAGCTCGCGTTCCCCATGATCGACGTCCGCGCCCTCGTGTCCGAGGCACAAGAGCTGGAGCCGCTGCCGGCGTCCACGACCCGCCTCGCCTCGCTCGTCGCCCAGCCCGAATGGGACCTCGACGAGATCGTCGCGGCGATCTCGTTCGACCAGGCGCTCGCCGGCATGCTGCTCGGCCTCGCGAACTCCGCGGTCAGCGGGGCACGCGTCGAGGTCAACACGATCCGCGACGCCGTCGGCCGGGTCGGCGCCGGCACGGTGCTCTCGCTCGCCGTCGGCGCGCGCCTGAAGCACGAGCTGATGCAGGCGCTGCCCGCCTACGACATCGCCGAGGGCGGGCTCTTCCGCCATTCGGTGTGCGCCGCGCTCGCGGCGCAGCGCGCGGCCGAGGTGACCGGCACGGAGCCGCCGCCGGAGTCCTTCGCCGCGGCGCTCCTGCACGACATCGGCAAGCTGATCCTGGGCCGCTTCCTACCGCCGCACCTGTCGCGCCACCTGCGCGAGCAGCGCGAGGAGCAGGGGCTCTCCTGGATCGAGGCCGAGAACGCGACGCTGCGCATCAACCATGC
The DNA here is from genome assembly GCA_964528575.1 of uncultured Planctomycetaceae bacterium. Classification (GTDB taxonomy): domain Bacteria; phylum Planctomycetota; class UBA1135; order UBA1135; genus CAZGTQ01. Next base: position 3,693 of record CAZGTQ010000197.1, on the reverse strand, counting down.
GCACCTGGGCGGCCTCGTCGCGCGGAGCTGGAAGCTGCCGGCGACGATCGAGGAGGCGGTCCACTCCCACCACGCGCCGGACGAGGTCGAGAACGAGCGCGCCCGCGCCGTGTGCCGCGTCGTGCGGCTCGCCGATTGCGTCGCGATCAGCGTGGGAGCGGGCACGACCGACCGCGCCGCGCCCGATCTCGACGCGGCGCTGGCCGACTTCGGGATGACGCGCGAAACGTTCGACGCGTACGCGAGCGGGGTCGCCGCGGACCTCGGGACGGTGCTCGCCTGCTACGGGGCCGGCTCGCGCGCGGCCTGATCGCCGCCTGCCTGATCGCGGTCGGTGCCGTTGGGGCGACAAAAAAGCGGGCGCAGGGAGGGAAACCGTTCGCCGGGGCGTCCGTTAACCCTGCGAACGCCCCCGAAGGAGCCCGACGGAATGATCGCACTGCTCGCACCCCTCGCACCCCTCGCCCTGCTCGTCGCGCTCGCGGCGCCCGCGGCCTCGCCCGCTCCCGTGCTGCGCGCCGCCGACGAGGCCGCCGACGAGCTCGCCGACGAGCTGGCGGAGGAGCTGGCGAAACAGCTCGCCGAGCTCGAGATCCGCTGGCGCGGCAAGCTGCTCTCGCTCGCGGAGCTCGGCGCCGAAGCCGGTCAGGCACCGGCCGACGCGGCACGCGCGTGGGCCCCCTGGGTCGTGCCGCACGAGTACCGGTTGGAGCTGAACGACGACGGGCGGGTCCTGCTCGTGCTGCCCGAGCACAAGAAGAACGCGCGCAAGGAGCTCGAGCTCGTCGCAAAGGTCTGCGAGCGATTCGACGCGCTCCTGCCGCTGCCGGTGGCCGGCCCGACGACCGGCCCCCGCGCCGCGGACGCCCCCCGCGACGTCGAGACCGCGGTCGTCCTGCAGGTCACCGACGTCGACGACTACTCCTCGTTGCTCGACTTCCTCGCCCAGCGCCACGCGTACCTGGCGGGCTGGACGCGCGAGGCGCGCAGTCTCGCGGGCTTCGTGCTGCGCGAGCCGCTCTGCGCGGCGTGGATCGAGCGCCTCTCGGGCCAGGAGGAGTGGGACCCGCGGAACGAGCTCGTCAACCGCACGGCGCAACTGCTCGCGCTGCGTCGTTTCGGCGCCCAACCGTTCTGGCTCGAGATGGGCCTCGCGTGGCACTTCGAGTACGAGATCCTGGACGCGATCTACTGCTACCCGTACCGCGCCGAGTTCGTCTGGGCGACCGAGCACACCGCGTGGGAGGGCGACCTGCGGCGGCGCTTCGAAGAGCGCAAGAACGAGCCGCTCGCGATGCGCGAGCTCGCGGACTGGACGCGCGGCAAGTTCGACAACGACCCGGCGCAGCTCGCGTGGGGCACGGTGCGCTTCTTCGCGCGACACCACCCCGAGGAGCTGCCGAAGCTGCTCGAAGGGCTGCGCAAGGTGATCCTCGAGAAGGGGCGCATCACGACGAAGGAGGGCGAGTTCACCTCGTGGGTGCTGATCCCCGGCTTCGAGCCGCACCCCGACGACCAGGTGGCGGTCCTGCGCGAGCTCGTGGCCGACGACGTGCTCGTGCGGCTGAGCGAGTTCTTTCGCAAGGGCAAGCGCTACAAGCCGTCGGAGTAGGGCTGGAGCCCCCATCACGCCGCTGCGGCACGCCGCTGCAGCCCCAAACGGGCCGCAACCCTTGTTCCATCGCGGGGTCGCGGCGAAAATCGCCGCGATGCGCGGACCGAGTCTGAACGTGATGGGCCTCGACGTGAACGGGGACGCGGTGCGCGTCGCCGCTCCGGCCCATTGGACGCTGCTCGAGGTGTTGCGCTACGAGCTGGGGCTGACCGGCTCGAAGCAGGGCTGCGACAAGGGCGATTGCGGAGCGTGCACGGTGCTGCTCGACGGCGAGCCGGTGCTCTCGTGCCTGCTGCTCGCGACGCTCGCCGAGGGGCGGGCGGTGCGCACGATCGAGGGGCTGATGCCCGCCCACCGCGCCGCGGGCGGCGACGGCGCCGACCCGGTCCAGGACGCGTTCGACCGCTGCGGCGCGCTCCAGTGCGGCTTCTGCCAGCCCGGCATGATGCTCTCGGCGCGCGCGCTGCTCGACGAGACGCCGCGGCCGACGCGCGCGCAGATCCGCGAGGCGCTCTCCGGCAACCTCTGCCGCTGCACCGGCTACACGCAGATCGTCCAGGCGGTCGAGCTCGCCGTCGCCGAGACCGTCGGCGCAGCGGACGAGCCGCAGGCGCCGGCGTGGGCGGCGGGCCGGCCGGCGGCGGACAACGGGAGCCCGTGGCCGCGCTCGGGCGCGAGCGACGGGAAGGCCTGATGGGCGCGCGCACGAACCACGGCCCCGGTCCGCCCTGGGGCGACGGCGAGGGCGGTGCGGGAGAAGGCTTCCGCGTCGTCGGCAAGCCGCTGCGCAAGATCGACGGGCTCGCCAAGGCGACCGGTCACGCGGTGTACGCCGACGACATCGTGCTGCCGGGGATGCTGCACGCGAAGACGCTGCGCAGCCCGCACGCCCACGCGCGGATCGTGTCGATCGACGCGAGCGCGGCGCTCGCGCTCCCCGGCGTGCACGCGGTGCTCACGGGCGACGAGCTCCCGATCAAGTACGGCGTGATCCCGTGGACGCCGGACGAGAACGCGCTCGCGGTCGACCGCGTGCGGTTCATCGGTGACGAGGTCGCGGCGGTCGCGGCGGTCGACGAGGACACGGCGAACGCGGCGCTCGAGCTGATCCGCGTCGAGTACGAGCCGCTGCACGCGTTCCTCGACCCGCGCGAGGCGCTCGAGCGCGGCGAGCCGGCGATCCACCCTTCGCCCGATGGCAAGCCGAGCAAGGGCAACGTGTCGAAGCACGTGCGGCTCGAGTTCGGCGACGTCGACGGCGAGCTCGAGCGCTCGGACGTCGTCGTCGAGGGCGAGTACTCCTTCCACGGCAGCACGCACGCGGCGATCGAGCCGCACTGCGCGGTCGCGCGCCATTCCGCCGACGGCCTCCTGACCGTGTGGTCGTCGACGCAGATCACGCACTACGTGCAGAAGGCGCTCGCGCGCGTGCTCGAGCTGCCGGAGAGCAAGATCCGCGTCGTGCAGCCGTGCCTGGGCGGCGCGTTCGGCGGCAAGTCCGACCCGTTCTCGCTCGAGTTCTGCGTCGCGAAGCTCGCGATGAAGACCGGGCGGCCGGTCAAGATGCTGTGGACGCGCGAGGAGGTCTTCTACGCGCACCGCGGCCGCCACCCGATGCAGATGCGCTACCGCACGGGCGCGACGAAGGAAGGCAAGCTCACCGCCGTCGACGCGCAGATCCTGATCGACGGCGGCGCGTACAGCTCGTTCGGCCTGGTGACGACGTACTACGCCGGCCAGCTCCTCACCGGCCCCGTCGACATGCCGGCGTACCGGTTCGACTCGACGCGCGTCTTCACGAACAAGCCGCCGTGCGGGCCCAAGCGCGGCCACGGCTCGGTGCAGCCGCGTTTCGCGTTCGAGGTGCAGCTCGACGAGCTCGCGCACGAGCTCGGCATCGATCCGATCGAGCTGCGCCGGCGCAACTGGCAGGGCGAGCACACGCGCACGGTCAACGGCCAGCGCATCACGTCGAGCGGCTTCGGCGAGTGCCTCGACCTCGTCGAGAAGGCGAGCGGCTGGAAGGAGCGCTACGGCAAGCTCCCCTGGGGCCGCGGGCTCGGCGTCGCGGGCTCGAT
>CAZGTQ010000196.1:0-2506 GCA_964528575.1 uncultured Planctomycetaceae bacterium | reverse complement strand
CCGGCGGAGTGCCAGTGGGCAACTGGACGCACTACGACTGGTGAGCGCGAGCGGTTTCCCCGCGATCCGCGGCGGGTTCCGCTCCGCCGCGGTGACTCGGTCGCGGAGGCAGCGATGAGCGACATCCGCATCGAGGAGCTCGAGGGACAAGGGCCGTTCCTGCGGCGGCTCGCGCGCGCGCTCGCGGGCGACGCGGCGGGCGCGGACGACCTGGTCCAGGACGTGTGGGTCGCGGCGCTCGAGCGGCGCGAGAGGGCCCGCGAGCCGCGGGCGTGGCTCGCGCGCGTCGCGAAGAACCTCGCGTCGAACGCGCGGCGCTCGGCAGCGCGGCGCGCGGCGCGCGAAGCGGCGGTCGCACGCGCCGAGAGCGTCGGCGAGCCGGCGCCCGAGCGCGCGCGCGACGGTCGCCGAGCGGGTGCTCGCCGCGGTGCGCGCGCTCGACGAGCCGAGCCGGAGCGCGATCTGGGAGCGCTACTACGCGGGCCGCTCGGTCGCGGACATCGCCGCGCGCGCCGGCGTCGCGCCGCGCGCGATCGAGAGCCGGCTGCGCCGCGGCCGCGAGCGCGTGCGCGCGGCGCTCGAGGCCGAGCTCGGGCCGCGCCGCAACTGGCTGCCGGCGCTCGTCGTGCTCGCGGGCGAGTCGCGGCGGCCCGCCGGCGCGCTCGCGGCGCCCGGGCTGCTCGCGGGCGCGGTCGCGGTCGGCGGCGTGCTCGTGGTCGCGCTCGGACGCGGCGGAGCGAAGCCGGAGCCGTCGACGCTCGTCGGGGAGCGCGAAGACGATGCGGAGCTCGAGGCAGAGCTCGAGGCGGAGCTCGACCGACCGGCCACGCCGGACGGCGACGAGACGGCGGCGGCGCACGAGCGGGCGCCGCTGGGCGCGGGCGCGGCGACGAGCGAGGTCGCCGCGGCCGAGGGAATCGCGCGGCGCGCGCTCCACGGCACGCTCGAGCTCGCTCCCGGAGTCGAGCCCGCGGATCTGTGGCTCGTCGCGCTCGACGCGGACACGCGCGAGGAGCTCGCGCGACTCGAGCTCGGCGAGCGGCGAGCGTGGCGCGTCGAAGCCGCGGCCGACGTCGCGGTCGAGCTCGTCGCGTTCGGCCGCGACACGTCGGTCGCGTGGCGGCGCGTCGAGCCGGACGAGCGCGCCGAGCGCCGCATCGAGCTCGCGCTCGACGCCGGCGCGCCGTTCGCGGGAACGGTCGTCGACGCAGGCGGCGTTCCGCTCGCGGGCTACGCGGTCACGGCGTACGTCGACGAGCCGGGCGAGCGCGTCCGCGTCGGCGAGCACCTGCTGCTCCCGAGCAACGGCCGCTGGCTGCGCGCGATGGCGTCCGCGCACAGCGGCGACGACGGCCGCTTCGAGGTCCGCGGCCTCGCTCCCGGGCCGCACGACGCGCTGCTCGCTCCCGCCGAGTCGCCGTGGTCGACCGCGCTCGTCGTCGCGCTGCCGACCGAGAGCTCGGCGCGCGTCGTGCTGCCTGCGCCCGACGCGGTGCTGCGCGCCGAGCACGAGGAGCTGCGCGTGCAGGTCGTCGGCCCCGACGGCCCGCTCGAGGGGGTCGCGGTCGCGTGCCGCCGGCGCGCGGTGCTCGAGGCGCAGCTCGCCGCCGGCGTCGAGCAGCCGACGAACGCTTTCCCCGCGCCGTACGACGGCCGGCTCTGCGTGATCTACGACCCGTCGCAGGACGTCGGGCTCCTGTTCGGGCGGACCGGCTTCGTGCCCGTGATGCTGATGCCGAACGACGCGGTGCGCGGGCCGGACGGCGTCGCGGTCGTCACGCTGGAGCGCAAGCGCGTCGGGCCGTCGTTGCGGTTGACCGTGCGTTGCGAGGGGGAGGCGACGCCGCAACGGCTCGGCATCGACCTGATCCCCGCGTGGGACGGGACGACGCCGTGGCGCCCGTCGCTCCAGCACGTCGTCGACTTCGATGGTGCGACGCTCGTGCTCGAGGACGTGCCGGAGGACCGCTACGCGCTGGTCGTGCGCGCGCTCAGCGCCAGCCCCCTCGCGGAAGCCGAGCGCGACGTGGAGGTCGGTCCCGCGGGAGCGGACGTCGCGGTCGTGCTCGCGCTCGGCAGCGTCGTGCATCTCGTCCCGGACGCGGATGCGGGCACGAGCGAAGGGCTCGAGGCCTGGTTCGAGGCGGACGACGAGCTGCGCACCGCGTCCCCGCCGACCGTGCAGCCGCTGCGCGCCGGCGTCGCGGTGCCCTTGCACCCGCGCGTACCGCTCGGCCGCTGGACCGTGACGGTGAAGCGCGCCGACGAGGAGCTCTGGCGCGGCGTGCTCGACCTGACGAGCACCGAGCCGACGGCGCTCCGGCTGCCCGCGAACGGGAGATAGAGCTCCCCCGAAGGGGCCTCCTCGAGGGCGGGTTTCTGTGCACCGTCCCGCCGGGGCCGACCCTGGAGCATGTACGATCCGGACTGACCATGGTCGGCCTCGTCACTGCGCGTCGCCTCGCGCTCGCGCTGCCCGAAGCGGCGGAGCAGGACCACCACGGCA
>CAZGTQ010000195.1:0-2194 GCA_964528575.1 uncultured Planctomycetaceae bacterium | reverse complement strand
GCGTTCGCGAAGATCGGCGGCGCGCCGACGAGCGCGGGGATGTTCGGCACGCTCACTTCCACGTGGAAGTTGCCGTTCACGTCGAGCGGATACGCCGCGAACGAGTAGGCGGGCGAATTCACGTCGAGGCAGATCGGCCCGATGAGGCTGTTCGAGGGGCCGATGCCGTCGGAGATCGACAGGATCGTGCTCGGCGCGAACGTCGTCGCCGTCGTACCGGCGTCGACGACGAACGTGCCGCCGATGAACGCCTGCGTCGTCGCGATGTACGCGCTGCCGACGCCGTTGCCCTGGTCGTACGGATCGCCGGCGAGAGCGGGGGAGGCGAGCAGCACACCGAGGCATGCCGCGGTGAGGGCCGCTGAGAGGTTCGAGCTCATGGGGCGCTGGAGGATCGGGGTCCCGAGCGGGGGCGGCTCGGACCCCATCCTGCCACGCGATCGCGCGACCCGCTACGGCAGTATCTCCGGTCGTCGAAGAGCTCATGCCGCGGGTCACGAGCAAGTAGCCGTTCGCCCGTCGTGCGAGCGCACCGGCGAAACCGCAGGACCCGACGTCGCCGGATAGGCTGGAGGAGCGCGTCGCGCCGCCGATCGGCAGCGTCCGCGCGCGCCGCCTGCGAATGGACGTCGACGAACCGCGCGAGCACGACCGACCGACCGAGCGAGGACGTGCGCGTCGGCGCCGCTCGGCCGCGCGCTTCGCCCTCACGCTCGCGCTCGCCGTCGTCGCGGCGCTCGCCGCCGCGGAGCTCGCTCTGCGCCTGCGTCCCCGTCTCCTGCCGGACTGGTACCGCGCGCGCTTCCCGATGCACGGGGTCGAGCTCGACCACCCCGGCATCCTCGACGAGACGCCGGTCGAAGGCGTGCCGCTCCCCGTCGGGGTCGGCACTCGCACGGGAGCGCCGCCGGCCGACCTGAGAATGCTGGGCCTCGTGCCGGCGGACGTGGACACGGACGTGCGCGAGCTCCCCGAAGTGCACGTGCCGGCGGACGCGCTGGGCTTCCCCAACGCCGTCGTCCCCGCGCGCGCCGACATCGTGCTCGTCGGCGACTCGTTCGTCGTCGCGATGGGCGCGCTCCGCCCGCGCGGGCTGCAGGCGAGCTTGGCGGAGGCGCTGGGGCTCACCGTCTACAACGCGGGCGTCGTCGGCGTGGGGCCCGTGCGCGAGGCGTGGATCGTCGAGCGCGTCGCGCTGCCGCTGCGGCCGCGCTGCGTGCTCTGGTTCTGGTTCGGCGGCAACGACGTGCTCGACGTCGTCGCGCCGCTCGCGCACCTGCGGGAGGGGCGCGCGACGTGGGGCGAGGTGCACGCCGGGCTGCGCCCGCCGCCGCTGCGCACGCTCGGCCTCTTGCGGGCGTGGCTCGGGCGCGAGCGGACCGTGCGGCCGGCGGGTGGGCCGCTGCCCGCGTTCGAGCTTCCGCTAGCGGACGGTGGAGTGCGGGAGACGTGGCTGGCGCCGGCCGAGATGCGCCAGCTCCTGTGGAGCGACGTCGAGTGGACGGCGAGCCCGTCGTGGGCCGCGGCGTGCGACGCACTGCGGCGCGCGCGGGACGCGACGGAGGCGGCGGGAGCGCGCTTGCGCGTCGTCTACCTGCCGTCGAAGGCCGAGGTCCTGCTCCCGCACGTCGCGCCCGATCCCGATCTCGTCCGGCGCACGGCCTCGTTCGGGCTCGGCGAGCCCCTCACCGGTTCCGCGAATGCGCTCCTCGAGCGCATGCTCGCGCGCCGCGGCGTGCAGGAGGAGCTGCTCGCCGCCTTCTGCCGGGCCGAGGGAATCCCGTTCCTCTCGGCCCGGCCGGCGCTGGAGGCGCGCGTCGCGTCGGGGAGGAGCGCGTTCCTCGCCACGGACACGCACTGGCACGGCGGCGGACAGGAAGCACTCCTGGAGCCGCTCCTCGCCTTCCTGGCGGAGCACGGCCTCGCCGAATCTCGGTAGCGGGGCCTATGGGACGTACACGAACGCTTCGCTGTGCGTCGTGACGACGCCGAACACGTCGCCGGCCGCGCCGCCCGCGACGAGGAACGTGCCGTCGAAGAGCCGCGTCATCGAGTGGTTGCCCATCCCGAGCGCCGTCTGCGCCGGGAAACCGGGGTTCTCGCCGATCGGGTTGCCCTGGGTGAACGTCGTCCCGTCGTGGCGGCCGGTCACGGTGGTCGCCGCGAGCGTCTCGAACGTGCCGGTGTGGCCGCC
>CAZGTQ010000194.1:0-19190 GCA_964528575.1 uncultured Planctomycetaceae bacterium | reverse complement strand
AGAAGAAGTGCAACCGTTCGACGCGGGCGCGGTCGTCCCTTCAGCCGCCCCTGCGCGACCGCTAGGATCTGTCCACGCCTTGGGGGAGCGCGCGAGCGCGGCGAGGCGACTTCCGAGCGACCCGTCCATCCGCCCGTCCTCCGTCCTATTCAGAGTCGATCCATGAGCACGTCCTCCCAAGCGTCCGCGACCCCCGCCGACAAGGCCTTCGCCCAGCGCGAGAAGGCCCTCGGGGCCGCGATCTCCGAGATCGAGAAGAGCTACGGCGTCGGCGCGATCATGCGCCTGGGCGACGAGAGCCTGATCCGCGAGATCCGCGGGATCTCGACCGGCAGCCTGTCGGTCGACCTCGCCCTCGGCGGCAAGGGCCTGCCGCGCGGGCGCGTCGTCGAGATCTACGGCCCGGAGAGCTCGGGCAAGACCACGCTGACGCTGCACGTCATCGCCAACGCCCAGCGCGCCGGCGGCATCTGCGCCTTCGTCGACGCCGAGCACGCGCTCGACCCCTCCTACGCGCGCAAGCTGGGCGTCAAGCTCGACGACCTGCTCGTCAGCCAGCCGGACACGGGCGAGCAGGCGCTCGAGATCGTCGAGACGCTCGTGCGCTCGAACGCGGTCGACGTCATCGTGATCGACTCGGTCGCGGCGCTCGTGCCGCGGGCGGAGATCGAGGGCGAGATGGGCGACAGCTTCGTCGGCCTGCACGCGCGCCTGATGAGCCAGGCGCTGCGCAAGCTGACGGCGGCGATCGCGAAGTCGGAATGCCTCGTGATCTTCATCAACCAGATCCGCGAGAAGATCGGCGTGATGTTCGGCAGCCCCGAGACGACGACGGGCGGGCGCGCGCTCAAGTTCTACTCGTCGGTGCGCATCGACATCCGGCGCATCGGCCAGATCAAGGACGGCGAGGTGGTCGTCGGCAACCGCACGAAGGTGACGGTGGTCAAGAACAAGGTCGCGCCGCCGTTCCGCAAGGTCGAGTTCGACATCCTCTACGACCGCGGCATCAGCAGCGAAGGCGACCTGATCGACCTGGGGCTCGTGCACGAGGTCGTGCTCAAGTCGGGCACGTGGTTCTCGCTCAAGCACCCCGAGCAGGGCGAGATTCGGCTCGGTCAGGGCCGCGAGCGCGCGCGCCAGTTCCTGATCGACAACCCCGACCTCGCGAACGAGCTCGACCGGTTCATCCGCGACAAGGCGATGCCGAAGGCGACGCCGCCGAAGGACGAGGCCGAGGCGGCGTCGGCGGCGGACGCGCCCGACACGATCGAGCCGAAGGCCAAGGCGGGCGGCACGCGTCCCGCCGCCGCGAAACGCTGACGAACGCTCTCCGAGCGCCTCACTGTCCACCTCGACGATCGACGTCCCGTCGTCTCTCGACCCATGACCAACGCCGCCGACATCCGGCGCCAGTTCCTCGACTTCTTCGTCGAGCGCGGCCACCGCGAGGTGACCTCCGCGCCCGTGTGCCCGCAGGACGACCCGACCCTGCTGTTCACGAACGCGGGGATGAACCAGTTCAAGGACGTCTTCCTCGGGACGGCCAAGCGCGACTACACGCGCGCGGTCGACACGCAGAAGTGCATCCGCGTCTCGGGCAAGCACAACGATCTCGAGGAGGTGGGGGTGGACACGTACCACCACACGTTCTTCGAGATGCTCGGGAACTGGTCGTTCGGCGACTACTTCAAGGCGGAGGCGATCCCGTGGGCGTGGGAGCTGCTCACCGAGGTGTGGAAGCTGCCCAAGGACCGCCTGTGGGTGACGGTGTTCGGCGGCGACGAGGCCGACGGGCTGCCGATCGACGTCGACGCGGAGCGGATCTGGCGCGAGCAGACCGACATCCCGCACGACCGGATCCTGCGCTTCGGCAAGGGCGACAACTTCTGGGAGATGGGCGACACCGGCCCCTGCGGGCCGTGCAGCGAGATCCACTTCGACCGCGGTCCGGCGGACGCCAACCGCGCCGACGGCGCGGACCGGGCGAACGGCGTCAACGCCGGCAACGAGCGGTTCATCGAGATCTGGAACCTCGTGTTCATGGAGTTCAACCGGCTCGACGACGGCTCGCTGCGCCCGCTGCCGGCGAAGCACGTCGACACCGGGATGGGCTTCGAGCGCATCACGTCGATCCTCCAGAAGAAGCACTCGAACTACGACACCGACCTGTTCGCGCCGCTGTTCGACACGATCGCCGAGGTCACGGGCCACCGCCACGGCGGCACGACCTCGCAGCAGGACGTCGCGTGCCGCGTGATCGCCGATCACGTGCGTGCGGTCAGCTCCGCGGTCGCCGACGGCGCGCTCCCGAGCAACACGGGGCGCGGCTACGTCCTGCGGCGCCTGATCCGCCGCGCCGCGCGCTACGGCCGCCAGGCGCTCGGCGTCGAGGAGCCGTTCCTCCACCGGCTCGCGCCGGTCGTCGGATCGATCTTCGAGGGCGTGTTCCCCGAGATCCCCGCGCGCCGGGACCACGTCGCGCTCATCCTGAAGCAGGAAGAGGAGTCGTTCGGGCGCACGCTCGGACGCGGCCTCGCGCGCTTCGAGGACCTCGCGGGCCGCGTGAAGGGCCGCGTGCTGCCGGGCGCGGAAGTGTTCGACCTGTACGCGACGTACGGGTTCCCCAAGGACCTCGTCGAGCTGATGGCGCGCGAGCGCGGCCTCGAGGTCGACCAGGAAGGCTGGACGAAGGCCGAGAGCGAGCACCAGGCGAAGAGCCGCTCCGAGGGGCGCTTCAAGCAGCTCCTGTCCGCCGAGGAGCTCGAGGGCCTGCCGGCGACGCGCGCGACGTACCACGACGAGGCTCCCGCGTGCGTCGCGACCGAGACGACCGTCGAGGGGCTGTTCCGCGACGCCGGAGCGGGCGAGCGGCTCGTGCTCGCGACCTCGCCGTTCTATCCCGAGGCCGGCGGCCAAGTCGGCGACTGCGGCGTCGTCGAGGCGCTCGACGGCACGTTCCGCTTCCGCGTGCGCGACGCGCGGAAGGTGGGCGCGGTCGCCGTGCTGCTCGGGGAATCCGAGGGCGAGACGGCGCGCGGCGCGCAGGTCGTCGCGCGCGTCGACGCCGCGGCGCGCGAGCGCACGCGCAAGAACCACACGGCGACGCACCTTCTGCACAAGGCGCTGCGGATCGTGCTGGGCGACCACGTCAACCAGCAGGGCAGCTACGTCGGCCCCGACCGGCTGCGCTTCGACCTCTCGCACCCGACGGCGATCACGCCCGAGCAGGTCGAGCGGATCGAGGAGATCGTCAACGAGAACATCGTCACGAACGCGCCGGTCGCGACGACGCTCGAGGATCTCGACGAGGCGAAGGCGCGCGGCGTCGTCGCGCTGTTCGGCGAGAAGTACGACCAGCGCGTGCGGGTCGTCGACGTCGGCGGCTGGTCGACCGAGCTGTGCGGCGGCACGCACGTGCGCGCGGCGGGGGACATCGGGCCGTTCGTCATCGTCTCCGAGAGCGCGATCGCGGCGGGGGTGCGTCGCATCGAGGCGCTGACCGGGCCGGAGGCCGTGCGCTGGATGCAGCGCCAGCGGCGCCTCGTCGACCAGGTCGCGCGCGCGCTCAAAACGGGCGCGGACGACGTGCCCGCGCGCGTGGAGCAGCTCCAGAAGCAGGTCAAGGACGCGCGCAAGAAGCAGCAGGCGAGCTCGCAGGCCGACGTCTCGAGCGCGCTCGAGACGGTGCGCTCGAAGCTCGTCGACGCGGGCGGCGTGCGCACCGCGGTGGTCGACCTGCCCGAGCTCGACGTCGCCGCGCTGCGCGAGCTGGGTGGGCGCGCCAAGGCGCTCGGACCCGACCTCGCGCTCGTCGTGTTCGGCCGCGAGGGCGAGCGCGTGCCGTTCCTCGTGCTGTGCGAGGGCGGCGCGCTCGAGCGCGGGCTCAAGGCCGGCGACCTCGCCAAGGAGATCGGCTCGATCCTGGGCGGCGGGGGCGGCGGCAAGCCGACCGCGGCGCAGGGTCAGGGGCTCGACCCGAGCGCCGTCGGGCGGGCGGTCGAGGAGCTGAGCGACCGCGTCGCGGGCGCGCTGCGCGCGTGAAACGCGTCCCCACCGCGCCGTTTGACACCCGTTCGGGGCGGGGCTAGCATCTCGCCTCGATTTGGCGCCGCCGCCTTTTGAAGGTCGCGCGGCGCTCCTCCGCGACGCGTCGTCCGCCGCGGACGACCTCCGTTCCCAGGCCTCCGCCATGCCGCACCCCAAGCGCCGCAACTCCAACCACCGCACGCGCATCCGCCGGACGCACATCAAGCTCCAGGCGCCCCAGCTCAACGCTTGCCCGCGTTGCGGCGCCGCGGCGAAACCGCACACCGTGTGCGACAACTGCGGGTACTACGGCTTCTCGAAGGGCAGCGACAAGCGCGGTCGCGAGGTCTTGGAGAAGGACGAGTTCTAGAACGGCGGTCGCTGGGCCATGCCCGGTTCGCGGATCGCACTGGACGTCATGGGCGGCGACGAGGCGCCCGGGGCGATCCTGCGTGGCGCGATGCGCGCTTGCTCGCCGCTCGGCGGGCTGCGCATCGCCCCCGAGCGTCTGCTCCTGGTCGGTGACCAGGAGCGGATCGGCTCGTTCCTGGATGCGCACGGCGGCAACCCCGGCTTCGCGATCCGGCACGCCTCGCAGGTCGTCGGCATGGGCGAAGCGGCGGCGGTCGCGCTGCGCACCAAGCCCGACTCGTCGATCAGCGCTTGCGTCGAAGCGGTCAAGCGCAACGACGCGGGCGCCGTCGTCAGCATGGGCAACACCGGAGCGGTCGTCGCCGCGTCGACGGTCGGGCTCGGCACGCTCGAGGGCGTGCGCCGTCCGGGGATCGCGGTCACGCTCGACCTGACGGGCAACCCGGTGACGATCCTCGACATGGGCGCCAACATCGCTCCCAAGCCGGCCCACCTGCTCCAGTACGCGGTGATGGGCTCGACCTACGTGCGCGACTGCCTCGGCAAGAAGGAGCCGCGGGTCGGGCTGCTCAACATCGGCAGCGAGGCGGGCAAGGGCACCGACCTGTTGAAGGAGGCGCACGGTCTGATGACGGCGAGCCAGCTCGCGTTCGTCGGCAACATCGAGGGCGGCGACATCTTCAAGGACTCGGTCGAGGTCGTCGTCACCGACGGATTCACGGGGAACGTGATCCTGAAGCTGCTCGAGGACTTCGCCGGCTTCCTGCTGCAACTCGTGATGAAGGAGCTCGTCGCCCACGACGCGGCATGGGGCGTCGACGCCCTCGGCAAGGTGCGCAAGAACATCGACTACGCGGAATACGGAGGGGCGCTGCTGCTCGGGGTGGACGGGGTCGTCGTGATCGGGCACGGTAGGTCCGACGAGGCGGCGGTCTCCAACGCGATCGCGCTCGCCTGCCGCGCGCTGGACGCGAGCGTGAACGAGCACATCGTGCAAGGCCTCCCCGAGATGACCCGGGACCCGAGCTGAGCACGGGTGCGCCCGCCAGGTGCCAGGAACGATCGCATGGCTTCACTCGTACGCGTGGGAATCGCCGGGACGGGCTCGTACGTGCCCGAGCGAGCGGTGCCGAACGAGTGGTTCGAGGGTTTCCTCGACACGTCCGACGAGTGGATCGTGCAGCGCACGGGCATCCGCCAGCGCCGCTTCGCCGCCGCGGACGAGAACACGTCGGACCTGTGCCTGCGGGCGTCGGAGCGAGCGCTCGAGTCCGCCGGCGTCGATCCGTCGGACATCGACCTCGTCATCGTCGGCACGCTCACGCCGGACTACCCGTTGCCGTCGACCGCGTGCCTCGTGCAGGACCGGCTCGGCTGCAAGAAGGCCGCGGCGTTCGACGTCGCCGCCGCGTGCACCGGCTTCATGACGGCGCTGCACACCGGCGAGGCGTTCATCGCGTCGGGCCGCGCGAAGCGCGTTCTCGCGATCGGCGCCGAGGTGCTCAGCCGCGTGCTCGACTACGAGGACCGCGGCTCGTGCATCCTGTTCGGGGACGCGGCGGGCGCGGTCGTGCTCGCGCCGCACGACGAGTGCGGCCAGGGCGAGCTCCTGCGCTCGACGCTCGGCGCCGACGGGTCGGGCTACGAGTTCATCCACATCCCCGGCGGCGGCTCCGCGCGGCCGATGACGCAGCAGGTCCTCGACGCGAAGGACCACACCGTGCACCTGCGCGGCCGCGACGTGTTCCGCTTCGCGGTCACGCACATGAGCCAGTTGATCCAGCAGATGCTCGAGGGCACCGAGCCCGACGAGCTCGGCTTGATCGTGCCGCACCAGGTCAATCGACGCATCATCGACGCGGCGCTCGACCGGCTCGGGATGACCGACGAGAAGGTCATCGTGAACATCCAGCACTACGCGAACACGTCGGCGGCGACGGTGCCGCTCGCGCTCGACGAAGCGGTGCGCTCGGGCCGCATCGAGAAGGGCAAGCTCGTCGTGCTCGTCGCGTTCGGCGCGGGCCTGACGTGGGGCGGGAGCCTGATCCGCTGGTAGCGCCGCCGCCGCGCGCGAAGAGACACCGATGAGCGAAGCGATCCTCTTCCCGGGGCAGGGCGCGCAGCACGCCGGCATGGGCCGCGACTGGTGCGAGGCGTTCCCGACGGCGAAGCGCACGTTCGAGGAGGCCGACGCGCTCCTCGGCTTCGCGCTCTCCGACGCCTGCTGGCGCGAGAGCGACGACGTGCAACGCACGGACGTCGCGCAGCCCGGCATCTTCACGGTCGGCGTCGCGATCGTGCGCGTGCTCGAGGAGCACGGGCTCGACCGCTCGAAGGCGCCGCTGACCGCCGGGCTCTCGCTGGGCGAGTACACCGCGCTGTGGTGCGCCGACGCGCTGTCGTTCGCCGACGGGCTGCGGCTCGTGCGCCTGCGCGGGGAGGCGATGCAAGACGCCAGCGAGCGGACGCCGAGCTCGATGGTCTCGCTGATGGGCGCGAGCGAGGAGCAGGCGGACGCGCTCGCGGCGGCCGGCGCCCAGGCCGGCATCTGCGCGGTCGCGAACAAGAACGCGCCCGGTCAGATCATCGTGTCGGGCGAGCTCGCCGCGCTCGACGCGCTCGAGGCGGCGGCGAAGGAGCACGGCGTGCGCCGCACGCGGCGGCTGACGGTCGGCGGCGGCTTCCACTCGGAGTGCATGCGTCCCGCGGCCGAGCGTCTCGCCGCCGCGCTCGCCGACACACAGATCCGCGCGCCGAAGATCCGCTTCCTCAGCAACGTGACCGGCGAGCCGGAGGCGGAGCCCGACCGCATCCGGCGTCTGCTGGCGGAGCAGCTCTGCTCGCCGGTGCTGTGGGAGAAGAGCATGCGTCGCGCGCTCGCCGACGGCGTGCGCGCGTTCCTCGAGCCGGGACCGGGCACCGTGCTCGCCGGCTTGCTCGGTCGCATCGACGAGAGCGCGACGGTGCGCTCGGCCGCGGAGCCGAGCAGCGTGACCGGCGACCGCTGAAGTCCACCGCCGGCACGTCTGGCGTGCACGTCTGGCGTGCACGTCTGGCCTGCACGCCGCGTTGCGAGCGCCCCGACCCGCCGCTATAGTCGGCCGGCTCGCAAGTCGCTGCCGACGCTTCCGAAGCACGTTCCCTGCCCGCCTCCCTCGTGACGAAGCTCCCGTGACCGACCCCAACGACCCGCGCCATCTCGCCGGACGCATCGCGCTCGTGACGGGCGCATCGCGCGGTATCGGGCGCGCGATCGCCGTCCGGCTCGCCGCGCGCGGCGCGACGCTCGCGTGCGTCGCGACCAGCGCGGCGAACTGCGAGGAGACGCTCGCCGCGTGTCGCGAGGCGGGCGCAGAGAACGCGCGCGCGTGGGGCGTCGACGTCGCGGACCACGCGGCGGTGACGTCGCTCGTCGGAGAGATCACCGCAGAGCTCGGCGGCCTCGACGTGCTCGTCAACAACGCCGGCATCACGCGCGACCAGTTGCTGCTGCGCATGAGCGAGGAGGACTTCGACCGCGTGATCGACGTCAACCTCAAGGGCGCGTGGAACTTCTGCCGCGCCGCCGCGCGGTCCCTGATGAAGTCGAGCGGGCCGCGCTCTACCAGCGCAGGCGACAGCGGCGCAGGCGACACCGCCGGACGCGCGGGCGGCCGCATCGTCAACGTGACGTCGGTCGTCGGCCTCACGGGCAACGCCGGCCAGTCGAACTACGCCGCGAGCAAGGCCGGGCTGATCGGGCTGACGCGCTCGCTCGCCAAGGAGCTCGCCGGGCGACGCCTGTGCGTGAACGCCGTCGCGCCGGGCTTCATCGAGACCGACATGACCTCCGCTCTCGACGCGAAGGCCTCCCAGGCCCTGCTCGAGACGATCCCGCTGGGCCGCATCGGCCGCGCCGAGGACGTCGCCCACGCGGTCGACTACCTCGTCGGCCCCGGCGGAGCCTACGTGACGGGCCAGGTGCTCGTAGTAGACGGCGGCCTTTCCATTTAGGACCATTCCGACCCCCAGGTCTCCGCTCGGGAGGCCGCCAACCGCATCAACCCTCGCTGAAGATTCTCACCCATGGAGGAGAAGACAGCGGTGACGAACCCCTCGACCGAAGAGCGCGTCATCAAGATCGTGTGCAACCAGATGGGCACGACTCCGGACAAGGTCACGCGCGAGACGTCGTTCGTGAACGACCTCGGCGCCGACTCGCTCGACACCGTCGAGCTCGTCATGGAGTTCGAGGACGAGTTCGAGATCTCGATCCCCGACGAGGACGCCGAGAAGATCCAGACCGTCGGGAACGCCATCGAGTACATCGATTCCAAGTCCTGAGGGTCCGACGAGGCCGAGCCCCGCGCGTCGCCGAACCACTCGGCGGCCGAGGCGGAGGCGTCGACGGACGGCGCGCTCGACCCCGGGCTCACTCCGAACCAGACTCCCATGCGACGAGTGGTCATCACCGGTCTGGGCACCATCAACGCCCTCGGCGACAGCGTCGAGACCTGCTGGCCCCGCCTGCTCGCCGGCGAGAACGGCGTCGGGATGGTCGAGCATTTCGACGCCAGCGACTTCCCCGTGCGCATCTGCGCGACGGCACGCTGGAAGCCCGAGGACCATTTCGCGGCTCCCGACTTCCGCAAGCTCGACGCGTTCACGATGCTCGCGCTCGTCTCGTCCGACGAGGCGCTGCGTGACGCGGGGATCGACCCCGGCGCGCTGCCCGAATCGGCGCGCGAGCGCTTCGGCTGCATCATCGGCACCGGCATCGGCGGCATCCCGGGCATCGAGCAGCAGCACCTGGGGCTGATCGAGAAGGGCCCGCGGCGCGTGAGCCCGCACTTCATCCCGAAGATCATGGCCAACGCCGTGAGCGGCCAGGTCGCGATCCGCCACGGGATCCTCGGCACGACGTTCACGACCTCCAGCGCGTGCGCGTCGTCGGGACACGCGATCGGCATGGCGCTGCTCGCGGTGCGCTCGGGCGAGGTCGACGTGTGCCTGACCGGCGGGAGCGAGTCGGCGACGACGCCGCTCGCGATGGCCGGCTTCTCGTCGGCCAAGGCGCTCTCCACGCGCAACGAGGACCCGGCCGCGGCGTGCCGGCCGTTCGATCTCGACCGCGACGGCTTCGTGATGGGCGAGGGCGCGGGCGTGCTCGTGTTCGAGGAGCTCGAGCACGCGAAGAAGCGCGGCGCGCGCATCTACGCCGAGGTGAAGGGCTACGGGTCGACCGACGACGCGTTCCACATCACCGCGCCGAAGGAGGACGGCTCCGGGCCGGCGCGGGCGTTCGTGCTCGCGCTCTCCAGCGGCCGCGTCGACCCCGAGACGATCGACTACGTCAACGCGCACGGCACGAGCACCAAGTACAACGACGCGATCGAGACGCGCGCGATCAAGAAGTGCTTCGGCGACCACGCGCGCAAGATCGCGATCTCCTCGACCAAGTCGATGGTGGGGCACCTGCTCGGCGGCTCCTCCGCGGTCGAGCTCGTCGCGACCGCGCTCTCGATCCACCAAGGCGTCGTCCACCCGACGCGGAACCTCGAGACGCCCGACCCCGAGTGCGACCTCGACTACGTGCCCCGCGAGGCGCGCGAGATGCGGGTGCGCAACGCGCTCTCGAACTCGCTCGGCTTCGGCGGGCACAACGTCTCGATCTGCGTCGGGGAGCTGGACTAGCAGCCCGCGGAGCGGCGCCGGTAGGGCGCGGCGCGGCGCTGACAGGACGCGGAGCGGCGCTGACAACGCGCGGCGCGCGGGCTACGATGGGGCGGCTCGGCCGCCACTCCGTCCGGCGGGCCGGGCGCTTTCCCCCCCATCCTGATACGCCCCGCGGAGGACCGATGCACACGAAGTTCCGGGAGCTGTTGCACCAGTACAAGCTCGACGTGTTCCGGGTCGAGCACAACCGCAAGGACGTCGAAGAGGTCACGCAGGAGTGCATGAACATCTGCGACGAGGTGCTCAAGCAGAAGTACGAGTACCACTTCCACAAGCTTCCGGACGCGAACCGCGCGGAGATCATCAACATGATCAACAACTACACGCGCGAAGCGATCCTGCCGCCGGTGATCGAACGCCTGGTGCACCGCCAAGTCGTGCTGGAGCGGCACGTCGCGGCGATCGAGTCCCTGGTCGAGAAGCTGCTCGACACGCTCTCGCAAGAGCAGCACACCAGCGAGGCCGTCACCTCCTGACGCGCCCCTCGCGCCCGTGCGAGGTCTCTTCATCGAACGCGGCCGGCTGACGCTGCGCGACGACCTGCCGGCGCCCGAGCCTCGCCCGGGCGAGACGCGGGTGCGCGTGCTGCGCGCGGGCGTGTGCGCGACCGACCTAGCCCTCGTGCGCGGCTACATGGGCTTCGCGGGCGTCCCCGGCCACGAGTTCGTCGGGCGCGCGCTCGACGGGCCGCTCGCCGGCCGGCGCGTCGTCGGGGACATCAACGCGGCGTGCGGCACGTGCGAGCGCTGCCGCTCGGGGCTCGCCCGCCACTGCGCCGAGCGCAGCGTGCTCGGCATCCTCGGACGCGCCGGCGCGTTCGCCGAGCAGCTCGCGTTGCCCAGCGTCAACCTGCACGCCGTGCCCGACGGCGTCGCGACCGACGACGCGACGTTCGTCGAGCCGCTCGCGGCCGCGTTCGAGATCGCCGAGCAGGTCGATCTGGCCGCCGTGGAGCGCGCGCTCGTCGTCGGCGACGGGCGCCTCGGCCTGCTGTGCGCACAGGTGCTCGCGCTCGCGGGCGCCGACGTCACGCTCGCGGGCCGCCATCCCGAGCGGGCGGCGCTCGTCCCCGCGGCGCTCGCCGGCCGCGTGCGCGCGGTCGCGCTCGACGACGCCGGCGCGGGCTACGACCTCGCCGTCGAGGCGAGCGGCGCGCCCGAGACGCTCGCCGCCGTCGTCCCGCTCGTGCGCCCGCGCGGGACGATCGTGCTCAAGACGACCGCGGAGCGACCCGCGACGATCGACCTCGCGCCGCTCGTCGTGAACGAGCTCTCGCTCGTCGGCTCGCGCTGCGGGCCGTTCGAGCCGGCCCTCGACGCGCTCGCGCGCGGCGCGGTGCGCGTCGCTGCGATGATCCACGGCCGCTTCCCGCTCGCCCAGGGCGTGGAAGCCTTCGCGCGAGCCGCCCAGCCCGGCGTGCTCAAGATCCTGATCGACGTCGCCGCCGGTGCGGACGCCGACGAGGAGGGCTGCCCATGACGATCGCCGAACGCGAGAGGGCGCAGCGCCAGCGCCTCGCGAACGCCGGGCAGGAGCACGTGCTGCGCGCGTGGAGCCGCCTGGACGACGCGGGACGCGAACGGCTGCTCGCCCAGGTCGAGGCGCTCGACCTCGAGCTCGTCGCGCGCCTCGCCCAGAAGCTGGGCAGCGGCTCCCACGCCGCGGGCGAGCCGGCGGGCGAGGGCGATTTCCAGCCGCCGCCGGTGTTCCCGCTGCGGCGCGACGCCGTGCAGGAAGCCGCGGCGCGGCGAGCGCGCGAGCGGGGTGAACAGCTCCTGCGCGCCGGCCGGGTCGCGTTCGTGCTCGTCGCGGGCGGCCAGGCGTCGCGCCTGGGCTACGAGGGGCCCAAGGGCGCGTTCCCGATCGGCCCGGTGAGCGGGCGCACGCTCTTCGAGATCCACGCGCGCCGCCTGCGCGCCGCGCAGCAGCGCTGGGGCGCGCCGACGCCGTGGTACGTGATGACGTCGGAGGCGAACGACGCCGCGACGCGCGCATTCTTCGAGGAGCACGGGCACTTCGGCCTCGAGCCCGCCGACGTGACGTTCTTCAGCCAGGCGATGCTCCCCGCGCTCGACGACGAGGGCCGCATCCTGCTCGCCGCGCCCGACCGCATCTTCCTCGCGCCCAACGGGCACGGCGGCTCCCTCGCCGCGCTCGCGACCAGCGGCGCGCTGGCCGACATGGCGCGCCGCGGCGTCGAGACGATCTCGTACTTCCAGGTCGACAACCCGCTCGCGCGCATGACCGACCCGCTGTTCCTGGGCCTGCACGCCGAGGAAGGCGCCGGGATGTCGACCAAGGTCGTCCCCAAGCGCGACCCCGCCGAAAAGGTCGGCGTGATCGGCCGCGTCGACGGGCGCATGGGCTGCATCGAGTATTCCGACCTGCCCGAGGAGCTGCGCGGCGCGCGCACACCGACGGGCGAGCTGCTCTTCAACGCCGGCAACATCGCGCTGCACGCGATCGAGCGTGCGTTCGTCGAGGAGCTGACGCGCGGCGGCCTGCAGCTCCCCTGGCACCTCGCGCGCAAGAGCGTGCGAGTCGTCGACGAGCACGGCAAGCCGACCGAGGTCGCCGGGACGAAGTTCGAGACGTTCGTGTTCGACGCGCTCGGGCGCACCGAGACGAGCGTCACCCTCGAGGTGGAGCGCAGCCACGAGTTCAGCCCCGTGAAGAACGCCGAGGGCGAGGACTCGCCGCAGACGTCGCAGCGCGACTTGTGCCGGCTCTTCGCGGGCTGGGCGCGCGCCGCGGGCGCGCCGCTGCCGCCGCCCGACCCCGAGCTCGGCGAGCCGCGCGTCGAGGTCGACCCGCTCGTCGCGGAGACCCACGAGGAGTTCGTCGCGCGCACCCCCAAGCCGCGCGAGGCCGAGGGCGGCCACCTGTACGACGCCACGTGATCGCATGCAGTCGGACCTGGCGATGGACGTCGATCTGAGCGGGCGGATCGTCGCGGTGCTCTCGGGCGGCCGCTCGGGCGAGCGCGAGGTGTCGCTCGCGTCCGGCGCGGCGGTCGTCGAGGCGCTGCGAGCGGGACCGGGCGCGCCCGCGCAGGTCGTCCCGGTCGAGCTCGCGTCCGACGGCCGCTGGCGCATCGAGGACGCAGCGCCGCTCGCGGTCGCCGCCGCGATCGAGCGGCTCGCGCGCGTCGACGTGTTCTTCGTCGCGCTGCACGGCGGCGAGGGCGAGGACGGAACGCTGCAGGGCCTGCTGCGCTCGCTCGGCAAGCGCTTCACGGGCTCGGACGTCGGTCCGTCGGCTGCGTGCATGGACAAGGTCTTCGCGCGCCACCTCGCGGCGAGCCAGGGCCTCGCCGTCGCGCGCGCCGTCGACTTCGACCGGGCGCAGTGGCTCGCCTCCCGCTCCACGCTGCGGGCCGAGCTCGCGGCGCTCGGCGGCGCCGGCTGGGTCGTCAAGCCGCGCCGCGGCGGCTCGTCGGTCGCGACCGCGCTCGTCGAGCAGCCCAGCGCGCGCGAGGGCGCGCTCGAGCGCGCGATCGAAGCGGTGCTCGAGACCGGCGACGAGGTGCTCGTCGAGGAGCGCGTGCGTGGCGTCGAGACGACGTGCCCGGTGCTGGGCAACCGCGACGAGGAGCTCGTCGCGCTGACGCCCGTCGAGATCCGCCCGCACGAGGGCCGGTTCTTCGACTACGAGGAGAAATACTCCGCCGGCGGCGCGCGCGAGCTGTGCCCGCCGGAGTCGCTCGACGCGGCGACCGTCGCCGAGATCGGCGCCCTCGCGCGCCGCGCGCACCGCTTCTTCCGCCTGGACGGCTACTCGCGCACGGATTTCCTCGTGCCGCCGGGCGCTGGCGCGCGGCCGGTGTTCCTCGAGTCGAACACGCTCCCGGGGCTCACGCCGCGCTCGCTCCTGCCGCTGTCCGCCGCGCGCTCGGGGATCGCGTTCGACGCGCTGTGCCGCCGCATCGTCGCCGCCGCGCTGCGCCGCTCCTGTTGACGGGCTTGCGCAGGGCGCGGCCCGCGGTGTACACCCCTATTCAGACGCGCGTATCCAGACGTGCGTATCCAGACGTGCGCGGACGCGCGCGGGCGCTCGCACAGCGCCGTTCGTGCTTGGGCCAGGGTGGCGGAATGGCAGACGCGGTGGATTCAAAATCCACTTCCCGCAAGGGAGTAGGGGTTCGAGTCCCCTCCTTGGTACCACCCAAGACGGTGCCACCGAACGACACATGGACGTCCGCTCCGATCCGCTGCAGGAGGCGCTGCTCGGCGTCGTGCTCGAGCGCACGGAGGCGACGACGGCGGAGCTCGAGCGCGTCACGCGCGCGCGCTGTCTCGACGACGGGTCCTTCGAGCGCGTCGACGCGGCGCTGCGCGCGCAGGGCTGGGTGCTCGGCGTGCTGATGGCGGCCGGCGGGAACGACGCGCTGCTCGCCCGGCGCGAGCGTCACGGGCTCGCCGCGCTCGTCTCGGTCGTCGACGAGGGGCTGCGGCGCGACGGCCGCGCTCTGGCGCGCGCCGACCGGCCGGTGCCGGAGCTGGGCACGGCCGGCTGGGAGCTCCCGTGGGCGCTCGGCGCGCTCCTGTGGAGCGCGGGGAACGCGCTGCCCGCGGGCGGGGAGCTGGCCTGGGAGCTCGCACCCGCGCCCGGCGGGGGAGCGGAGCTCGTGCTGCAGAGCGCGTCGGCGCCGCCGCCGTGGCTCGCTCCCGCGCTCGCCGAGCGCGTGCCGGCACTCGAGGTCGAGCTCGGCGCCGGCGCCTGGCGTGCGCGCGCGCCCGCCGGCTGGCTCACGTTCGAGCAGGAGGCCGCGCCGTGAGCTGGCTCGGACGGCTGCTCGGTGGCGCCTCGCGCGACGAGCCGCCGGCGCCGCGCGGCGACGCCGTGCGCTGCGCTCAGGTGCAGCGCGTGCTCGACGAGCTCGCGCCGCTGCTCGCGCTCGACGGCGGACGCCTCGAGCTCGTCGCCGTCGAGGGCGGCACGGTCGAGCTGCGCTGGGCCGGCGCGTGCACGAGCTGCCACGCGCAGGCCTCGACGCTGTATGGCGCCCTCGAGCCACGGCTGCGCGAAGAGCTGCCGTGGCTCGAGAGCGTGCGGACGGTGTAGCCCGCTCGCCGCGACCGGGTCGCTGGCTACAGGAACGCGGCGGTGCTCGTGCCGAGCGTCTTGGCGCTCGCGTCGCCGATCAGCGCCTGCAGCACGAGCAGGTTCTCCAGCCCGCCGGGGTTGTAGAACGTGAAGCTGCCCGCGCCGTTCGCGTCGACCGGCAGGAAGAACGGCACGAAGGCGAGCGTGCTCGTCGCGAGACCGGTGAAGAGCGGCAGAGCGGAGCCTTGCTGGAACAGCGCGGCCTCGAGCGGGCCGTACGTCGCCTGCGGACCGAAGACGAAGAGGAACGTGCCGCCGGGGTGGGCGCCGGCGACGTCGAACGTGACGGTGCCGGGACCGCTCGTGCCGAGGCCGCCGACGCTCGCGACCGGCCGCGCGGGGTCGAGCGCCTTGCGCTCGTTCACCGTGCCGAAGTCGGTCGTGCTGTAGACGAGCCGGCCGCCCGTCGCCGGCTGGTACGGCAGGAAGCGCGCGACGCCGTCGCCCTCGATGAACTCGAGGTTCGAGCCGGTGAGGAACGGGTCGCCCGCGACGAGCGTCGGCGAGCTCGCCTGCGAAGGCCCCACGAGGCGGATGCGATTGGTCGGGATGTCGAAATTCGTCTCCGAGAGGTACAGGTTGTTGCGCGCCTCGTCGTACGCGAGCGAGATGCCGCCGTCGAAGCCGGCGCAGAAGAGGAACGGGTCGGCGTCGCCGAGCAGCACGCCGGCGTTCAGTTGCGCCGACGTGAAGAACACGACCGACGTGCTGCCGGCCGGCGGCGGGAACGCCGGATCCTGCGTCGCGTAGAACAGGTTGCCGAGGTTGTCGATCGCGACCGGACCCGAGGAGCCCGACAGTTGGGCGAGGACCTGCGTCGCGCCGGTCGTCGTGTCCAGACGCACGAGGTCGTTGCCGGCGAAGAAGCCGCCTTGCGCGGCGCTGACGATCGCGCTCGTGCCGCTCTCGAAGTCGGCGTCGTAGTTGAACGGCAGGTTCGCGAGGAACGTCATGCCGCTGCCGTCGAGCGCGACGCGGTACACGTCGCCGTTCGAGCTCTCGCCGAGCAGCGCGAACGTCTCGGACGGGTCGAGCGCGAGCGCGCCGGTGAACACCGCGGGCGTGAACGAGCCAAGGACCGCGACGAGCGAGCCCGCGGCGTCGTAGCGCGCGACCGTGGCGCCGTCGAACGAGACGAAGTCGCCGTTGGCGAGCGTCGCGGTGGCGCCGGGCGCCGGGTAGGGGAGCGGCGTCAGGGCGAAGCCGTCCGCGGGGACGTCCTGGGCGGACGCGGGGGATGAGAGCACGCTCACCAGGAGCGCGAGGGACGCCAGGAAGGCGCCGGACGAGAGAGGTCGCATGAGGGGTCTCCGAATCGATGTCTGCGTCGATCCGTCGGACCCCGCGCGGGCTTCGCCGCAGCCGCCGCGCACACACGCGGCGACCGGGGAGACGTCCCTGGATGCGGACCCTCTCCGCGAGGTCCGACTCGATCCCGCGCACGGGGTAGGTCTCCTGGCTCGTCCTGGATCCGCCGCCCCAGCCTTCCCGGGACCGAGATTTCTCGGCGGCCCAGTGACCGGCGGCCGCGCCCGCTTGGGCTCGCGCGCATGTCTGCGCGGACCCTTGACGGCGGCGGCCGCCCGAATGAGGCGGCGGACGAGGAGCTCACAGTGGCGGGACCGCGCAGGATTCGCACCTGCTTCCCTGACCACGCGCGCTACCGAATTGTCGGCCGCAGCCTACGTGGCTCCACGGCACCTCGCAAGCCGCGGATGCGTCCGATCCCGTCCCACACCGGCCCGCTGGCCCCGTACACGCCCCCCTGGCATCCTGCCCGCTCGCTCGCGCCCCCGATCCATCCATGTCCACCGCCCGTCCTCCCGCGCTCGCCGGCGCCGCCGCGCTCCTGCTCGGCCTCGCCGCCACCTGGAGCGCCTGCCACGACGCCGCGGGTGGCAGCCGCGAGCCGGCCGACCTCCTCCTGCTCTACGCGAGCAACGTGCACGGCTACATCGAGCCCTGCGGCTGCGTCGCCGGGCAGATCGGCGGGATCGATCGCATCGCGGGCTACGTCGAGCGCGAGCTCGCGGCGCGGCCCGACGACGCGCTCTTCGTCGACGCGGGGGACCTGCTCGCCGAGACCCGCATCGAGGACCTCCCCGAGCGGCTGCAGATGCCGATCAAGGCGCGCACGCTGTTCGAGGTGTGGGGCCGGCTCGGCTGCGAGGCGATGGCCCTGGGCGAGAACGACCTCGCGGCGCTCGGGCACGAGGAGCTGAAAGCGCTGTCGGAGGAGTTCGACGTGCCGATCCTGTGCGGCAACCTCGTCGAGGCCCGCACCGGCGAGCCGGTCTTCCCCTCGCACCGCATCGTCGAGCGCGCCGGCCTCAAGATCGGCTTCTTCAGCTTGATCGCGCCCGACCTCGTGGAGCCCAAAGCGAAGGACGCCAAGCCGGTCGACGTGCAGCAGATCGCGCACGAGCAAGGCCTGCGCATCCTGCCCTGGCGGCCGGAGCTCGAGCGCCTCGCCGCGCAGCTCGCGAACGAATGCGACCTCGTCGTGTTCCTCTCGCACCTCGGCTTCGACCTCAACGTCAAGGTCGCGCGCCAGGTCCCCGGGCTCGACCTCGTCTTCGGCGGCCACTTCGGCAACAGCAAGCGCGAGACGAACTTCGTCGAGGGCACGCCCGTGCTCGTGCCGTTCGTGCGCGGCTCGCGCGTCGGCCGCGTCGAGTGGTGGTGGCGCGAGCCCGAGCAGTACTTCACGAGCGAGGTCCACGGCCCGCTCGTCGACGTCTCCGAGTGGCACGCGACCGACGTCGCGCTCGAGGTCGAGCGCGCGCACGTCGAGGATCTCGCGACGCGCGAGCTGGCGCTCGGCACCGAGGAATGGAAGAAGAAGGTCGAGCACCACGAGCGCGAGCTCGCGCGCTTCGAGAACGCGCGCGCGCGGCTGGGGCCGTTCCCCGAGTCGGGCAACGTCTTCTCGCACGTGCTCGTCCCGATGCACTTCGCGCTGACGCGCTCGGAGTGGACGCTCGCGCTGATCGACCGCTACCACCACGGGGTCAACGACTACTGGATGTCGAAGTCGAGCAACTTCGAACGCAGCGGCCATTACGTCGGCGCGCAGGTGTGCCAGGAGTGCCATCCGCGCCAGTACGAGTTCTGGCTCGCGACGCGCCACAGCCACGCGTTCTCGACGCTGCAGGCGACGCACCAGGAGGTCGACGCGGAGTGCATCGGCTGCCACACGGTCGGCTACCAGGAGCCGGGCGGTTTTCCGCGCCCGCACCTGTACGCGGGGTTCGAGAACGTGCAGTGCGCGGCGTGCCACGGCGCCGGCGGCCGGCACGTGCGCGGCGGCACGAGCTACTTCGATCCCGACGCGCTGCGCCATGGCGCGCTCGCGTGCGCGCGGTGCCACGACGAGGAGCACGACCCGCCGTTCGCCGAGGAGGCGCTCGAGCGCCTGCCGCTGGTCGCGTGCCCGCCGCTCGAGCCGCACGGGGCCGGCGCGCCGGCGCTGCTCGAGACGTTCCGCAGCGGGGCGGACCTGCTCGCGCGCGCGCAGAACCCGCAGTGGGGCGCGATCTCGCTGCTGCGCTCGAGGGCGGGCGACGTCATCGGCGCGCTCGACGCCGCGCTGAGCTGGTACGCCCAGCAGCCGCGCAACCTGCGCGCGCGCGCCAATCTCGGCCAGCGCTACCTCGAGGCGGGGCGCCCCGCCGAAGCCGTGCCGCACTTCGAGGCGGTCGTCGCGGAGCAGCCCAACGACGCCGACTCGTGGCGCGGGCTCTCGGCGGCGATCCGCGCGACCGATGCACAGCGCGCCGAGCGCGCGGCGCTCGAGGCCTTCTCGCTCGAGCCGAGCGCGCTGGGCGTGCGCCTGCTCGCGCTCGCGCTGCTCGAGCAGAACCGCCGGGCCTCCGCGTCGGAGCAGATCCGCGCCTGGATCGAGCGCGTGCCCGCCGACGAGGCGCTGTTCGCCGACCTCGCGCCGCTGCTCGAGTAGCGCGGCGCTGGGC
>CAZGTQ010000193.1:0-7914 GCA_964528575.1 uncultured Planctomycetaceae bacterium | reverse complement strand
TGCCGCTCGTAGTCGCGCAGCGCGGCCCAGACCTCCTCGGGGGGGCGCGCCAGGACGACGGAGACGCGGCCGTCGTAACGCTCGGGCGCGAGCGAGCCGACGACGAAGGGCAGCGCGACCAGGACGAGGAGCGCGCCGGCGAGCCACGCGAGGAGGCGCCGGCGGCGGGAGCGGGGCGCGGTCATGCTTCGTCCGTTCATACAGCCTCCGTGCGTCGCGCGCGCGCGCTCGCATGGCGGATTCCCGGGAAAACGAGGGCCGCGGTACGATTCGCGCGTCTCGGTAGCGGTTCACTCCCCATCAGAGTGAACCCATCAGAGAACCACTACCCGCGTTTCGGTACCGGAGGTCCACGATGCGAACGCTGCTCGTCTCGGCCGCCGCGGTGCTGTGCGCCGCGTGGCCGCCCGCCGATCCCACGCACCTCGCCGACACGTACGCGGACGCGATCGAGGACGTCAACGCCGACCACGCGCAGAAGCCGGGCGACGCGACGGAGGCGGAGCTCGCCGCGCAGGTCCCCAAGAAGGCGCGCAAGGCGCTCGACGAGCTGCTCGAGCTCGAGCCCTCGGCCGAGGTCGCGGCGGCGCTCGTCACCGCGGGCGAGGCCGCGCTCGAGCTCGCGCTCACCGACGATTTCGGCCGCATCCGCGCGCGGCTCGTCGAGACGGCGCCCCAGAAGGCCGCGGAGCTCGGGACGGCGCTCGCGCACGAGCGTTTCCTGCTGCGCGGCCTCGGGGGCCTCGACGAGGAGTACCTCGCGACGTTAGCCGGCGTCCTCGACGCGGTGCTCGACGGCTACGACGAGGTCTTCGGCTTCGACGAGCTGAGCAAGGTGCCGGGCAAGAAGCTGCGCGTGCGCGTGCACCTCGAGGAGAAGATCGAGCGGCCGCCGCATTTCGCGCCGCAGCACCGCTGGCACTCCGAGATCGATTTCCCGGTCGTCGACGCGCGCGAGCTGCGCTCCCCCACCGCGGACGGCAAGTTCCTGTTCTACGGGCTGTGCCACGAGCTCGGCCACGTCGTCGCGATGTGGGGCGACCGTTCGCGCGAGGAGGACCACCACGCGTGGGCGCACTACACGGGCGTCACGATCGTCGAGCACCTGGCGAAGTCGCGCGGCGACGACGCTGCGCTCGCGGGGCTGCGCGACGTGCGCTGGCGCTCGCTCGAGAAGCTGCGCGCGGAGCTGGGCGAGCGCGAGCCCGGCTTCGGCGACAACGAGAGCGTGCTCGCGCTCCTGGTCGCGCTGCACGACGCGTTCGGCCCGCGCGCGATCGGCGACGCGATCGACGCGGCCGACGCCGAGGACGAGCGGCTGCGCATCAACCGCGTGCGCTACTACACGTTCGACGCGCTGCGCGAGAAGCTCGCGGAAGAGCTCGACAAGAGCGGGCGCAAGAAGCTCGCCGCGATCTGGCCCGAGTAGCGCAGGCGAAAAGAAAGCCGCGCGCGTCTCGCGACGCGCGCGGCTCCGTCTCGGGAAGAGCCGACGTTTCGGCTACTTGAAGTCGATGATTCCGACGCCGTCCGCGCTGGTCAGCGTGTCGGGGTTGGCGCCGTAGTTGACGTTCGTCGAGATGCGCGACGTCCAGGCGCGGGTGTCCTTGTCGGCGAGCATGCCGAGGCCGAGCGCGGCGTACGCCTTGGTGCGGTCGCCGGCGTCCTCGCGGGTCAGCATGCCGAGGAGCGGATCGACCGCGCGCGCGTCGCCGGTGTGGCCCATCGCCTGAGCGAGAGCCGAGTCGGACCAGATGCAGTCGCACTCCGACGTGAAGCCGATGAGCTTCGGCACGAGGTCGCGGTCGCCCATCATCGCCAGCGCGAGCGTGAGGTCGCGCATGACGTCCATGTGGTGGAAGTTCTCTTCCATCACGCCGTAGATCGCGGGCTTGGCTTTCTCGGCGCCGACCATGCCGAGCGCGAGAGCGATCTTGCCCTGCACGACGGGATCGGAGATGTCGTCGAGCTTCGCGATGAGCGCCTCGACCGAGCTCGTGTCACCGCAGAGGCCCGCGCCGAGCGACAGAGCCGCCGCGGTCGACGGCGAGCGCTGGTCGTCGAGCACCGTGCGGAGCGTGGCGAGCTCGTCCATGGAGAGCGGACGGCGCTCGAGATCGAGAGCGCGGCCCATCACGCCGATCGCGAGGCCGACCCACGGACGGGCCGACGACTTGCCGCGCTCGAGTTGCTTGAACAGGAAGTCGCGCACTTCGCCGGTGCCGGCGACGGGATCGCCCTTGCCGTCGCCGGTGTGGCCGGCGATGCGGGCAAGCGAGATCAGCGCGTAGTGCCGCGCGAGCTGGTCGCCGCCGTCGACGACGCGCTCGAGCGCCTTGCGGATCTCCTTGTCGTGACGATCCTCGTCGGCGTCGCCGATGCGGCCGAGCGCCATCGCGCAGCTCTGCTGGACGGCGTTCGTCTCGCGCGAGCTCTTGGCGACCGCGCCGACGAGAGCGTCGACCACGTCCCCGCGCAGCTCGTCGGAGACGCGCGGAAGGTGGTTCGCAATCGACGTCGGCAGGTGGGCGCGCACGAGGTCGTCGGTGTCGCCGTCCTCGAACAGGACGAGCAGGTGGCGCACGAGCGCCTCGGTCGACATCGACGGCATCTCGGAGTCGGCCGACGCGAACGTGCGATCCGGCGACACGAGGCCGAGCGCGATGACGCAGGCGACGCGCTCGTCGTTCGACGCGTCCTCGGCGGCCAGCCCGTCGAGCAAGTGGCGCGTCGCGAAGCGGCGCACGTCGTCGTTCTTCGAGTACTGCCCGGTCAGGCCGAGGCCGTACGCGGCGAACGCGCGCATGCGGCGCGGGACCTGGTTGCGACCCGTGAGCTCGCGGCCTTCCTCCTGGTCGTGCAGGAGCGAGGCGAGGATCGCCACCGAGCGCGGGTGCGCGAGCACGCCGAGCGCGGCCGCCGCGTTCTCGCACACGCCCTGGACCGGGTGGTCGAGGTGCTGCGCGAACACGTCCGCGAACATCGAATCGCCGAGCTCGCTCTCGACGTTCTCGCCGATGCGGGCGAGCGCGAGCAAGCAGGCGTTCGTGACCTCGTCGTTCGGATCGGACGCGAGCGTCGCGAGCAGCGCCGGGACGATCTGCTCACGGATCGTCTTCTCGGACACCGGCAGGTTCACCGCGTCGAGCGCGTCACCCGCGGCCTCGCCGAAGTCCGCGTCGGCCGTGATGGCCAGGTCGCGGAAGAACAGCGCGTCGAGCTCGAGGTACGGAGCCGAGTTGTGCGTCCACCACAGCTCCCAGGACGAGATGTCGGGACCTGGCGGAGCACCGCCGCCCGACGAAGGACCACCGATGCTGGGCCCCGACGGGGTCGCAGGACCGGAAGGCGCGATCGGCGCACCGCCGCCGCCCGTACGCGGCCCGCCGCCGGGCGCGGAGGGAGCGGAGCTGGGCGTCGACGGAGCGGCGTTCGGAGGCGGCGACGTCGGACCCTTCGGCGAGGGCGTCGAAGGCGCACCCGGGGACGGCGTCGACGGCGCGCTCGGAGCGGGCGCCGTCGCGCCGGGGCTGGTCGGCGCGCTCGGACCCGCGGGACCGGGGCTGACGGGTGCCGGCGGCGGCGGCGGCGGCGAAGGACCGGGCGGACATTGCACCGGAGCCAAGAACAACGCGAAGAGCAGAGGCTCTGCGATCACTCCCAAGACCATTGCTACCTACCTCCCGAGTGGGCTCGGCGGTTGGGGGGCGACTCCGGCATCCGACATACGGTACACACATGCGTCCAAACGGTCACCGAGGATGGCAGGACTCGCAAATCTCGATCCGTAACCGCTCGCGAGGCGCCCGCAGAGGCACGTCGTACCGGTTCCTTGCCCAACGGAAACCCGCTGCGGTGCGACGCGGAGACTGCCGAGCGCTCGCTGCGCGCTCGAACGGTAAAAAGCGGCTCTGGCGGCCGGGAGAGGCGATTCCTTCACGTGCACCTGCATGCGATGCCCGGCCGGGCGGCGTTACGACCAGGGACCACGTTCGCGCCCCTGCGGACGGCCCGGCGACGCGCACCGAGCGGAAAGGCTCGACGCGGGTTCCGAGCGTGCGGAAAAAAACACGACCGTCCACGAAACGGACGCCCAAATCGCCGGTCCTCGAGGGCGGAGGGTGGGGGTGGCGGGCCCGCGCGCGGGCGCGCGGGCGCGGGCGCGCGCACGGCCGCGACGGCGGAGCGACCGCTCTTACGAGCGCCGCTCGCCCGCTCGCCGGATTAACGCGTCCTGCAGACCGGCGAGCGACGTGCTCCACGAGAGCGCGATGTCCGCACCCGCGTAGCGCGCGGCGCGCTGCCAGCCGCGAGCGCCGGAGCCGCTGACGAGCAGGAGCGACTGCGGATGCGCGGCGCGCAGCGCGCGCACGCGCGCCGGCGAATCGCTCTCGAAGCCGCAGCACCACACTGCATCGAACGACACGGCATCGAACGGCCGCCCGTCGTCGGCGAGCACGAACTCGATCGCCGGCACCTCGAACGCGAGCTGGTCGACGAGACAGCGCGAGAGTCCCCGCTCGGAGCGAGCGACCGCGATCAGGCACCGCGGCCGCCGCGCGCGCTGCGGGCCCACCTCGTCCGCTCGGCCCACGATCCGCGCACCGAGCTCCGCGCCCACGATCTGCCGCACCGTCACGACTCCCTCCGTCACGACTCCCTCCGGCACGACTCCCTCCGGCACGACTCCCTCCGGCACGATTCCCATTTCGATTCCCCCTTCCGGCGCGCTCTTCGATGGCGACTCAGCGCGCGCCTCCCCTCGCAGCCGGCGAACGCGGCTGCGCCGAATCCGCTTCTCGGCCGAGTCCCGCGACCGCGACGCGGGCGCTGCGGCTACTCGAGCGTCTCCTGCAGCGTCAGCGACCCCGTCGGGTACGGCGCGCCGTCGATCGTCCGGTCGGCGTACGTCGCTTCGACGAGCAGCCGCTCGCGCGCCGCGTCGTATTCCGAGCGCACCGCGAGCGAGCTCCCACCGCCGAGCTCGACGTACAGCCGCCAGTGCACGATGCGCGACGCGTCGAACCGCAGGAGCGTCGAGCGATGGTCGCGGGTCGTCTGCGAGCCGGTCTCGCCGATCACGCTCTGGTTGCGCCCCTGCACGACCGTCACCTCGCGCTCGCTCGTCCCGTCGCCCGACGCGCTCCAGCTCGACACCGTCGGCTGCAGACCGCGCGCCGCGAGCGCCGTCGTCTGCTGCTCCGCGGCCTCGTGCAGCGCCGAGACGGCGCCGAACGGCCGGCTCGCGAGATCGACGTCGCTCCAGTCGAGCTCGACGCGGTGCAGAACCTGGTAGAGCGCGATCCCGTCGACGTGCGCGCCCGCGCGCAGCTCCGTCGCCGAGCCGTCGGCGACGACGGTCGCGCCCGTCGGCCCGAGCGCGAGCGTCGCGAGCACGTCGCTGCCGGGCGCGTGGTCGGTCGACGTCGCGCCGCCCGACACGCGCACGACTCCCGAGCCGCACGCGAGCGCGAGCGCGGCGGCGAAGAGAGCGAGCGCGACGCGCGACGTCACGTCCCGCTCACCTCCGGCTCGCTCGGCTGCCCCGCGGCGCTGCGCACCGCGGCGAGGAGCTCGAGCTTGCGCTCGTAGTCGCCCGTGTTGGCGCTCTTGTGGAAGAGCGCCACGCGCGAGCCCGGCGCGACGACGAGCGTGCCGCCCTGCTGCCACGGGTCGCCCTGGATGCGGCGCTGGCGGTGCCCCTGGCTCAGGGCGACGATCCCCTGGGCGATCGCGCGCGGGCCGATCGTCGGCAGCACGCCGCGCCTCAGGCCCGCGACCCGGAAGCTGCGCAGCTTCTCGTCGACGAGCATCTGCGCGTCGATGCCGACCTCCAGACGGAACGAGCGCGCGTACTCGCGCCGGCCCGAGCCGATCACGACGAGCTCCGCGCCCAGCCGGGCGAGGTCGTCCTGGACGTCGCGCAACTGCGCGGCGCGCTGATAGCACGCCATTCACCCGTAGTGGCGCACCCAGACGACGACGAGCGGCGTCTGGCGCTTCTCCCAGAGCGTCCCGAGCCGGACGCGCGAGCCGTCCTCGCGCGCGAGCCAGAGCGCCCCGAGGGCACCGAGGTCGAGGGACTCCATTCCCCCGTAAGCTACCTCGGCCCGGCGCTCCGCTCGCCCCGCCGCGCCACGAAGTTGCACTCTTTCACCGAGCCCGACCCAAGAAACGCGCTCCCCGACCGTGGAAGCGGCCGGATGACGAGCGCAGCCGACGCCGAGTGGGTCCGCTCGACGGTGCGCCGGTTCGAGCGCCGCCTGACGCTCTACGCGGAGCGTTTCGTGGGCGACGCGGACCTCGCGCGCGACGTCGTGCAGGACACCTTCCTGCGGCTGTGCCGCGAGGAGCGCGCGTCGGTCGAGCACCGCCTGGCCGAGTGGCTGTACACGGTGTGCCGCAACCGCGCGCTCGACGTCCGACGCAAGGAGCGAGCGATGAACCGAACGAGCGACATGGCGGCCGTGAGCCGCGCCGACGAGCACGCCGATCCGACGGCCCGCCTCGAGGCGAGCGACGAGCTCGCCCGCGTGCGCGGTCTCGTCGAGCGGCTGCCGGCGAAGCAGCGCGAAGCGATCCGACTCAAGTTCCAGCACGGGCTCTCGTACCGCGAGATCGCGCGCATCACGAACACGTCGATCGGCAACGTCGGCTTCCTCGTGCACACCGGGCTGAAGACGCTGCGCGAACGCGCGGCGAGCGAGCGACTGGAAGGACTGGCCTCATGAAGTTCGACGCGGACGATCCGATCTGGACGGCGTACGCGCTCGGCGAGCTGAGCGAGCTGAGCGAGACGCAACGCGCGGCGATGGATGCGCTCGTCGCACGAGACGCCGAAGCGCTGGCCTTCGTGGACGAGGTGTGCGCGGCGGCGAGCGCGCTCGGCGCGGAGCTCGCGCTCGACGACGGCGTCGCGCTGCGCGCGGAGCAGCACGCGGCGATCGAGGCCGCGCTCGCGCAGCGCGAGCCGGTCGGCGCGCCGCGCAGCGCGTGGGAGCGCTGGCTGTGGATGCCGAGCGCGGCGGCCGCGGCCGCGGCGCTCGCGCTCGCGATCGGCGTGGCGGTGGAGAGCGGGCGCGGCGGACCGAGCTCGCTCGACGTGGCGACGGCTCCGCCGGCGGACGAGGGACTCGACGCGAACCATGTGGGCCGGACGGGGAACAAGCCGAGCATCGCGTCCATCGCGACGGACGCGGCGACCAGCAGCGCTGGCTCGTACTACGCAGCGAGCAAGCCCGTCGCTGGAGCGGTGCCGTATTCCGGCGGTACGGGCGGAGTCACCGAGCCGCAGGAGTGGCGGTCGATCGTGAACATCCTCCCGATCGGGCAGATGATGGTGAAGCGCGCCGGCGTCGACGACCCGGAACAGGACGAGGGATTCGAGGCACTGAGCGCGTGGCTCGGGACCGTCACCGAGCGGATGGAGCAGGAGTTCGATTCGGACGACGACGCAGCCGCGGTGTACGTGGCCAGGATCGGAAGCACGCCCAGCATCGAGCTGATTGCACTGGGCGATCCCGTGCCCAATCCGAACGTCGCGTGGCAAAGAACCGGGCTGCTCCCTCCGCTCGGCATCGCCGGAGGCGCCCTCGTTCTTTCACCGGCGTCTCCGACGTTCGGGTTCGAGACGTACGGGCTCGACCCCCGCACGTTCTCGAGCGCGACGGGCATGCCCGGCGCCGAGTCCTACGCGTTCGTCCCCGCGAACCCGATGCGCGACGTCGCGGACGATCCGCTCTCGACGTTCTCGATCGACGTCGACACCGCGTCGTACTCGAACGTGCGTCGCTTCGTCGAGAACGGCTCGCTGCCGCCGGCGAGCGCCGTGCGCATCGAGGAGCTCGTCAACTACGTCCGCTACGCGTACCCCGATCCAGGGCCCGGGCGGCCGTTCTCCGTCACGACCGAGGT
>CAZGTQ010000192.1:0-8793 GCA_964528575.1 uncultured Planctomycetaceae bacterium | reverse complement strand
GCACCGGATCGGCGTCGGGATGGTCGAGCAGCGCGATCTCGATCGTCCCCGCGGCGAGCGCGCGCTCGCTCTCGAACGCGCCGCGGGCGCCGGTCAGCACGAGCTCGCGCCCGCCGTCGGCGAACCGCAGCTCGAGCGCGTAGCGCTCGAGCTGCTCGCCCGTCGTGCGCTCGAGCACCCGGCCGCGGATCGGCGCGGCGGGCGGCGCCGGGACCGGCGCGGCGGAGTCGGAGCGCGCGCTCGCGTGGTCGAGCGCTCCGCCGGGCGCGACGGCGACGTCGACCGAGGCGCGCGCCCCGGGGGAGGGCGGCGCGCGCTCGGGCGCGCTCGCGACGGCGCCGGGCGGTGCGGAGCTCGGCGGCGCGCCCGCGTCGCGCGCGAGCCACCACACGGCCGCGCCGATCGCTCCCGCGCCGAAGAGGAACGCGGTCGCCGGGACGAGAACGGACGGAGCATTGGCCCCCCGTGGAATACGGAGCTCCGTTCGCCTCGCCCCGGCTACCGAGCCCGCATCGCTGGAGACCAGCGGCACGAGCATGCTCACCCAAGCGCGGCGGTCGCCGGCGTGCCGCCGGTCGAGCGCCGCCTGGACGGATTCGATCGCGCGCGTGAGCTGGCTGCGCACCGTGCCCGCCGGCCGGCCGAGCCGCCGCGCGACGTCGCCGGTCGAGAGCCCCTCGTAGTAGCGCAGCAAGAGGACCGAGCGGTACGGCTCGGCCGTCGCGAGCACCGTCTCGACGAGGACGCGCTGCAGGTCGGCGCGCGCGACCAGCTCCCCCGCCGGCGGCAGCGCCTCCGCGCGCGCCGCCTCGCGCTCGCGCACCGCACGGGCCCGCTCGCGGCGCCGCCGCTGGTAGACGACGTTGCGCAGAACGCGCGCGAGCCACGGCCGCAGCGGCCGCTCGCGCTCGGGCGGCCGACGCAGCGCCACGATCAGCGTCTCCTGCGCGACGTCGTCCGCCGTCGCCGCGTCCGCGACGAGGCGGCCGGCGAGCGCACGGATCCAACCCGCCTCGGCGAGCAGCTCGTCGGCGCGGGGAGTCGTGGATTCGGCGGACACGGGGGATGGTCCTTTGGCGCGGGGCTACGGGCGGGTCGGCCGGGGCCCCGACGTCTTCCCTGATGCTCCCGACCCGCTCCCCCGCTGCGTCGAACTGCGTAAGAAGCCGGTAGCGCATCCGAGCGCGCCGGATGCACCAGGTGCGCCGGCCGAACCGAGCTGCTGTCCGGGGGGCGCCGGGAGCCGCCGGGGCGCGCCCGGGTGCGCCCGGGTGCGCCCGGGTGCGACGGGTGCGCCGGGGTGCGACGGGCGCGCCCGGGTGCGCCGGGGCCGCCGCGCGCCGGCCCGTTTCGCAAGCCGCCGCCCGCGGGGGCGTGCGACCATGACGCGCCATGCACGCCGCACGACTGCTGGCCGCGGTGCTCGGCGCCTGGCTCGCCCTCTGCGCGTCGATGGCGTTCGTCGCGATGTCGAACTTCCGGGTGACCGACGTCGAGCGCCTGCGCGACGCGGACGAGGTCTTCGCCGCGCTCGACGAGGGCGAAGAGCGGCGCACGGCGCTGCACTACGTCGCCCGCGAGCTCAACCGCCACTTCTTCCAGCGCTACGACCGCGCGCAGCTCGCGCTCGCGGCCGTCGCGCTCGTGCTGCTCCTGTTCGCCGGCGCGCCGCGCAAGGCGCGCCTGGTCGTGCTCCTGCTCGCGGCGGGCGTCGCGCTCGCGCACGCGCTGTACCTGACGCCGACCATGGTCGAGCTCGGCCGCGAGATCGACTTCGTGCCGCGTCCCGACCCGCCGCCCGAGCCGGTGCAGCGCTTCTACGCGCTGCACGGCGTCAGCCTGGCGCTCGAGCTCGCCAAGATGGCGCTGCTCGCCGCGCTCGTGCTGATGGTCGCGCGCAAGTCGAAGGCTGCCTGACCGAGAGCGCGCGCCGTGGACGAGCCCCAGCCGCTGCCGAGCCTCGCCGAGCGCCTCGCGCGCGGGCTGCCCGCGCTCGGTCGCTACGTGCGGCGCCGGATGGGGGCGGAGCTGCGCGAGCGGGAGTCCGCGTCCGACATCGTGCAATCGACGGTGCGCGAGGTCCTGCGCTCCGGCCGCTTCGACGACCGCGGCGACGGGGGCTTCCAGTGCTGGCTGCGCGCGGCGGCGGAGAACAAGCTGCGCAACCGCGCACGCTCCTGGCGCGCGCAGCGCCGCGCCGCCGGCCGACCGGAGCTCGTGCCCGAGGACGCGTTCGCCGACTTCGACGCCCGGCGCCCGAGCCAGGACGCGGCGCTGCGCGAGGAGAGCGAACGGCTCGAGCGCGCGCTCGCCGCGCTCTCGGCCGAGCACCGCCTCGTCGTGCGCCGCGTGCACCAGGACGGCGCGTCGTACGCCGAGGTCGCCGCCGAGCTCGGCAAGAGCCCCGAAGCGGTGCGCAAGCTGCTCACCCGGGCGCTCGGCCGGCTGTCGACGCTGCTGCGCGAGGGCTGACGCGGCGCTCACCGCAGGGCGAGCACCGGGCGCACTCCGGTCGTCGTCGCGACGCCGAGGTGGCCGAGGCTGCGCCGATAGACGAGCACGGGGGAGCGCACGTCCGCGAAACAGCCGCCGCGCGCGGTGTGGGCCGGCCCCTGGAGCACCGTCTCCTTGAGGCCGTCGCCGGGCCGCGACGGGAGCGTGCTGTAGCCGCGTCCGACCATCCAGTCGAGGCACCACTCGGTCGCGTTGCCGATGCAGTCGTGCAGGCCGAACGCGTTGGGGCGCAGGCGACCGACCGCGCCCAAGCGCGTCAGCGCGTCGCCCCAGACGTAGCCGCCGGGCTCGCGCAGGTTCGCGTGCTCGCCGTCGACGGGCGGCAGCTCCGCCCCCGCGCGCGCCGCGTACTCCCACTGGGCCTCGGTCGGGTGGTCGAGCCCGTGCGCGCGGATCAGCTCGCGCGCCTCGTCCCAGAGGAGCCGCACGGGGCGGTCGCCGGCGGGATCGGGCAGCGCGTCGAGCGACGACAGCGAGCCGAGGCGCTGCGCCTGCGCGACCGTCAGCTCGTACTTCGCGACGAAGAACGGGTCGAGCACGACGCGGTGCCGCGGGAACGAGAAGACCTCGGATGCGAGCTCGTCCGGCGCGCCCATGTCGAGCTCGCCGCCGGGCAGGAGCACGAGCACGAGACCCGTCTCGGCGGTCACGCGCCAACGCGCGGGATCGGCGGGATCCGGCTCGGGCGCCGCGCCGCTGCCCAGGAGCAGGAGCTCCCACAGGCCCGACGACGGGTCCGCGCGCAGCGGCACGAGCGCGAGAAGCGGTTCGAGCACGATGCCGGCGTAGACGGGCGCCGCGCGGATCGCCGGCAGCGCCGCGTCCCACGCCGCGCGCGCGCGGTCGCTCTCGGCGCCGAGCATCTCGCAACGCCGGCGCAGATCGCGCACGCGTTCGACGCGCTCGCCGAAGGAGTCGAGCCGCTCGAGCAAGCGCTCGAGCTCGTCGTGGCGCCACTGGTCGAAGTCGCGTGCGAACCTGTAGCTGCGCCGCGCGACGAGCTCGTGCGCGCGCGCCTCGGCGTAGCGCTCGAGCGCGCCGAGCTGCTCGAGGTCGAGCTCGCCGAGCACGCCGGTCCGCGCGACGAGCTCGCGCACACCGGCGAGACGCGCGCGCAGCTCGCCGAGGAAGGCGTCCGCGTCGCGGTCGACGAGCGCGCGCCACTCGGCCGTACGCCCGACGACGAGCTTGGGGGGCGGCGGCTGCGCGCGCTCCTCGCCGCGCTCGCGCGCGCGCACGAACTCCCACAGGCCCTCGACCTCGAGGCGCAGGGCGAGCAGCTTCTCGCGCGCGCCGTCGCGGTCGCGCGCGATCTGCTCGGCGTCGTACGGCAGCGCCGCGGAGCGCAGCGACGCGAGCTCGTCGGCGTGGAGCGCGCGCCGGCCGAGCAGGTCGTCCGCGCCCGCGAGCCACGCGTCGATCGGCCCGAATCGCTCCGGGCTCGGCGGCCACAGCGCCCGCGCCTCGCGCTCGAGCCGCTGGGCGAGCTCGGCGTCCGCCATGCGCCGGATGCGCGCGTTGACCTGACGCGTGCGAACGGTCCACGCCGCCGTGATCGCCAGCACGAGCAGGAGCACCGCCGCGGCGGCCGCGAGGCGCGCGTGGCGGCGCGACCAGCGCAAGGCGCGCAGCCAAGCGGGCGCGGGGCGCGCGCGCACTCGCTCGCCCCGCGCGGCGCGCCTCAAGTCGTCGGCGAACGCGGCCGCGCTCGCGTAGCGTCGCGCCGGGTCGACGTCCATCGCCTTCTTGCACGCGAGGTCGAGCGCGCGCGGAACCGAGGGATTCAGCGCGCGCGCGCTCTCGAGGGCTCCGGTGCGGATGCGTGCGCGCACCGCGCTCTCGCCGCCCCCGAGGAACGGAGTCTCGAGC
Organism: uncultured Planctomycetaceae bacterium; assembly: GCA_964528575.1. Lineage (GTDB taxonomy): Bacteria > Planctomycetota > UBA1135 > UBA1135 > CAZGTQ01. Next base: position 4,410 of record CAZGTQ010000192.1, on the reverse strand, counting down.
GTCAGGCACTCCCACAGCGTCGCGCCGAGCGAGTAGACGTCGGCCCGCGCGTCCGCGTCGCCTGCGCGGTCGAGTTGCTCGGGCGCGGCGTAGGGCAGCGAGCCGAGCCACGAGCCCGCGCGCGTCATGCGCGAGCCCTCGGCCGTGAGAGCGAGGCCGAAGTCCGCGAGCAGCGCGCGCCCGGCGGGATCGACGAGCACGTTGGACGGCTTGACGTCGCGGTGGATCACGCCGTAGCGGTGCGCGTGCTCGAGCGCGTCGGCGACGCGCGCAAGAAGGAGCGCGACGAGCGCGGGGTGCGTCGCGCAGGCGAGCTCCGCGCCGCTCGGCTCCTCGCTGGCGCCCGCGATCGCCGCGATCGCGCGCAGGAGCTCGAGCCGCCCCAGGCTCTCCGGCCGCCGGTCGCGCAAGAGCTCGAGCGCGCTCTCCAGGCTCGCGCCGTCGACCCACTCGAGCGCGATCCACGGCACGCCGTCGTCCTCGCCGACGTCGAGCACGCGCACGATGCTCGGGTGCTCGAGCAGGGACGCCGCGCGGCCCTCGCGCTCGAATCGCCGCCGCGCGCCGTCGAGCCACAAGAGCTCGGGACGTACGAGCTTGAGCGCGACCGCGCGCCCGCCGTCGTCCGCGCGCCAGACCTCGCCCATGCCGCCGACGCCGACGCGCTCGAGCAAGCGGAAGCGGCCGACGCGGCGCCCGCCGAACGTCGGGCCGTCGAGAGCGAGGCCGAGGCCGGCGAGCAAGTCGAGCCGCTCGCGCACCTCGGCGGCGTCGCCGGGGGCGTCGGCGTCGAGACGCGCGAGCCAGGCCTCACGCTCCGCGCCGGCGAGCTCCAGGCCCTCGGCGACGTGCGCCTCGACCCGCGTGAGCTCGGCCTCGTCGTGTGCGCCCATCCTCTCGCGTTCCCAGACCGGAAGCGTCCGTGAGCGGACGCGGATTCGCAAGTCCCGCGGATTTGGCCGATCGCGCGTCCGTTCGCGGCGGGAGCGGGTCTCTCCGTGCGGTCCCGGCCCCTTTCGACGAGGAATCCCCGATGAAACGCACCGTCGCCGCGCTCGCCGCCCTCGCGACACTCGCCCTGCCGCCCGCGCTCTCCGCCCAGTGCCAGCCCGACAACCTGTCCGGGCCTTGCTGCGCGCTCACGAACGAAACCCTGCCCGCCTTCCCGGCGCTCACGCTCCCGGGGCTGTCGATGTGCTGGGACTCGTGCAACCTGAACTCGCAGAGCTGCGCGCAGGTCGCGCTCGGTGCGCCGACGCAGATCCAGTGCGCCGAGTACGTCGCCCCGTTCCAGAGCTTCGACTGCAGCGCGAACCCGCAGATGAAGGGAACGCTGCACCTCGACTACACGCGCACGTGGATGGAGTTCCCGGTCCCCGGCACGTTCAGCCAGGTCTGGCGCTTCGTGGTGAAAGCGGACCTGGGCGCTTCGACGACCACGTTCGGCTGCGTCGTGCCCAACTGCCTCGGAACGCACCCGACGTCGTTCTGGTACGGCTATCTCGACTACGCGCTCGACTGCGGGGCGAACACGTGGGAGGCGGCGCTCGTGCTCTACCACAACTGCGACGCGTTCCAGCACGACCCGCTGTTCTCGTCGCGGCCCGGCTCGTTCCATCCCTCGCGCTCGTTCGCCCTCGTCGCGCCGTCGACGACCGCCAATCCGTTCGTGCCCGCGATCGCGATCCCGACGCCGGGGCCCGTGTTCTTCGAAGGCATGCGCGACGCGGCGGTCGGACCTCCGCCGCTCACGTGCGAGTCGAACGAGCAGATCACGGGCGGCACCTTCGCGAACATCCTGACCGTGTGCGCCTGCCCGCTCGCGTTCACGCCGCCGCAGCTCACCGTGCGCCACATGGACGCGACGAGCGTCTGCGGCTCGAGCTTCCGCTCGCTCAACCTGTGGCCGATCATCCCTTGGTACGAGGTGATGTCGACCTCGCTCGGCACCTGGACCACGAGCGCGAGCTATCCGGGTCCGGAGGCGGTGTGGGCCGACGAGGGCGTGTTCCTCCACATCGAGGCCTGCACTCTCTCCGGCGCGCTGGACTTCTACATCGAGGCCAAGTACGGCGCGACGACCGAGGGAGGCTTCCTCGCCGCGGTCGGCCCCGTCGGCGCCCAGCGCTTCACCGACATGGTCGACAACTACTCGGTGCTGTTCGGCAACCCCGTCAGCCCGCCGTTCTTCGGGGCCGTCGCACCGACGAACCACCTGCTGTTCGTCAACGTGCCCTGACCGCGGGCCTGCGGAGGGGAGGCGGTAGCTCGGACGCGCGCTTCAGCTCGCGTCCGAGCTGCCGAGCCTGCGGTTGAGCCACGCGCGCGCGAAGCGCCAGTCGAGCTTGACCGTGTCGCGACTGACGCCGAGCGCCTCGGCGGCCTCCTCGAGGCCGAGGCCGCCGAAGAAGCGCAGCTCGACGACCTGCGCCTGGCGCGGCTGCGTGCGCGCGAGCGCCTCGAGCGCCTCGTCCAGGTCGAGCACGTCGCCCGGATCGTCCCAGCGCACCGCGTCCGCCTCGCCGAGCGGCTCGGCACGCTTCGCTCCGTCGCGCTTGCGCGTCCGCTTCGCGCGCGCGTGGTCGACGAGGATCCGGCGCATCGTGCGCGCGGCGAGCGCGAGGAAGTGGGCGCGCTCGCGCAGGTCGACGCGCTCCTGGTCGATCAGGCGCAGAAACGCCTCGTGCACGAGCGCGGTCGGCTGCAGCGTGTGGTCGGCGCGCTCGCTCGCCATCCGCGCGGCGGCGAGCGCGTGCAAATCGTCGTAGAGCAGCGCGAGGAGGCGGCTCTTCGCGTCGGGGTCGCCGGAGAGCGAGCCCGCGAGGGACTCGTGGGCGTTCTTCGGAGCGGTCATCGTCCCTCTTCCTGCGCCAGGCGCGCGCGGACGTCGGCGAGCTTCGCCGCGTCGCTGGAGCCTTCGTGCAGCGCCTCGAGGGCGCGCAGGATCTCGACGCGGAGCTCGGTCCGCTTCGCGCGCATGCGCGCCTCGGTCCACTCGAGCGCAGCGCCGAGCTCGGCCTCGGCGGCGGCGTGCTCACCCGTCGCGGTCAGCACGCGGCCGAGGACGAGCCGCACGCGCGCCAGCTCCTCGGACCCGCGGCGGCCGCCGTCGTCGACGAGCGCGGGCAGGCACTCGTCGCACAGCGCGCGCGCCTGCTCGAGGTCGCCGCGCTCGATGCAGCGCTCGGCCACCGCCTCCACCGCGACCGCGTAGCCGGCGTCGCTCTCGGCCAGGCCCTCGCGCGCGGTCGCGAGCGCGAGCTCGAGCAGCTCGTCGCGGCGCGACTCGTCCCCAGCGGCCTGCTCGATCTCCGCGAGTCGGATCAGCGCGAGGGTCGTGCGGTCGTCGGCGGGCCCGATGTGGGCGCGGTAGTGGTCGACAGCCTCGGTCTGGAGCGCGCGCGCCTCGTCGAGCTGCCCTCGTTCGACGCGTGCCGCCGCCATCATCCGGCGCCACCAGGCCCGCGCGTCCGTCCCCGCTTCAAAGACCTCGTCGCCGATGCACGACGCCTCGTGGAGGACCGCCTGCGCGGCGCGGTCGTCGCCGCGAGCCTCGAGCCACTCCGCGAAACGCAGGAACGCGACCGGGACCTGCCCGGCGAAGCTCGGGTCGTCGATGTGGGGTTGCACGTACTCGCGCAGGATCGCGCGGACGGTGTCGACGTCGCCGGCGTCCCACGCGGTCGTCAACCTGTGCGGGAGCCGGGCGAGCCAGTCGCGCGCGAACTCGCGCGTGTGCTCGCCGCCGACGCGCCGGTCCGACGCGATGAGGAAGTCGATCATCGAGTCGAGCGTCTGGACGCCGTCGACGGCGAGCTGCATCTCGAGCGCGCTCAGCGTGCCGTGCGTGATCTGCAGGAGGTCCGGCGCCTCGTCGACGAGCCGCTCCGCGAGCGCAACGCTCTCGCGGGCCAGCGCGATGCTCCGCGCGAGGTCCTCCGGCGAGCCGGGGTCGGCCACGGCGGCGTCGGCGATGTCGCTCATCACGAGGGCCATGCGCGGACTCCCCTCCGGCTCGAGCTGGCGGCGGATCTCGAGCTCACGCTCGAGGTGCGGGAGGATCTCGCTCTTCAGCCCCAGGCTCCGGTAGACGTCGGCGAGCACGCCGTGCAGCTCAGCGCGGATCGCCGGTTGGCCGGGGAGATCTCGCTCGAGCGCGGCTCCGGACGGCGCCAACAGGTCGCGCACTCTCAGGTTCGCGGCGTTGCCCCGATCCGGCCGGGCCGAGGTGAGCAAGCCGATGAGGAACTCCTTGATGCTGTTCGCGCGCGCGGCCTCGGCCTCGAGCTGCTCGTTCTTCGTCGCGAGCGCCGCGCTCGAGCTCGCCTCGACGTACGAGAGCCCGCCGAGGCCCGTCACGACGCTCACGAAGAAGAGCGCGCCGAGGACGGCGGCGACGCGGTTGCGCCG
>CAZGTQ010000191.1:0-20215 GCA_964528575.1 uncultured Planctomycetaceae bacterium | reverse complement strand
TCGCTCGACCGGCTCGCCGCCGGCCGCTGCGTCCTCATCGCGTGCGCGGGAACGCGCGTCGCGACCGCGACCGTCGACGCATCGAGCTCCGACGCGCTCGCCCTCGTGCTCGGCGGCGGCACGCTCCTGCGCGCGCGTTGCGTCGACTCGACGGGTGTGCCCGCGCCCGCCGTCGTGCGCGTCGTCGACACGGAAGGCGGCGACTGGACGCTCGACCGCGCCGCTTCGCGCTACGCCGCGTACCCCCGCCTCGGTCCGCTCCCGCCGGGCAGCTACGTCGTACGCGCGTGCGACGGCGAGGGCCGCACCGCGGAGCGCACGTTCACCACGACCGCCGATCGGCCCGAGCTCGACGTCGAGCTCGTTCTCGAATGACGGCGGCTTCCACGCGCACGGCGTTCGCGCTCGCCGCGCTGCTCGGGGTCGCGGCGCTCGTTCTCGTCCTGCTCCGGCCGGCTCCGCAGCTCGACGTCGAAGCGGAGCAGCCGCTCGCCGGCGAGCCGAGTGCGCAACGCCCCGACGCGTCGCTCGCACCTGCGCCCATCGACGCCGACGACGTGGACGAGCGGCAGGCGGAAGCGCCCGTGCGCGAGGCGATCGGCGCGGCGCCCGCGCCGGAGGACGACGAGCTCGACGGCGTGCTCCTCTCCGGGCGCGTCGTCGACCCGAGCGGCACACCCGTGCGCAGCGCCGTCGTGCGGTGGTGGAAGGAGTCCGACTGGAGCTACAGCGCGAAGCGCGCCACGCTCACCGATTCCGACGGCGCGTTCGAGCTCGATGCGCCGGCCGAGCTCGCCGGGATCAGAGCGACGATCGAGTGGGCGCGGTCGGCCGCAGTCGAGGTCGGCCCGCTGGATGAAGGCGCGGTCGTCGAGAACCTCGAGATCGTGATCGGCGTCGGGTGCTCGCTGCGCGGCGTCGTGCACTGGCCCGACGGGGCGCCGGCAGTCGGTGCGCGCGTGTCGATCGAGCACGTCGAATTCCACCCGTTCCAGCTCGTCGCCGAGACCGACGCGCAGGGCCGCTTCCGCTTCGCAGGTCTCGACGACGAGCCGATCGAGGTGCACGCGAGCGGCCGGCCCGACGATCCGCCGACGAATCCGACCGCCGCGTCGGAGCCGCCGCGCTGGCGTGCGTACGCTGCGGGAGTCGAGCCCCAGGGCGAGATCGCGCTCACGCTCGGCGGCTGCGTCGCGAGCGGGCGCGTCGTCGACGACCTCGGCCGGCCCGTGGAGTCGTTTTCGATCGTCGCGCGGCCCGTCGGCCCCGGAGGCGAGCTTCCGAGCCAGAGGTTCGCCGACGCGAGTGGCGCGTTCGCCCTGCACGGCCTCTATCCCGGCGAGTGGCTCCTCGCGGCGCGCCACGAGTCGCTCACGCCCGCGGAGGTCGCGATCGCCGCGCCGGAGACGAGCACGGGGCTCGTGATCGTCCTGAAGCGCCACGCCCGCGTCACGGGACGCGTCGTCGACTCCGCCGGCCGCCCGGTCGCCGGCGCGTCGATCGACGGTGGCGCCCGGTGCGAGAGCGATGAGACCGGCGCCTTCGAGCTGGGCGAGGTGTCGCCGGGACGCGTCCGGGTGGCGGCGCGCGCCGGCGGCTACGTTCCGTCCGAGCCGCGCAGGCTCGTGCTCGAGCCAGGGGAGGAACGCGCCGGCGTCGAGCTGGTGCTCGGGCTCAGCGGCACGATCGAAGGTGTCGCACGCGGACGCGACGGCACGCCGGCGGCAGGCGAGCGCGTCGACGTGCGTGGCCCGACCGGAGTCGAGGAGGAGGGCGCGACCGTCGGCGACGACGGCACGTTCCGGATCGCAGATCTCGCGCCGGGCCGCTACGAGCTCGGGCTCGTGCTCTACGACGGCCAGCCGCTGGCCACCGCCGAGGTCGACGTCGTCGCGGGCGAGGTCGCGCACGTCCAGCTCGACGGCACTGCCACAGGGTCGTCGCTGACCGGCGTCGTGCGTGTGGGGGGCGAGCCCTTTGCCGACGCGGACGTCATCGTCCTCCGACCGGGCGCGGACTACCCGTCCGCGGAAACGCGAACCGACGCGAACGGCGTGTACGAGACCGCGCTCGCCGGCAGCGGCCTCTACACGTTCATGATCCGGCGCAGGGAGCGCCTCTACTTCTGCAAGTTGGACGTGCCGCCAGGAGCGCACCGGCGCGTCGACGTCGACGTCGCGTGTGGCTCGCTCGCGGGCTCGGTCGCGTCGGAGAGCGGGAGCCCGCTGGCAGGCGTCTTCGTGTTCGCGGTTCGCGGCGATCTCGGATGGACGTCGGCCGGCATGACGCACACGGGGGCCGACGGAGCGTGGACGATCGACGCGCTCCTCCCCGGCACGTACGCGGTCGCGGCGGGAGGGCGCGGGCTCGACGAGCGCGAGCCGGTGGGTCCGCGAGTCGTGCGCGACGGGCTCGTCGTGCGCGCCGCCGAGACGACCGGCGGCGTCGACTTCGCGCTGGGCGCATCCGCGTCGATCGCCGGCGTCGTGCGCGACGAGCGCGGCGTGCCGGCGGCCGGAGCGCGGATCCTCGCTTGCTCCGCGTCGCTGCCGGCGGGGGAGGAGGACGCGGACTTCACCGGCCGCTACCGCGTGGGCGAGCTCGGCGCGGGCGAGTACGACGTCGTCGCGATCGGCGAGGACGGACTCGTGACGCGGGAGCCGGCGCGCGTGACGCTGCGCGCCGGCGAGAACGCAGAGCTCGACCTGACGCTGCGGGCCGGCGCCGAGCTCGTCGTCGCGAGCTTCGACGCCGCGGGGGAGCCCACGCCCGCGACGTTGCAGGTGCTCGACGAGCTGCAGCGCGACTGGGCGCTCTTCGTGTCCGCGCCGGGGTCCCTCGGCGGGACGCCGCTCCGCCGCCTCGGCCCGCTGCCGCCCGGGCGCTACCTCGTCCGCGCGCTCGACGTCCGCGGGAACCTCGTCGAGCGGTCCGTGGCGCTCGGCACGGAGCCCCAGACGCGCCTCGAGCTGCGTTTCCCGTGACGTCCGGGTACGATCGCGGGGCGATGGGGGGTGAGCACGTGGAGCGGGGCCGCGGGCAGGCGTTGCGCGTCGGGGCCGGGCTGGTGCTCGTCGCCGGTGCGCTGCTCGTCGTCGCTTCGCTCCGCAGCGAGCGCGCCGACGAGGCGCGCGCGGCGCCGAGCGCGGACGAGAAGCCGGCGACGGAGGCCGGGGCCACGCCCGTCGAGGGCGGGCCGGCGTTCGAGCGCGGCACGCCGATGGAGGCCGACGAGCGCGTCCCGGCGCGCGCGAGCGGCGACACGTTCCGCCGCGACCGGGGAGCGGGCGTCGTGTTCGGCGCGGACGACGACGAAGACCAGGAGCCGCTCGACGATCCGGCGCCGCAGGGCGGCGACCCGCCCAGCGACCAGGGCTGACGGCATGCGTCGACTCGCCACGCTCGCGCTCGTTCTGACGGCAGCCGTCGCCGCGATCGTCGCGCTGCGGACGAGCGAGGAGCCGAAGGACGGCGGGGCCGCCGCGCTCGACGCCCGGCGCGCGCAGCCGTCGACCGCAGTCGTCGGGTTCAGCTCCGACCTCGCGCTCGCCGGGCGCGTCGAGTGGCCCGACGGCACGCCGGCGAGCGGCGCGACGATCGTCGTCGATCCACGGAACGCGGAGCCGTTCCCCGAAGAGCGCGCGATGCTCGAGCTCGTCGCCGACGCGGAGGGCCGGTTCGCCGTCGAGCCGTTCGACGCCCAGCGCTACGCCCTCGCGCGCTTCGACGTCGTCGCGCGGGCGGACGCCGACGGCGGCGCGTTCTGGGTCGCGCGCGCCGCCGACGTCGCGAAGGGGAGCGAGCTCGTGCTCACGCTCGGTCTCGGCCACGTGCTCGCGGGACGCGTCGTCGACGACCGCGGGCGTCCGCTGCGCGCGTTCACGGTCAGCGCGGCGCCGTACGAGCACGCGGAGCGCGGCCGTTTCGGCGACCGTGTCGTCGTCGCGTGCGAGGACGAGAGCGGTGCGTTCGCGCTCTCGGGTCTGTTCGCGGGACGCTGGTTCGTCGCGGTTCGGGCCGCGGGGCACGCCGACGCGCGCTCGACGTTCGTCGACGTGCCGGGTGCGAGCGCGACGATCGCGCTCGAGCGGCTCGGCAGCGTGGCGGGCCGCGTCGTCGACGCGTCGGGCGCTCCCGTCGAGGGCGCGTACGTCCACGGCGTGTCGCGCATGGAGCAGGCGTGGCGTCCGCCGCTCGCGCTCGAGTCGAGGACCACCGGAGCCGACGGCCGCTTCCGCGTCGACGGCGTCGTGCCCGGCGTGTACCTCGTCAGCGCCGACGGCTCGGAAGAGACGGCCCTTCGCGTCGGGCCGGGCGAGCACGTGGACGAGCTCGCGCTCGTGCTCGATCGCTCGGCGTCGATCGAGGGCGTCGCGCGGCTGGCGAGCGGCGAGCTCGCGGCGGGCGCCGAGCTGACGCTCTCCGGCGGCGCCACGATCGACGACGACGTCGACTGGATCACGGCGGGAGTCGACGGCCGCTTCCGCTTCGACGGGGTCGTCCCCGGCACCTGGATCGTGCAGCTCGCGTTCTTCGACGAGCGCGTGCAGCCGAGCGCGCGCGTGCGGGTCGGCTCGGGAGAGAGCGCGTCGATCGAGCTCGGCAGAGCGGCGGGCGGAACGGTCGCGCTCTGCGGCACGATCCGCCGCGACGGCGAGCCGGTGCGCGCGCGCGTGCGGGTCGAGGGTGCGAATCGTGGTTTTGCGCGCGAAGCGATGGCGGACGGCGAGGGTCGCTACTCCCTCGAGCTCCCGGGCGAGGGCGCGTATTGGCTCTCGACGAGCGGCCCCGCGGGCGAGGTCGCGCGGCTCGTGCGCGTGCCGGCGACGGAGAGCTTCGTCGCGGACGTCGAGCTGCCGCGCGGCGCGGTCTCGGGCACGCTGCGCGACGCGCTCGGCCGTCCCCTCGGCGACGTCGAGGTGCGCGCGACGCGACGCGGCGGCGGCGTCGAGCTCGCTTCGACGACGCGCACCCGCGGCGACGGCGCGTGGACGATCGCGGGCCTCGCACCGGGCACGTACACGATCGTCGCCGGAGACGACTCCGCGTCCACGCTCCTCGCGGACGGCGAGCGCGAAGCATCGCTCGTCGTACGCACCGGCATCGTCGTGCGCGGGAGCGAGCATGTCCGCGACGTCGATCTCGTCGCGCGTCGCGGTGCGCCGCTGGTCGGCCGCGTGCTCGACGCGCACGGGAACGTCGCGGCCGGCGCGGAGATCTTCGTGCGTGGCGAGGACGGCCGCTTCCTCGACCGCTTGCCGCGCGCCTGCGCTCGCGCCGACGGCACGTTCACGCTCGACGACCTCGCGCCGGGCGCGTACGAGCTCGTCGCGACGCACGAATCCCAGGCCGCGCGCGCGTTCCGCGTCGACACGACCGGCGGCGCGCCCGAGCCGGTCGAGCTGCGCCTCGAGCGCGGCTGCGAGCTCGACGTCGTCTGGCGCGACGCGCACGGCACGCCGACCGGCGCACTCGTCGAGGTCGTGGACGAGCGCGGCGCCGACTGGACGGTGCGCCCGATGTTCCTCGACCGAGCGGGCGTCTCGCTCGACCGCGCACACGCGCGCCAACGCTTCGGCTCGCTCCTGCCCGGCCGCTACCTCGTGCGCGCGTCCGACGGCGCGGGCGCGCTCGTCGAGCGCGAGCTGACGATCGGCGCGAACCTGCTCGAGCGCATGGAGCTCACGCCGGGGCGATGAGAGCGCTCGCGCTCCTCGTCGCCCTCGTGTTGCTCGCAGGAATCGGTGCCGTCGCGCTGCGCCCGCGCCCGAGCGCCGACGCGCTCACGCCGCGGAGCGAGTCCGTCTCGCCCGCTGAGTCGGCGCCGGCGCCCGCGCTCGCCGAAGCTCCGGCGCGCGTCGAGGTCGAGCGGGAGCGGCGCGCGCAACCCGCCGCCGCGACGGAGGCCGACGGGGGCGCGCTGCGCGAGGTGCGCGGCCTCGTCGCGATGCCCGCGCACCGACCCCCGGACGAGCACGTCGCCGTGCGCGTGCGATCGGGCGGCCGCGGCGGCGGCGAGCAACAGATCGTCGACGTCGGAGCCGACGGCTCGTTCCCCGCGTCGATCCGCGCCGATGCGCGCTGGCAGCGCTTCGAGCTCGAAGCGAAGTACCTGCGCGTTCTGGACGAGCCGAGCTTCGAGCTCGACGAGCTCGTCGAGCCGGTCGTGATCCGCGCGGAGCCGTGCGGGCGCATCGAGGGGCGTCTCGTGCTCCCCGAGGACGTGCGCGAAGACGAGCTTCCGCCCGCACGAACGCGCGTTCAGCTCTGGGCGCTACGAGAGCGAGCCTGGTACAGCGCCAAGCGCGTCCGGCTCGACGACGAGCTGCGCTTCGTCGTCGAGGCTCTCGAGCCGGGTGACTACCGTGTCACGGCATCGCTACCGGCCTTCGTGCCGCACGAAAGGCGCGCGCAGGTGCACGTGGGCAGAACGACGGAGGTCGCGCTCGAGCTGCTCCGTGGCGCCGCGCTCGCGGGCCGCGTCGTCGAACCCGAGGGCACGCCGGTCGAAGGTGCGAACGTCCGCGTGCGCGACGAGCGTGGGACCGAGACGGACGCGGAAGGGCGCTTCGCGCTGACCGGGATCTCGCCGGGAGATCACCTGCTCGACGTCGAGACGCCCGGCGTCGTGAAGGTGGAGCACGCGCTGGGCGAGCTCGCCGACGGCGAGCGCGTCGAGGACCTCGAGATCGTCGTCGGCGCGGGCCTCGCGTTGCGCGGCGTCGTGTTCCGGCCGGACGGCGCGCCCGCGCACCAGGCGCGCGTCGTCGCGGTCGAGCGGCGCGACGATGGGGGCAAGCCGTGGCGCGCGTTGCGGCTCGAGACGCGGACGGACGCCGAGGGGCGCTTTCGCCTCGCCGGGCTGGAGCCGATGCGCTTCGACGTCGCGGCGTCGCTCGAGCCGAGCGCCCGAGCGCGACCGTGGACCGCGTACGCCGACGCGACGGCGGGCGCGACGCTCGTGCTCACGCTCGGCGCGGGCGCGCGCGTCGCCGGCCGCGTCGTCGACGACCGCGGCGAGCCCCTCGAGCAGTTCGAGGTGCGCGCGCAGTTTGGCGAGCGCGAGCTCGAGACGTACCAGCCGCAGCTTCCACAGGTCTCGCACTCGTTCCGCGACGCGCGCGGCGAGTTCGAGCTGACGGGGCTGCACGCCGGCCGCTGGCTCCTCGTCGCGAGCGCTCCCGGACATGCGGACTCCGAGCCTGCGCTCGTCGACGCGTCGGGAGGCATCCTCGACATCGCGCTCGTCGCGCCTCGGAGCGCGCGGATCGCAGGCCGCGTGCTGGACGCGGTCGGGGCGCCCGTCGCCGGCGCGAGCGTGAGCTGCCGAACCTGCACCAGCGTCGAGGGCGGACGCCGGGGCCTGTCCTTGCCCGACGCTCATGTCGTCTCCGACGACGAGGGCGCGTTCGAGCTGCTCGTTCGTCCGGGACGCGTCGACCTCGGGACGTACGTCCGTGCTCCGTCCGGTGGCCATCGGACGACGTCGCTGTGCCTCACGGTCGCGCCCGCGCAGGAGCGCACCGGCGTCGTCCTCGAGCTCCCCCCCGATTGACCCCGCTCCGCTACGATCGCCATCCCATGGGACCTCGCTCGCGCCTGCTCGTGCTCCTCGGCTCGCTCGTCCTCGGCGGCGTCGTTCTCGCGACGGCGCTCTTCGTCTTCTCGCGGCCGGCGCCCGATGCCGACGTCGCCACGCGCGAGGCCGAGCGCGTTTCCGTCGGTGCGCCGGCGTTCGCCGTCGCCGCGGACGCCGAGGCCACCGCCGCCGCGCCCGAGGCGCGAGCCGTCGAGCGCGAGCCGCAGCCCGCCCCCGAGCACGAGCGGCGCGCCGCGGCCGCCGATCCGACGCTCGCGGACGCGATCTGGATCGACGGCGTCCTCGCGTTCCCCGAAGGCACGCCCGCCGACGAGCGGGTGCGCGTCACTGCGCGCGGCGCGAAGTTCCGCGAGCGCGACGAGCGCGAGCACACGGTCGACGTCGCGGCCGACGGGTCCTTCCGCGCCGCGTTCGCGCCCAGGACGCGACGCGGATGGTTCCGCGTCGAGGCGCGCTACGTGCGGCTCGCGGAAGGCGGGTCGTTCCGGCTCGACGAGATCGAGCAGCCCGTCGCGCTCGCGGGCGAGCTCGGCGGGCGCATCGAGGGGCGGATCGTGCCGCCCGCGCATGCGTCGCCCGAGGACCGGGCCGCGCTCGTCGGCGCCCAGGTGCACGCGCGCTGCGACGCCGACGTGTCGATGGTCGTGCCGCGCCTGGCCGTCGTCGACGAGGAGCTGCGCTTCGCGTTCGACGCTCTGCCCGCGGGGACGACGCACTACGTGCAGTTCGACGCGCCGGCGTTCGTGCCGGTCGCGAGCGAGGCCGACGTCGCGGCGGGCGAGACCGCCGAGCTCGAGCTCGAGCTGCAGACCGGCGTCCGCGTCGCCGGCCGGGTCGTCGATCCCGACGGCGCGCCGATCGAGGGAGTCCGGGTGACGTCCAACTGGGCGATGCGCGAGGCGGAGACGGACGCGGACGGACGCTTCGAGCTCGGCGGCATCGAGCCCGGCCCCGTCGGTCTGTACGCGGAGGCGCGCGGTATGGCTCCGGTCCTCGCCGAGCTCGGCGAGCTCTCCGATCGAGCGCGCATCGACGACCACGAGATCGTCCTCGGCGACGGGCTCGCGCTGCGCGGCGTCGTGCGCTGGCCCGACGGCGCGCCCGCGACCGGGGCGTTGGTCGTCGCGACGAAGCGGATGGACGCCGCCGCGGACGACGAGGACTGGCTCCCGTTCGCCGAGATCGAGACGGACTCGGACGCCGAGGGACGTTTCGCGCTCCTCGGCCTGGGGCCGTCGCGCTTCGACGTCGTCGCGACGCACGCGCCGCGGGCCGAGGACGCCGAGCGCGGCTCCGCCGACTGGACGGCGCGCCTCGATGACGTCGCGGCGGGGCGCGAGCTCGTCCTCACGCTCGGCGCCGGCCTCGCCATGCGCGGGCGCGTCGTCGACGAGCGCGGAAGGCCGGTCGAGCGCTTCTTCGTCGAGGCGCGGCCCGAGGATGCCGACGACCCCTTCTACGAAGAGGGCGAGCACTCGCACGAGTTCCGCTCGAAGGACGGCGCGTTCGAGCTGCCCCGCCTCTACGCGGGCCGCTGGCGTGTCGCCGCCGGCGCACCGGGACGCGCTCCCTCGCGCTGGCAACTCGTCGAGCTGCCGGGCGGCGGCGACGGGCTCGTGCTCACGGTGTCGAGCAAGGCGAGCATCGCGGGCCGCGTCGTCGACCAGGCGGGCGAGCCCGTCCCGCGAGCGCGCGTGTCGATCGACGGCATCCACGCGTGGGAGGGCAACCCGAACGCCTACGACGGATCCGAGACCGACCGTGCCGACGACGACGGCACGTTCCAGCGATCGGTCGTGCCGGGCGCCTATCGCTTGACGGCGCGCGCGCCCGGGCTCGTGGCGACCGACCCCGTGGCGGTGCGCGTCGACGTCGGAGAGCAGGTGGAGGACGTCGTGCTCCGCGTCGGCCCGGCGGGAGCGATCGAGGGGACCGCGCTGCGCTCCGACGGCGCCTCGGCGGCGGGACAGAGCGTCATGCTCGACCGCCTCGACGGCGAGGCGTGGGCGCAGGAGACGCTCGCGGCCGACGGCTCGTTCCGCTTCGGCGATCTCGCCCCGGGCCGCTACGAGGTCCAGCTCATGCCTGGCGACGACGAGACCGCCGCGCTGTTCGAGCTCGACGGCCCCGCCGGCTGGGAGGCGTTGCGCGCGATGCGACAGAGCCGCGTCGTGTCCGTCGCGGCCGGCGCGACCGCGCGCGTCGACCTCGGCGGGGGCGTCTCCACTCGGGTGCGTCTCGAGGGCACTGTGCGCTCGGCGGGGGAGCCGCTCGCGGGCGCGAGCGTTTGGGTGGGGCGCGTCGACGGAGCGGCGGTGCAGGGAACGACGGCTGCGGACGCGGACGGCGCGTTCGAGATCGACCTCGATGCGCCGGGCGAGCACGTGATCCACGTCACGTACGGCGGCAGCGCGGCGTGGCGGCCGGTGCGCGTGCCGGCTGCCGACGTGCACCGCGTCGACTTCGACTTCGCGGCGGGCACGGTCGCGGGGAAGGTGAGCGACGCGAGCGGCCGCGGGCTCGCGAACGTCCATGTGTGGGTCGTGCGCGACGGGCTGGGCGCGACCGGCGGCGCGGCGGGCGCGACGGGGCAGGACGGCACGTGGTCGATCGGCTCGGTGCCCGCGGGGCGCTACGTCGTGTACGCCGGCGGACTGGGCGCGCACGAGAGCGTCCCGCCCTACCCGCTCGAGGCGCGCGCCGGCGTCGTCGTGCGGACCGGCGAGACGACGAGCGGCGTCGAGCTCGTGCTCGGCGCGGCGGCGCCGGTGACCGGGCGGATCGTCGACGAGCGCGGCATGCCCGTCGAGAGCGGCGGGGTGCGCGTGCGAAGCGTCGACGGGAGGCTGCTGACCAACTGGCGCGCGACGACGGACGCGGAAGGGCGCTTCCGCATCGAGGACCTCGGCGCCGGCGAGCACGTGCTGGTCGCGGTGACGTCCGGCGGCGTGTCGAGCGAGGGGCGCCGCGTCGAGCTGCGGGCAGGCGTGACGACCGAGGTCGAGCTCGTGGTGCGCCAGGCCGCCTGGCTCGAGGTCCGCGGGCGCGACGGCGAGGACCGACCCGTCGCGATGACGGTGCACGTCGCGGACGAGCGCGGCTGCGACTGGTCGTTGAACGAGCTGATGTGGTCCGAGCCGGAGTGGAGCAACGCCGACGTACGCTCCGAGCAGCGCTACGGACCGCTCCCGCCCGGACGCTACGTCGTCAGCGGCCGCGATGGATCGGGCCGCGTCGTCGAGCGCCGGGTGACGCTCGACGACGCGCCGGAGGCGCGCGTCGTGTTGCGCTTCGACGGAGGGCGGTAGGATCGGGCCGATGGAGACGCGCTCGCGCACCGTCGCCCTCGCCGCCGCGCTCCTGCTCGTCGGCGCGCTCGTCGCGACGGCGCTCTTCGTGCTCTCGCGGCCGGCGCCCGACGCCGACGTCGCGGCGCGCGAGCCGGCGCGCGCGGTCGCAGCGACCGCGGACGCTGCGGATCTGCAATCGGCCGCGCCCGCACCCGTCCCCGAGCCGCGGCCCGTCGCGCCCGAGCCCGAGCGCGAGCGACGCGCGCAGCCCGCCGACCCCGCGCTCGCGAGCGCCGTGTGGGTGAGCGGCATCGTCGCGTTCCCGCCTGGCACGCCGGCCGACGAGCGCGTCACCGTCACCGCGCGCGGGCGGCGGTTCCGCGATCGCGAGGAGCCGTACCACGTCGTCGAGGTCGGCGCCGACGGATCGTTCCGCGCCGCGTTCGCTCCGCGCTCCGGCAAGGCGCGCTTCCTGATCGAGGCGCGCTACGTGCGGCTCAGCGAGAACGAGTCGTTCGAGCTCGAGGACGTCGAGGAGCCCGTCGTGCTCGAGGTCGAGCTCGGCGGGCGCATCGCAGGCCGCCTCGTGCTCCCGCCGGACGCGACGCCCGAGGACGCGGCCGCGCTCGCCGGCACCGCCGTGCACGGCTTCTCGGAGCTCGCCGGCGGCATGCAGATGCCGCGTCAGGGGATCGTGGACGACGAGCTGCGCTTCACCCTCGACTCGCTGCCGGCGGGCGTGGCGCACCACGTCACGTACGACGGCGTCCTGTTCGTGCCGGCCGAATCCGACGCCGAGGTGAGAGCGGGCGAGACGACGACGCTCGAGCTCGCGCTCCAGAGCGGCGTGCGCATCGCCGGTCGCGTCGTCGATCCCGATGGCGCGCCGATCGAGGGAGCGGACATGCGCAGCGGCTGGGGCGGGCGCAAGGCGCAGACCGACGCGGAGGGACGCTTCGCGCTGACGGGGATCGAGCCGGGCGACGTGACCCTGACCACGGAGGTCGCCGGCGCCGCGCCCGTCGAATCGGAGCTCGACGCGCTCGAGGACGGCACGCGGATCGACGACTACGAGATCGTCGTCGGGGCCGGGCTCGCGCTCGCGGGCCTCGTGCGCTGGCCGGACGGAGCGCCGGCGAGCGGCGCGAAAGTCGTCGTCGGCCAGCGCGTCGGCGCGGACGAGCGCTTCCGCTACTGGGACCTCGTCGACCTCGAGACGGAGACCGACGCCGAGGGGCGCTTCGAGATCGCGGGCCTCGAGACGAAGCGCTTCGACGTCGTCGCGACGGCGCGGCCGCGGCCGCAGGACCTCGGGCCCGACCCGCCGCGGCGGCCGCAGGACTGGTCGGCGCGCGTCGAGGACGTCGGCCCGAGCCGCGACCTCGTGCTGGCGCTCGGGCCCGGGCTCTCCCTACGCGGGCGCGTGGTCGACGACCTCGGCGCGCCGCTCTCGCGCTTCACGGTCGAGGCGACGCCTCAGGATGACGAGGACGAGGACGAGCAGCCGGGCATCGTCAGGCACCTCGACGCCGACGTCTCGAAGAGCTTCCGCTCGAACGACGGGACGTTCGAGCTCGCGGGCCTGCACGCGGGCCGCTGGCGCGTCGCGGCGAGCGCGCCGCGGCACGGCAGGTCGCGCTGGCACGGCGTCGACGTGCCCGGCGGCGACGGGCTCCTGCTCACGGTCCCGCGCGCGGCGAGCATCGCGGGGCGCGTCGTCGACCGCGCGGGGAACCCGGTCGCGGGCGCGCGCGTGTCGGTCGAGACGATCGAGCGCGAGAGCGTGACGTCGTTCCGGATCGAGTCGCTCGCCGACCGCACCGGCGAGGACGGCGCGTTCGAGCAATCGGTCGACCCGGGCGCGCACCGGTTGACCGCCAGCGCGCACGGTCTCGTCACGCTCGAGCCCGTCGCGGTGCGCGTCGACGCGGGTGAACAACGGATGGACGTCCTGCTCGTCGTCGTCGCCGCCGGCGCGATCGACGGGCACGCGCGGCGCCCCGACGGCGGCTCGGCCGCGGGGCAGTCCGTGCAGCTCAGCCGCATCGACGGCGACGCGTGGGACCATGCGACGGTCGCGCCGGACGGCTCCTTCCGCTTCGAGGACGTCGCGCCCGGCCGCTACGAGGTCGAGCTCCAGCCGGAGAGCTCCGAGCGCGACGCGTTGATGGAGATCGAGGGCGAGCTCGACTGGGAGGCGTGGCGCGCTCTGCACGCGACCGCGGTCGTCGTCGTCGATTCGGGCGCAACCGTGCGGGTCGAGCTCGGCGCGGGCGCCGGGACGCGCGTGCGCCTCGAAGGCACGGTGCACGCCGGCGGGGAGCCGCTCGCCCGCGTCTCGGTCTGGGTGCAGCGCGTCGACGGCGGCACGTCGCACGCGTCCTCGGAGACCGACGCCGCGGGCGCGTACGGGGTCGACCTCGACGCGCCGGGCGAGTACGTCGTGCACGTCTCCGCCGCGGGCAGCTTCGTGCGGCGCTCCGTGCACGTGCCCGCGGTCGAGGTGCACCGCTTCGACGTCGAGTTCCCCGCGGGCGGGCTCGCCGGCGCGGCGCGCGACGCGAGCGGGCGTCCGCTCGCCGGCGTCGCGGTGCACGCGGAGCGCGAGGGCGCGGGCGGCGCCTCGAGCGCCTCGGCCGAGACGCAGGCCGACGGCACGTGGTCGATCGCGCGAATCGACCCCGGCCGCTGGACCGTGTACGCCGGCGGCCGATCGCGCCCCGACCAGGACGCGGTGGCGCCGCTCGCCTCGCGCGCGGGCATCGAAGTGCGCGCCGGCGAGACGACGGAAGGCGTCGACTTCGTGCTCGGCGCATTCGCGCTCGTCACCGGCCGCGTCGTCGACGAGACGGGCGTTCCGGTCGACCACGCGGGCGTGCGCCTGCGGAGCACGGACGGTCGCCTCGTCGGCGCCTGGCGCGCGACGACGGACTTGGACGGACGCTTTCGCATCGAGGATCTCGGCGCGGGCGAGTACGTCCTGCTCGCTGCGGGCGGCGATCGGGTGACGAGCGAGGGCGCGCGCGTCGAGCTGCGGCCGGGCGCTGCAATCGACGTCGAGCTCGTCGCGCGCCGCGGCGCGTGGCTCGAGGTGCGCGGGCGCGACGACGACGATCGCCCGGTCGCGATGACGGTCCACGTCGCGGACGAGCGCGGCCGCGACTGGTCGATCCAGGACAACCTCTGGCAGGCCGGCTTCGGCTGGCGCACCGACGAGATGGACCCCGAGCAACGCTTCGGCCCGCTTCCGCGGGGCCGTTACGTCGTGCGCGGGACCGACGGCGCGGGCCGCGTCGCCCAGCGCGAGGTGATGATCGGCGACGCGCCCGAGGAGCGCTTGGTGCTGCGCTTCGACTGAAGCCGTTACGATGGGCCCGATGGGGAAGCGCTCGCGCACGCTCGCTCTCGTCGCTGCGCTCGGACTCGTGGTCGCGCTCGTCGCGACGGCGCTGCTCGTTCTGTCGACGCCGGAATCCGACGACCGCGTCGCCGCGCGCGAGCCTGCGGCGGAACGCGCCGCCCTCGCGCCCGCGGCTCCCGCCGAGCTCGAGGCGAGCGCGCCCCAGCCGGCGAGCGAGCCCGCGCCCGCGCCGCTCCCCGTCGAGCCCGAGCGCGAGCGGCGCGCGCAGCCCGCTGACCCCGCGCTCGCCGACGCGATCTGGGTGCGCGGCGTCGTCGCGTTCCCCGAGGGCACGCCGGCGGACGAACGCGTCACGATCACTGCGCGCGGCCGCGCGTTCCGCGACCGCGACGAGCGCTACCACAGCGCCGAGGTCGCGCCCGACGGCGCGTTCCGCGTCGCGTTCGCGCCGCGCACGACGAAGGGGCGGCTGACGCTCGACGCGCGCTACGTGCGGCTCGCCGACGGCGTGCGGCTCGAGCTCGACGAGCTCGAGGAGCCGGTCGTGCTCGAGGTCGAGCTCGGCGGTCGCATCGAAGGTCGCCTCGTGCTGCCCGACGGCGCGGCCGTCCCCGAGGGCCTCGAGGTGAGCGCGCACGCGCAGAACATCGACACGATCTCGTTCTCCCGCCGCGCGCTCGTCGACGCCGAGTTGCGTTTCGCTCTCGACGGCATCGTCGCCGGCGTTTCCTACCAGATCGAGTGCGACCCCGCGATGTTCGCGCCGGCCGAGACGGAGGCGCTCGTGAAGGCCGGCGAGACGACGGTCGTCGAGCTCTCGCTCCCGCGCGGTGCGCGGGTCGAAGGTCGCGTCGTCGACGGCGAAGGCGCGCCCGTCGAGGGCGCTGCGGTCTCCGTGCGGTTCGACGGCCGGCGCAGGACGACGAGCGACGCCGCGGGCCGATTCGCGCTCGCCGGAATCGCTCCGGGACCGGCGCGGGTGAGCGCGGTGGTCGAGGGCGCGATGCCCGTGACGGTCGAGCTCGAGCCGCTCGAGGACGGCGCGGTGATCGGCGACCTCGAGATCGTCGTCGGGGTGGGGCTCGCGCTGCGCGGTCTCGTGCGCTGGCCGGACGGAGCTCCGGCGGCCGGCGTGCGAGTCGTCGCGTCGGAGCGTTCGAGCGGAGGCCATGCGTGGGGCCTGATCGAGCTCGGGGCGCAGACCGACGACGCGGGGCGCTTCGAGATCGCGGGTCTCGAAGCGAAGCGCTTCGACGTCAGCGCACGGGCGGAGCCGCGCGCGGAGGACCTCGGTCCGGATGCGCCGCGGCGGCCGCAGGAATGGACCGCGCTCGTGAGCGACGTCGCTGCGGGCCAGGACGTCGTGCTCGAGCTCGGCCGGGGCCTCGTGCTGCGCGGACGCGTGGTCGACGACCGCGGCCAGCCGGTGGAGCGCTTCCGGATCCAGGCGGCGGAGGAGACCGAACAGGCGCACTGGCTCGCGCGCTTCGGTGCCGAGCTGTCGCACGCGTTCCGCGACGCGGACGGCGCGTTCGAGCTGAAGGGGCTGACGCCGGGCCGTTGGCGCGTCATCGCGTCGGCCGCGCAGCACGCGGACTCGGCGGCGCTCGTCGTCGACGTGCCCGGCGCCGTGGCGACCTGGAGGGTGCCGCGCCTCGCGAGCATCTCCGGCCGGGTCGAGGACGGGGCGGGCAACCCGGTCGCGGACGCGCGCGTCACCGCGACGGCGGTCGGGGGCGATCCGACGTCCTCGTTCATGTCCTCGTTCATCACGGAGTTGGGCGGCGGCGAGCGCACCGCAGACGACGGCACGTTCGAGATGCGCGGAGTCGAGCCGCGCTCGCAGCGGCTCGTCGCCCAGGCCGACGGCTTCGCACCGTCGGAGCCGCTCGTGCTCGCGGTCGTCCCGGGCGAGGAGCTGGCGGACGTCGTGCTCGTCGTCGGCGCCCAAGGCGTGATCGAGGGCGTCGCGCGCGGGTTCGACGGTGCGGCGGCGGCCGGCCAAACCGTCGTCCTGCACGAGGCAGAAGGCGACCCGTCGCGGGGCTCGAGTTGGCCGCCGATGCCACAGGGCTACCAGCAGACGCGCGTGGCGTCCGACGGCACGTTCCGCTTCGAATCGCTCGCGGCGGGCCGTTACGCGCTCGTGCTGCAAGCGCCGGACGGCGAGGGCGACGACGCGGCAGCGACCGAGGCGTGGGCGCAGCTCCACGGGTCGGTGCTGGTCGTGCTCGCGCCCGGCGAGACGGCGCGCGTCGAGCTCGGCGCGGGCGCGAAGACCGTCGGGCTCGCGGGAACGGTGCGCATCGGCGGCGAAGCGTCCGCGGGCGTCACGGTTTCGGTCGAGCGCGTCGACGGCGTCGGATTCGAAGCGGAGACGACGACGGACGACGCGGGGCGTTACGCGCTCGAGCTGAACGGACCCGGTGCGTTCCGGGTGCGCGTCGACGCCGACGGAGCTTCGGTGGAGCGCTCGCTCGTCGTTCCCGCGGTCGATGAGCACCGCTTCGACGTCGACGTCGCGGCGGGAGCGATCGCCGGCGTCGTGCGCGATCTCGGCGGCCGGCCGCTCGCGGACGTGCCCGTCGACATCACGGGCGACGGACTCGGCGCGTCGAGCAGTGGCCGCGCGACGACCGGCGCCGACGGACGCTGGTCGGCGTCGCCGCTCGAGCCCGGCACGTACGTCGTCCGCGTCGCCGGCCGGGGCGCGTCGAGCGAAGCTCCCGCCGCCGCGCACGCCTGGCGTTCGAACGTCGTCGTGCGCGCGGGCGAGACGACCGAGGACATCGACTTCGCGCTGGGTCCGCCCGCGGTCCTGACGGGGCGCGTCGTCGACGCGAATGGCGCGCCGGTCCAGAGCGCGGGCCTGCGCGTGCGCGGCGCCGACGGACGGCTCGACAGCGGGTGGCGCGGCGCGAGCGACGCTCAGGGCCGCTTCCGCATCGACGACCTCGCCGCGGGCGAGGTGGTGTTGCTCGCGGCGACCATGAGCGGGCTGACGACGGAGGGCCGCCCGGTCGAGCTCCATGCCGGCGCGTCGACCGACGTCGAGCTCGTCGTGCGCGCGGGCGCGTGGCTCGAAGTGCACGGCCGCGACGCCGCCGACCGCGCGATCCCGATGCGCGTGCACGTCACCGACGAGCAGGGCCGCGACTGGGGCTTCGTCGCGACGTGGTGGATGTCGATCGCCATGCCGCCGAGCCAGGCCTTCTTCGGGTTCAGGTCCGCCATGCGGCCGGAGCCGCTGCCCGAGCAGCGCTTCGGCCCCTTGCCGCGCGGCCGCTACGTCGTCCGCGCGATGGACGGCACGGGCCGCGTCGCCGAGCGCGAAGTGACGCTCGGTGACGCGCCCGAGGAGCGCGTGGTCCTGCGCTTCGAATGACCCCGGTTCGGCGACTCGTCGCGCTCGCCCTCGGCGCGGGAGCAGCGGTGCTCGTCGCGGCCGTGCTCGTGCTCGCTCTGTTCGACCGCGACGCGCAGGAGCCCGCGCGGCCGGCGCGCCCCGTGGAGCCGCTCCGCGCGACGAACGTGGATCTCGTCGCGCCATCGCCCGAGGACGCGGCGCTCGAGTTGCCGGTCGAGCCGCCCGCTCCGCCGCCCGTCGCGAGCGAGCCTGCGCCGCCCGAGCAAGAGCCGGCGCCCGACCCGGCTCCCGCCCGTCCGCCGAGCCGCGTCCTGCGCGGCGTCGTGCGCTGGCCGGACGGCGCGCCCGCGGCCGGCGTGCACGTCGTCGCCGACCACCGGCTCGAGCCGGACGTGCAGGGCTACCTGCGCGTGTCGTTCGAGACGCGCACCGACGCGAGCGGCCGCTTCGAGCTGCACGACCTCGAGTACGTCCCGTTCGAGGTGACGGCGCGGCCCGACCCGGCGGCGCGCGCGAGCGAGCCCGGCCACGTCTGGGCCGCGCGGAGCGCCGGCGCGTGGCCGGGGGAGGAGCTCGCGCTCACGCTCGTTCCCCAGATCGTCCTGCGCGGCCGCGTCGTCGACGACCGCGGCGAGCCGGTCGAGCGCTTCCAGGTAGTCGCGGCGCCGGCGAGCGACGGCGATCGAGCGTTGCGTCGCGCGCCGCTCGAGCGCGGCTTTCGGAGCGAGAGCGGCGATTTCGAGCTGCTCGGGCTGGTCGCGAACAGCTCGCGCGTCGTTGCGCGGTCGACGCAACACGTCCAGTCGCTGTCGATGCTCGTCGTTCTGCCGGACGAGGGCCCGGGCGTGACGCTGATGGTGCAGCGTTTCGCGCGCGTCGCCGGGCGTGCGGTGGACGCGTGGGGCGCGCCGGTCGCGGACGCGAGGGTGAGCGCCCATCACTTCGGCTCCCGCTTCGGACCGCACGCCTCGGCCCGCACGGGCGCGGACGGCTCCTTCGTCCTGCGCCGCGTCCCTCCCGGAGCGGTGAAGCTCGGCTGCTCGGACGACGCGACGATGCTGCACCTCGCGCCCGGGGAGGAGCGCAACGTCGAGCTCGTCGTCGAGCGGCCCGGCATGATCGAGGGCATCGCGCGCGATGCGACCGGAGGACCGGCCGCGGGCGCGACGGTCGCGCTTTCGCCGCACGATGGCGCGTGGACGCGAGACGCGCCGATCGACTCGCGCGGCCGCTTCCGGTTCACGTCGCTGGCGGACGGGCGCTACGCGGTCGCGCTCCTGGCGGGCTCGTCGGGCGTGTCGGTCGCGCGCGAAATCGTCGACGTGAGCGACGGCGAGACGGAGCGCGTCGTCCTCGGTCGCAGCGCGCACGCGAAGATCCGCGTGGAGGGCGACGTGCGCTTCGACGGCGAGCCGCTCGAGGAATGCCACGTCCGCTTCGCGCCGCCCGGCGCACCGTCGTTCGCGACGGAGACGGAGACCGACGCGGACGGCCGCTACGCTCTCGAGCTCGCCGTCGCGGGCGAGTACGTCGTGACGGCGCACGCGGACTACCTCAGCTACGACGTGCTCGTCCGCCGTGCGACGACCGTCCCCGCGAGCGAGGCGCACCGCGTCGACGTCGAGTTCGTCACGGGGATGCTCGCCGGGAGCGTGCGCGACGAGAGCGGCCGGCCACTCGCGGACGCGGCGGTGTTCGTCACGAGCGAGACCTTCGGGAACGCCGGCTACGTCCGCCTCACGACGGACGAAGGCGGCCGCTGGCGCGTCGGCGTCCCGGCGGGAACGTGGGACGTCGTCGCGGCCGGTCTGCCTGGCTACGCGCAGCCGCCGCCCCGCGAGGGCCTCGTCGTCCTCGCGGACGAGGAGACCGGCGGGATCGACTTCGTGCTGCGGGCGGAGCTGGACGCCGACGAGTCGCTCGCTGTCGCCGGTCGCATCCTGGACGAGCGGGGCACGCCGCTCGAGGGCGCGGACGTGCGTTCGTTCGATCCCGAGCAAGTCGAGTGGACGAGGCATGGCAAGAGCGCGCTCGGCGGCTTTTTCGAGCTCCGCGGCACGCGCTCGCCCGACCGGGAGCTGTTCGCATCGTGGCGCGGGCTGGTGACACCGAAGCCGCTGCGCGTGCTCTCGCCCGTCGCCCAGGTCGAGCTCGTCGTCGAGCCGGGCGGTTGGCTCGGCGTGCGCTCGTTCGACGCCTTCGAAGGCCACGCGGACGTCGAGATCGAGGTCTTCGACGCGCGCGGTCGCTCGTGGGGCGAGCGGGACACCCGCTGGACCCGCGGCCCGTTCTTCGGCCCGCTGCCGCCAGGGCGCTACGTCGTGCGCGCTTCGAGCGTCGCTGGAACGCTCGTCGAGAGCGACGTCGCGGTCGATGTGGCCGCGGGAGCTGCGACCCGCGTCGAGCTGCGCCTCGAGTGAGTAGCATGGTCGCGATGGTGCTCCGCTCGCGCGTGCTCGTGCTCGTCGTCGTGGCGGCGGCGCTCGTCGCGCTCGCGCTCGCACTGGTGCTCGCGCGACGCACGTTCGAGCACGCGGTCGCTCCTGAGCTCGACGCACAGCGCTCGTCGTCGGTCGAGGTCGTGCGCGTGCTCGTCG
>CAZGTQ010000190.1:0-1558 GCA_964528575.1 uncultured Planctomycetaceae bacterium | reverse complement strand
GCACGCCTTCGAGTTCGAGGGCTTCGTGCCGAAGTACGTGCGCCCGCTGTTCTGCGAGGGCAAAGGGCCGTTCCGTTGGGTCGCGCTCTCGGGCGACCCCGAGGACATCGCGGTGACGGACCGCATCGTCACCGAGCTCTTCCCGGACGACGAGCCGCTCTGCCGCTGGATCCGCTTGGCGTCCGAGCGCGTCCACTTCCAGGGCTTGCCGGCGCGCATCTGCTGGCTCGGCTACGGCGAGCGCGCGAAGGCGGGGCTCGCGTTCAACGAGGCGGTGCGGCGCGGCGCGATCAGCGCGCCGATCGCGATCGGCCGCGACCATCTCGACTGCGGCTCGGTCGCGTCTCCCAACCGCGAGACGGAGGCGATGCGCGACGGCACGGACGCGGTCGCGGACTGGCCGATCCTGAACGCGATGCTCAACGTCGCGAGCGGCGCGAGCTGGGTCTCGTTCCACCACGGCGGCGGCGTCGGGATGGGCTACAGCCTGCACGCCGGCCAGGTGACGGTCGCGGACGGCTCGGACGCGAGCGCGCTCGCGATCGAGCGCGTGCTGACCAACGACCCGGGCCTCGGCGTGGCGCGGCACGCGGACGCGGGCTACGAGGAAGCGCTCGCGTGCGCCCGCGAGCGCGGGATCGACCTGCCGATGGAGCCCCGGCGCAAGCCGAGGAGCTGACGTGCCCCGCGCGCGCCGGGTGTGCTCGCGGGTGGCGCTCGAGGCGCCGGAGATCGCCCGGACGGCGGTCGCGCTGCACGGGCGGATCACGGACAGGTTCCCGCTGTCGGGGCTTGCGGGCGTCGCGGCGGAGGTCGCGCGCGTCGCCGAGGACGCCGCCGAGCGGTCCGACGAGCTGAGCCGGCCGGCGTGGTCGCTGCGCATCGCGCGCGTCGCGTTGATCGCGCTGACGGTCGCGTTGCTCGGCTACACGCTCTTCGAGCTCGAGCCGCCGGAGGGCACGGAGCGCTGGCACGTCGAGGACTTCGTGCAAGTCCTCGAGCCGGCGCTCGGCAGCATCGTCTTCCTCGGGGCGTTCATCCTGTTCGTGTGGAGCCTGGAGCAGCGTTGGAAGCGCAGCCGCGCCTTGCGCGCGCTGCACGAGCTGCGCTCGCTGGCGCACATCGTCGACATGCACCAGCTCACGAAGGACCCCGAGCGCGCCGTCGGCATCGGCACGGACACGGCGCACTCGCCCAAGCGCACGCTGACGCCGTTCGAGCTCAGCCGCTACTTCGACTACTGCTCGGAGCTGCTCTCGCTGCTCTCGAAGGTCGCCGCGCTCTACGCGCAATCCTTCGAGGACGACCAGGCGCTGCGCGGCGTCGACCAGGTCGAGGCGCTGACGACGGGCCTGTCGCGCAAGATCTGGCAGAAGATGATCGTGCTCGAGCGCATGGTCGGCCGGAGCGAGGAGACCGGCCTCGCGCCGACGGGCGCGTCCGACGACGCGTTCTGAACGTACGGTGTCGCACACCGATACGGAGTCGCACACCTTGTTGTCGCTCAGCGGCGATACGGAGTCGCACACCTTGTTGTCGTTCAGCGACAGGGAGGTGC
>CAZGTQ010000189.1:0-6592 GCA_964528575.1 uncultured Planctomycetaceae bacterium | reverse complement strand
CTCCGGCCACGAGCCGCACCCCGTCGGGGACCATCTCGACCAGCTCGCCGAGCCGGCGGTCCCGCCGACCCTGGCCCACGTGACGCTCGCGCTCGCTCCGAAGAGCTTCACGCTCCTCGCGCCGAGCGCTCCGTCGTCCCGCCGAGCGGACGCACCGGAGACGTGTCCGCGACCGCCTCCGCCAAGGGACACGGGCCCGCCCCGGGGCCCGCCCATCGCCGCCTGAACGCGTCGAGCTGCGCCGGAACACCGGCGCGGCGCCGGCCCGGCACGTCCATGCCGGGCCTCGTTCAGGCGAACGATGGAGAGCCCGAGCCCTTGGAACGACTCCGCCCACCGACGACGACCGCCGCGCTCTGCGCGCTGGGCATCCTGGCGGGATGCCAGAGCTACGAACGACGTCCGCTGGACCTCGCCGCTCACCGAGAGGCGTGGCACGCTCGGACGCTGGACCGTGAAACGCTCGCCGACTTCCTCGAACGGCTCGAGGAAGCGTCGGCTGACGGCGAGCTCGACCTCGCGGACGGCGTGAGCCTGCACGAGGGCCAGCTCGTCGCGCTCGTCTTCAACCCGGAGCTGCGCCTCGCGCGTCTGCGCGTCGCGCGCTCGGCCGCCGGAGCGGAGCACGCCGGACGCTGGTCGGACCCGCGCCTCGAGCTCGACATCCTGCGGATCACCGAGAGCGTGCCGGACCCGTGGGTGATCACCTCGGGGCTCGCGTTCTCGATCCCGCTGTCGGGGCAGCTCGAGGCCGAGCGCCGAGTCGCGGCGGCGGAGCTGGGCGCGTCGGAGGGCGCGCTGCTGGAGGCCGAGTGGTCGGTGTGGCGCGACGTCCGCGCGGCCTGGATCGAGTGGTCGGCCGCGCGGCTGCGCGTCGACGAGACGGAGCGCTTCGTCGCGGACATGGAAGGCCTCGTCCACACTGCTTCCGAGCTCGCGGAGCGAGGCGAGATCCCGCGGACCGAGGCCTCGCTGTTCCGCGTCGAGGAGAGCCTGCGGCAGAACGAGCTGCGCCGTCTCGTCGGCGAGGCGGACGCCCTGGAGCAACGACTCCGCTCGCTCCTGGGGCTCGCTCCGACGGCGCCGGCCGAGCTCGTGCCGGCGATCGCATCGAACACCGCCGTCGAGGAGGGCGCTGCGGGGCCTCGAGCGATCGAGCTGCGCAATCCCGGCTTGGCGCGCCTGCGGCGGGAGTACGAGGTGGCCGAGGAGACGCTGCGCCGCGAGATCCGCGAGCAAGGTCCCGACCTGACCCTGGGCCCGTTGTTCGAGTCGGACGAAGGGCAGTCGCGAATCGGCTTGCTCGGCGCGATTCCGATCCCGCTCTTGAACGCGAATCGGCGCGCGATCGCGGAGGCGCGCGCCGAGCGGGAGATCGCGCGCGCCACCGTGGAAACGACGTACGAGCTCCTCGTCGGTCGCTGGGCGGCGGCGACGGCGCGCGCGAGGTCCTTGGCGAGCCAGCGGGAGCATCTCGAACAGGTGCTCGTGCCGCTCGTGGACCGCCAGCTCGAGGACGCGTTCGAGCTGCTGCGCCTCGGCGAAGGGACGAGCCTCGTCCTGCTCGAGAGCCTCACGCGCGCCTTGCGCACCAAGCTCGAGCTCATCGACACGCGGTCGGCCGAGGCTGTCGCGCGCACCGAGGCCGCCTATCTGATCGGTCCCGAGCCCAACGAGGAGCCGCCAGGTGCGGCGGACGAGAACCGATGACCACGACGCACGAGTCCCTCCTGGGCGCCGTCCTCTGCGCGCTGGCCGCGTGCTCGCCGGCTCCGCAAGAGAGCGCTCCCCCGCCGTCGGGAGATCCGTCCAGCGCGACCACGCGGACGAACCGCGTCGACATCCCGGCAACGGTCCGGCGCAACCTCGGCATCACGTTCGCCGAGGTCGAGGTGCGGCACGTCGAGCAAACGCTGCGCGTGCCGGGCGCGTTCGAGCTCCAGCCGCTGGCGCGCCGCGAGTACCGCATGGCCCTGCCCGGGCACGTGCAGATGCTCGTCGACCAGTACGACCGCGTCGAGCCCGGGACGCCGCTCTTCCGCTATCGCTCGCCCGAGTGGCTCGAGCTCCTGCACGAGGTCATCCTCGGCGAGCAGGCGATCGAGATCGCGCAAGCCGAGATCCGCGTCGATCGCACGGAGCTCGAGGAAGCGCGCCGCAAGCTCGAGCTCGTGCGCGAGCGCATCGAGGTGCTCGCGCAGGCGGACTTCAAGAAGGCGGACCTCGAGGTCCAGGCGGCGGAGCTCGAGGCCAACGTGCCGCGGCTCGAGGCGGAGCTCGCGCTCGCCGAGACGCGGCTCGCGAACGCCGAGCGGACGCGGTGGTACGCGCTGCACCGCGCCTCTGCCGCGTCAGGGATCGCGAAGGCGGATCTCGAGGTCGAGGTCCCCGGCGAGGAGGGCGACGAGGAGCGCGTGCCGCGCTACCTCACGATCGACTGGATCGAAGTGCGCGCCGTCGAGCCGGGCGTCGTCGAGGCCCTCGCGGTGACGGACGGAGCGTTCGTCGAGCCGCCGGCCACCGTGCTCTCGACGGTCGATCGCGGCCGCGTGCGATTCCGGGCCCATGCGCTCCAGGCCGATCTGGCGCGGATCCCGGACGCGGGGGACGCGCGGATCGTGCCCCCGCCCTCGCCAGGAATGCCGATCGACGCGGCAGTCCCAGCGACGATGACGGTGGGTCTCGAGGCCCGTCCCGAGGAGCGCACGATCACGCTGATCGCGACTCCGCAGGAGAGTGCGAAGTGGATCCGTCCGGGCGTCTCGGCCTTCCTCGAGATCGTCGTCGCGGGCACCGAGCGGCCGGCGCTCGCGGTGCCGCGCTCGGCCGTCGTGCAGGACGGCCTGACGCACGTCGTCTTCCGCCGCGATCCCGCCGATCCGAACAGGGTGATCCGCGTCGAGGCGGACCTGGGCGTGAGCGACGGCCGGTGGGTCGTGCTGCAGAGCGGGGTGATGCGCGGCGACGAGGTCGTGCTCGATGGCGCGTACGAGCTGAAGCTCGCGACGCAGCAGAGCGGCGCGGCGCAACCGGGCGGGCACTTCCACGCCGACGGCAGCTCCCACGGCGATCACTGAGAGGCGACCGTGCTCGAAAAGCTGATCCGCTTCTCCGTCGACCACGCCGCGCTGGTGCTCGTCCTCGCGGGCGTGCTGCTCGGCGTGGCGGCCTGGCGCCTGCCGCGCACTCCGGTCGACGTCTTCCCCGAGCTGAACGCGCCGACGGTCGTCGTGATGACCGAGGCGCCGGGCCTGGCGGCGGACGAGGTCGAGCAGTACGTCACGTTCCCGATCGAGGCGGCGGTCAACGGGATCCCGGGCGTACGGCGCGTGCGCACGTCCAGCGCCATCGGGCTCTCCATCGCCTACGTCGAATTCGAGTGGGGTCAGGACATCTACCGCGCGCGCCAGCTCGTCTCGGAGCGGCTCGACGCGGTCCGCGAGGAGCTGCCTCGGGACGCGCACGCCGAGATGACGCCCATCACGTCGATCACCGGCGAGATCATGCTGCTCGCGGTGTCGTCTCCCGACGGGAGCCGCAGCCCGCTGGAGCTGCGCGGGTACGCCGAGTTCGACTTGCGGAACAAGCTGCTCGCGATCCCCGGGGTTGCGCAGGTCTCGGTCATCGGGGGCGAGCTGCCCGAGTACCAGGTGCTCGTGCAGCAGGACACGCTGCGGCTATACGGCCTGACCGTGCAGGACGTCGCGCGCGCGGCGGAGGCCTCGCACAGCACGCTGAGCGCCGGCTACCTCCCCGACGTCGACAGTCTGGAGCTGCCCGTCCGCCAGAGCGGGCGCGTGCGCTCGGCGGCCGACGTCGCCGGAACGGTCGTGAAGATCCACGAGGGCGCGCCCGTCACCATCGGGCAAGTGGCCGACGTGCTCCTCGGTGCGGCGCCCAAGCGCGGGACGGGCGCGGACGACGGCCGTCCCGCGGTCGTGATGACGCTGCAGAAGGCCCCCGGCACGAACACGCTCGTCATCACCGACCAGGTGGACGAGCTGCTCGACGCGCTGGAGCCGACCCTCCCGGACGGCCTGCGAATCAACCGGCAGATCTTCCGCCAGGCGGACTTCATCGACTTGGCCGTGCACAACGTCGTGAAGGCGCTGCGCGACGCGGCGATCATCGTGTCGTTCATCCTGGCGCTCTTCCTGCTGAACGTGCGGACGACGCTGGTCACGCTGACGGCGTTGCCGCTGTCGCTCGCGGCCGGGCTGCTCGCCCTCGACGCGCTCGGCGAGACGGTCAACGTGATGACGCTCGGCGGGCTCGCGATCGCGGTCGGGAGCCTGGTCGACGACGCGATCATCGACGTCGAGAACGTGTTCCGCCGGCTGAAGCAGAACGCGAGCAGGCCCCCGGGCGAGCGGCGGCCGAAGCGCGCGGTGATCCTCGACGCGAGCAACGAGATCCGCCCGGCGATGGTCTTCGCGACGGTCATCATCGGGCTCGTGTTCGTTCCGCTGATGTTCCTGGGCGGCATCGAAGGACGCTTCTTCCGGCCACTCGGCATCGCCTTCGTCGTCTCGCTCCTCGCGTCGCTCCTCGTAGCGCTGACGGTCACGCCGGCGCTGTGTCGTTTCCTCCTCCACGCGGAGCCGACCGACCGGGAGGCGCGCGACGGCTTCCTGATCCGCGGGCTCAAGCGGCTGTACGCGCCGACGCTCCGGCTCGCGTTGCGTCGGCGCGCGCTCGTCCTCGGCGCGGCCGCGGTCGCAACGGGCCTTTCCGTGTGGCTCGGATCGACGTTCGGCACGTCGTTCCTGCCCGAGTTCAACGAGGGCACGTTCACGGTCGGGCTGTTCGCTCCGCCGGGGACGTCGCTCGCGGCCAGCGACCGCATGGCCTCCGCCATCGAGAATCGGGTGCTCGATCTCGAGGGCGTGCGCAGCGTGACGCGCCGCACGGGCCGGGCGGAGCGCGACGAGCACGCCGAGCCGGTCAGCAACTCGGAGATCGACGTCACGTTGCGGGAGGGCTTCTCCAAGGAGGCGGTGCGCGCGCAAATCACGCGCATCCTGGAGCAGGTGCCCGGCATCACGACCAACGTCGGCCAGCCGATCGAGCACAGGCTCAGTCACATCCTGTCGGGCACGCCGGCGGCGATCGCGATCAGCATCTACGGCGACGACCTGACTCGGCTGCGCGCCATCGCCCAGGAGATCGAGGCGGAGCTCCAGGCTGTGCCGGGCGCCCGCGACGTGACCGCGAACCGGGAGGTGATGATCCGGTCCCTGCCGGTGGAGTACCGCCCTCAGCTCCTCGCCGCGTACGGCCTGACGCCGGCGTCGGCGGCACGCCAGGTGCGCGATGCCGTCTTCGGCGTCACGGTGGCCGAGGTGAACGAGGGCGTGCGCCGCTACGCACTCTCGGTGCGGCTGCATCCCGAGGCGAGGGATGACGTCGCCGACCTGGAGAGCCTGATCCTGCGCGGAGCGGGCGGGGCGCTCGTGCGGCTCGAGGAGGTGGCGGACATCGGGCCCGAGATGGCGTCGAACCTCATCGCGCGCGAGGGCTCGCACCGCAAGGCG
The DNA here is from genome assembly GCA_964528575.1 of uncultured Planctomycetaceae bacterium. Taxonomy (GTDB): domain Bacteria; phylum Planctomycetota; class UBA1135; order UBA1135; genus CAZGTQ01. Next base: position 1,058 of record CAZGTQ010000189.1, on the reverse strand, counting down.
GTCGTCTCGCTCAACGTCGACGAGGGCGCGAACCTCGGCCACCTCGTCGAGCAGGTCCGACGCCGCGTCGATCCGATCGTCGAGCGGTACGGGTACACGGCGAAATACGGCGGCCAGTTCGAGGCGCAACAGTCGGCGAGCCGCGCGATCCTGCTGTCCAGCGCCGTCGTGCTGCTCGTCATGCTCGTGCTGCTCGACCTCGCAGTCGGCTCGCTACGCATCGCGCTGCTCGTCCTCGTCAACCTGCCGCTCGCGCTGATCGGCGGCGTCCTCGCGATCTTCGTGACCGAGTCTCCGGACGTGGCGCGGAACGTCGCAGCCCTGTTCGGACGCGGGGACTACACGGCGCCGGTGCTGTCGATCGCGAGCCTGGTCGGCTTCATCACGCTGTTCGGCATCGCGGTGCGCAACGGCATCCTGCTCGTGAACCACTACCGGCACCTGCTCCAGGAGGAGGGCTGCGGTCTTCACGAAGCGATCGTGCGCGGATCGATGGAGCGTCTCGTTCCGATCCTGATGACGGCGCTCACGGCGGCGTTCGCGCTCCTGCCGATCGTCCTGGAGGGGGATCGGCCGGGGAACGAGATCCTCGCGCCGCTCTCCGTCGTGATCCTCGGCGGCCTCCTGACCTCGACGTTCCTGAACCTCGTCCTCGTTCCCGCGGGATACGCGGCCATCCACTCCCTTCGCGAGCCGCACGCCCCGAACCCCTGAACCATGAGGAGAACCCCATGAAGCATGCATCGATCCTCGCCGCGACCCTCGCCCTATTCCTGCCGGTCGCATGCGGCGGCTCGGAAGAGAACGCGGCGCAGGGCGCGACGTCCGCGAGCTCCTCTCCCGAAGAGGCTCCGACTCCTTCCGGCGAGGAGGAGGACCACGAACACGCCGAGCATTCGCTAGGCACGATCCAGATGGGAGACCTCGCCGTCGAGCTCGCGCAGGGACACGGCGGCGTCGTCGCCGGCAAGGAGAGTCATCTGGTCGTCGAGCTGCCGTACTCGGACTCCGGAGCCACGATCGTGCGCGCCTGGATCGGGACGGAGGACCGCACGTTC
>CAZGTQ010000188.1:0-26459 GCA_964528575.1 uncultured Planctomycetaceae bacterium | reverse complement strand
GGGCGAAGAAGCGAACGGATGGAAAGAGCGGACGCATGCGCTGCCTTCTGCGAAAGGGGGGGAGGGGGCCGCTGAACCGTGCGGCGCAGTGTAGCTCGTGCTACGAGCCCTGCCGAGGCGCACGGCGACGACGTGGTTGGCTTCCCGACCGCGGGCGAGAGTTCTGCCTTTCTCGAAGAACGGCACCGCTCAAATCGGTGAAACGCAGAACTTGCGGAGCACGTGTGGAAGCCCACGAGACCGCGCGCCTCTCCGCGCGTGCCTTCCCCCAACTCCGACGGAGAAGTCCATGCTGCAACCCAGCCCGCGAGCCTGTTCAGGCGTGCTCGCGCTCGCCCTCACTAGCCTCGCCGCGCCCGCTGCCGCCCAGACGGACGTCGCAGACTACGCCCAGCTCGACAACACGCCGCGCGAGTGGACGAACTTCAACGTCCCGGCGACCCGAGCGACGGTGGTCGTCCGTCCTTTCGGCAGCTCGGCCGACTACGTCTACTCGTGCAACACGGCGGCCAACTTCGTCGCCGAATTCGACAACGACGTCGACCCGCCGCGGCGCTTCCACACACCGCCGGGACCGGTCGCCCTCGCCTACCTCGATCGCGGCGAGGGCTCTGCGGACGACGCTTTGCTCGTCGTCTGTCGCTCGTCCAATGCCCTTGTTCTCGTCCGCCCCGGCTTGAACGGCACGATCGAGCGGCTGCTCGAAGTGCGTAGCGAGCCCGGTGACATCGTCGTCGACGAGAACGAGGAGTACGCATACGTCTCGTGCGTAGCTTCCGACGAGGTCGTCCAGGTCGATATCGACCCGAGTTCGCCGACGTACTTCACCGAGCTGGACCGTTGGTCCATCCCGTCCAAGCGCCCGACGTGGCTGTTCTTGCATTACCCCGACCCGGTGGAGGAGCCGGACGCGCACCTCGTCTACGTCACGCCGACGATCTCTGGGAACAACACGACTGTCATCCCAGCCAACGGGAACGCAGGGCAGCCGCCGTCGGAGGTCCAGTACGAGGACCGGGTCATCAACCTGAGCCAGCTGAATCTCGCCCTCCCCGACCAAGACGTGTTCGTCATCGATCCGGTCGCAGGGACAGTCGATGCTGTCGCCCGCGAGACCGGCGCGCTCGGAGTCGGCCACGGGATCAACCCGGTCACTGGCGAGTACTGGGCTGTTGCAACTGACCTCATCAACGACTTCCCGAACCAGGATGCTGAATCGGAGCTTCCGAGCGACTTCGCGCAGATCCAGCTCTGTCGCTTCGTTCTCGGCGGAACCTACCCTCCCACACTGGTTGTCTCCGACCTGAACGACACGGTTGGTATGGACGAGGAACTCTCGGGGCCCTGGAGCCTGACGTTCGGCTCCGACGGCGTCGGCTTCATCAGCGGAACGATGACCGACAACGTCCACGTGCTCGGGACGTACGGTGCTCGTCTGGGGATCGTCACGGTGCCGGAAGGCTCCATCCCGCGCTACGTTGCACTGTCGCCGGACTGGCCCGCGACGAAGAATGTCTTCGTGCACTGCTGGGGGACGAACAAGGTGGAGCGGTTCGACCTGACCTCGTCCTACACGGCGTCGACCTCCGATCACACGTACGACCTCGGCATCGACCCCGCGCCCGACATCGTGCGCGAAGGTCGTGCGATCTTCTACGATGCCCACCTGTCCGCTGACAACATCAAGTCGTGCAACACGTGTCACTTCGATGGTGGCGCCGATCAACTCGCCTGGACCCTCTCCGACCTTCCGCGCGATAACAAGGGACCGATGGTCACGCAGCTCCTGACCAACATCGAAGGCACGGGTCCCTTCCATTGGCGCGGCGAACGGGCGCGACTGGACGAGTTCAACAAGACAGACCACACGAGCGCGTTCGCGGGACTCATCGGGACTGAGTGTCCGCTCTCTCCCTCCGAGTTCGCGGCATTCGAAGCCTTCGTGCGAAGCCTGGCGGCTCCGGCGAACCCCAAGCAGCAACTCGACCGGAGGGTGCACGGCGTAGAGGCGGTCGAGGGGCAGATCGACTTCCAGACCGAGCCGACGGAACCCTTCAGTCTGGCGTGCGTGGAATGCCACGCATTCCCGACTGGAACGAACGCGGACATCGTGCCTGAAAACGGGAGCTGGATCCCGGCTCGCACGCACATGGACGTGGCGGCTCTGAACAGCGGCAACCTCACTCTGAAGGATCAGCCGACGATCAACGTCTCTGGCTACAAGCTGGGCATCCTCGGAACCGGTCTGCTCCACAACGGAGGGGCCCCATCGCTCCACGACTTCGTCAGCGACACTTTTGGATTGACCCAAGCCGTAGCGGACAACATCACCGCATTCGTCGAGCAGTTCGACCAGGGCATGTCTCCGGCGGCGCAGTTCGCGCGGCTCATGACGCCGGCCAACGCGTCCTCGGTCGCCGATGACGTGCAGAACGCGATGGATCAAGCCGACGCCACGGTCGCCGGATGCGGCATCGTCGTGATGCGCGCGTCGAACAACGGTTACCGCTGGTACTACGCGGGCAGCGACGACTTCGAGCCCGACGACAGCTTCCAATCGCCGCGGACGCTGCAGTCGTTCGTAAACGAGTGCCAGCAGCAAGGAACACGCTTCGTGTTCTATGGGACACCACCCGTCAACGGCCGTTTGATGGGCATCGACTTCGACAACGACGGACTGCCGAACAAGGACGAGCGCACACTCGGTGCGGACGATTTCGACCCGGACAGCGATGGTGACGGCTTGCCCGACGGATACGAGGTTGCAAACGGGACCGACCCGACCGACGACACGCATGCCCAGGTGGATCTCGCGCGCCCCGCGCTCGTGGGAAGCGTGCAGCAGATCTTCTGCAACGCCCGGACGTTCAAGGGGACGTTCGAGGCCGACGAGCCCGTCACGTTCGACATCGTCATCACCAGTCCGTCCGGCGCGCCCGCGCTCCCGACCGTTTCGAGTGACGTCTTGGCACGGCGGCATACGTTCGTCGTCCCGGATCTCGTGCCCTCCGACAAGAATGGATCGCTCCACACGTACAACGCCGAGCTCACGATCACCGATCTCGCGGGCAAGGTGCAGAGCGGTGGACCGATCGCCTTTTCTTTCCAGCCGACTCGCGGCTGCATCGAGATGATGTACCGAATCACGGGCCTCACGTGGGACGAATTGGAAACGGTTGGAGACTGCTCTTCGGGCTCGTCGCAAAGCGTTCAGGCCGAGATGCGGATCGAGGAGACTGGCACGGGCGGCACACCGGTAGGCGCGGACGGCTTCATCGTGTTCGGGTACGTCATCATGCGGGACCTGAACGCGACCCTTTGCGACCCTGATCTGACGAGTTGGAGCGTCGTGGAGAACGACGATTGGACGGACCTGAATCCCATGGCCGAGGAGGGCTTTTTCGAGGCAGACGAGTTCGAATACAAGCTCCTCGGGGGAGCCTGGGATCCCGACTCATACCACGAATTCGTCGTCTCTACGGTGTCGCAGAGCGGCGGCTACTGCACGTTCGACATCGAAGTCGACATCGACGGGCTCGCTTGCGGCGACGAGTACGGCATCCGAGTGCTCGGCATCCTGCCGAGCAATGGTGAGCCTTACTCCGTCTTCAACTTCGGTTCGTGGAGCATGCCCGAGACCGACGTCGAGAACCGCCAGATCACTCGGACCTTCGACTGATCCCTCACTCCGGGAGGACGAGCGAGCGGAACATTCCCTCGCCCGTCCACTCCTGGAACCAGGCGCCGACGTTCGCGAGCTCCGCGGCGTCGGCGCCCGGCGTTTCGGCGGCGCGCTCGAGCGCTTCGCCCAGCGTCGCGCCCGCGTGGAGCGCCTTCAGGACCGCGTGCTTCGCGATGCTCTGCTCGCTGCGCCAGACCGTGCCGTCGCGGCGCCAGACGACGAGGCGGATCGGGCGCTCCTGCGCCGGGATCGCGGGGTCCTCGTCGCGGCGCACCGCGCGCACGAACGCGTTCACCGGATAGCGATACTCGAGCAGGCGCAGCGCCGGGATCGTCTCGAAGCGCGCACCCGCGGCATGCTCCGACGGCACGCGCAGCACGTCGTCGAGAGCGAGCGTCCCCGAGCGCGGCGCGTCGAACACTTCGTCGATCGTGCGCTCGAGCTCGATCAGCTCGACGAGGAAGTCGCGGTGCTCGACATCGGCGAGCTCGTCGCGCACGAACGCGGCGAGGCCGGCGCCCAGCATGTTCAGGCTGTAGTGGCGCGACGGACGCGCGACGCAGTACGCGCGCGCGAGCTCGTCGAAGCGCTCCTCGCCGAGCGCGTGGCGCGTCGCCGGGAAATCGTCCTCCAGTACCTCGATCAATCGCGCGAAGTACATGTTCGCGTAGACCGAGAGGCGCTCGTCCGGCTCCAGCGTCGCCGACGGCTCGACCACGGCGCCGATCGCGCGCGCGCCGCCGGGGAGCTCCGCGCGCGCGTCCGCGCTGTCCGCGCCCGCGGCGACGCCGCCGGGGTGCGTCACGACCGCCTGCATCCAGCGCATGAGCCGGTCGAGCGGGAGCGTCATCGCGCCGCCTCGAGCGCCTCCCGGCGGAAGCGGCGCGCCTTCTTCACCTCGTCGTGCACGACGTCGAACGCCGGGATGTCCGCGTCCCACTCGTACAGCGTCGCGCGTCCGCCGGTGCGGCGCATCACTTCGGCGTACAGCTCCCACACAGGCTCGATCGCGTGGCCCGTGTGCGTGTCGATGCAGTGCGTGCCCTTGTCGGTGTGACCCGCGAGATGGATCTGCACGACGCGGTCGTACGGGATCTCGTCGAGGTACTTCCACGGATCGAGCCCGTGGTTCTTGCACGACACCCAGACGTTGTTGACGTCGAGCAGGAGCGCGCAGTCGGCCTCTTGCGCCATGCGGCGCAGGAACACCTCCTCGGGCATCGTCGAGGCGGCGAACGACAGATACGTCGAGGGGTTCTCGAGCACGAGCGGACGCTCGAGCTCCTCCTGCACGACGCGGATCCGCTCGACCAGGTGCGCGAGCGTGGCCTCGTCGTACGGCACCGGGAGCAGGTCGTGGTTGTTGCGGCCCAGCACGCCCGTCCAGCAGACGTGGTCGCCGAGCCAGACGGCGTTCACGCGCTCCGCCAGTCGCTTCAGCTCCGCCAGGTATTCGAAGTCGATCGGGTCGGTGCTCCCGATCGACATCGACACGCCGTGCATCACGATCGGGTAGCGCGCGGCGATCCGCTCGACGATGTCGAGCGGGCGACCGCCGGTGTTCATGTAGTTCTCGGACAGGATCTCGAACCAGTCGACGTCCGGCTCGTGCTCGAGGACGTGCGGGTAGTGCACCGAGCGCAGGCCGATCCCGTCGCCCAGGTCGGGCAGGTTCCAGCGGTTGGGGAGCATCGTTCGATCGAAATGGGAACACGTCGTGTCGACGACGAGCAGCGGGGCGCGCCCGGACGTGCCGGCCGCGCCCCGCGAGTACGGTGGTGGAGCCGGACTGCTAGTGCTTCACCGGCACGTGGCAGCCGCCCTTGCCCTTGCACGAGTTCTTGCCGGCGCAGCCGTGGTCGCCGGACTTGCAGCCGCCCTGGCCCTTGCACTCGTTGTTGCCCGCGCACTGGTGGTGCGTCGCCGTCGCGCAACCGCCCTTGCCCTTGCAGGAGTTCTTGGCGGCGCAACCGGCGTCGCCGGATGCGCAGCCGCCATGACCCTTGCAGTTGTTCAGGCCCTTGCACGCGTGCTTCTCGCCGCCGCCGTCGCCGCCCTCGCCGTTGCTCTTGCAGCCGAACGTGGCGCCTGCGAGAACGCCTCCCATCGCGAGCGCCGCGAGCTTGTTGAAGTCGCGGCGGGTCTTCCCGTTATCCATTCCTCTTGAGTCCTCCGAGACGTGCTTCCGGTTGGTCGGAGCGAGCGGACGCTCCTGGGTCGAGTTCGGGCCACAGGGTAACGCCGCCCACGCAGACCGGCCACCGTCCGAGGACCGGCCGGGTGGCGCGCGGCGGGCGCGGCCGGACAGACCTATGCGCGACCGTCGCCGTCGAGACCGCCGGCCGGCGGATTTTCCGCGCGAACTCCCTGCGGCGGCGGGGGCGGATCGAATGCGAGAACGTACTGCGAGCCGTAGATCGGGTAGTCGACGCGGCAACGGAAGCCGCGGAAGCGCTCGCCCTCCCAGCCCATCGCGTCGAACACGTGGCGGACGAGATCCGCATAGCGGGGGATGCCCGCGCTGCGAAAGCCGCTCGCGCCGCGGCCCAGCCGCTGGACTTCCTCGGCCAGCTCGAGCCGGTCCTTGTCGCGCCGCCGGTCGTTCGGGTCGGCCGCGCCGTCGAACCCCATGTCGTAGATGCGCAGCTCGGGCTCGGCGCCCGGATACACGTCGTCGTGCAGCAGCACGTCGAGGTGCAGCGCCTTGGACGGCGTCGACACGGACGAGAAGAAGTACGCCTTGCGCCCGATCTCGGGCGGCATGTAGCGCGGCAGCTCGGCGACGTTCGCCTCGGCGAGGACGATGTCGACCGCCGAGTGCGGCCCGAAGCCGCTCTCGCCGAGCGCGTAGTGCACCTCGTCGTCGTAGTGGTGCACCTCGAGCGGAGCGGGGGCGTCGCAGAACTGGTCGAGCCGCAGACCGACGAGCTCCTCGACCGCCTCGCCCGCGAGGCTCGTCGGCCGCCGCCCCTTCGCGTCCGGGCCCATCCGCCGCGTCGAGAGCGTCACCCGGCTCCCGGGCCGCAAGCGCGTCAGCCCGAACATCCCGAACACCCACACCAGGTCGAGCCGCTCCCCATCGCGGCTCGGGTGCAGCACGGCGGTGCCGATGCGCAGGTCGGCCGACGCGCCCTTGAGCTGGCTCATCGCCTTGTACGCGGCCTGCTTGCGGCGCAGCTCGAACTCGCGCCGCGCCTCGGGCAGCCACGCGCTGATGAGCGCGTCGAGCGCGCTGCGATCGCCGACCTCCTGCCGCACGAACGCCGCGAAACGTCCCACCGCGTCGTCCGCCGCCGCGACGTCCTCGGCCGGCACGCCGTTGCGCCGCGCCGCACGCAGGAAACGCCGCAGCGGCTCCGTCCCCGGCACGTGGTAGGCGACCGCGAGCGCGTCGCGGTTGCGCGTCGCCTTGAGCAGCCGGCTGGTGAGCACCTTGTCGAGCCCCAGCGCCTTGGCCAACGCCTGGGGGCCTTGCGCTCGGTCGGGCAGGCCGGCGAGGACCTTGGACAGGCGTTCCCCGAGCTCGCGCCCCAGGTCGGTGATGCGCCCCTCGAGGTGGGCGCCCGCGGCTTCGCTCTGCAGCTCCATGGTCGCCCCGACTGTAGCTCCTCCAAGGGGTTGCGGACGCCGCCGTGCCGCGGAAAACGTTTCCAGGAAACTTCCCGGGACCCTGGGAGCGCTCCTACGAAGCGGCTCGGCGGCTCCTCGGGGGTCGCTTCACGAACGCCAGTCGTCGGCCGACATGATGCGGCGCATGAACTCGTCGAAGAGCGGCACGGTGAAGGCCGTGTCGCCGTGCGCCGGGCTCCAGATCATCCCTTTCGCGATGAGCTGGCTCCGCGTCGGCCCGAGCGAAGTGACCTTGCGACCGAGCTGATCGGCGATGTCGCCGGAGCGATGAGGGCCCGGGCCGAGCTCCGCCATCGCGCGCAGGTAGCGCTTCTCGGAGGGTGTGAGTCGATCGAACCGCACGCGGAAGAAGCTCTCGTCGAGCGCGGCGATCGCGGTCGTCGACGCCGTTTCGACGTCGTCCGCGGTGATCGGCGACTCCTCGGCCACGTCCCACGAGTGCTTACCCCACTCCTGCACGAAGTAGGCGTAGCCACGTGTTCGCTCGACGATGCTGTCGAGCGCGTCGGACGTGATGGCGACGCCCTGGTCGCGCAGCGGCTTCTCGATCGCACGCGCGGCGGCCTCCGGCGACAGCGGACCGATCTCGGGGAAGTCGAACAAGCGCTCGGCATACGACTTCGCGCGCCCCATGCGGCCCCGCAGCTGAGGCAGCCCCGCGCCGACGAGAACGACAGGCAGGCGCCTCTGGGCCGTACGGTGGAGCGCCGTGATCAGCGCGGCGAGCTCGTCCTCCTCCACGTACTGGAGCTCGTCGACGAACATCGCCAGTGCCGTGTCCGCCTTCTGCGCGGCTGCCCCCGCCGCTTCGAGCAGGTCCTGGAGGTCGTGCTCGAGGTCGCCGTTGTCCGCCAACCCCGGCTCCGGCTGGAAATCGAGCCCGACCTCGATGTCGCGGTACGTCGCCTTCAATGCCTGCGCGAAACCGGTCAGGCCGCGAAGCGCGCGGACCGCGAGATCTTTCGCCTTGGCGTTGCGCGACAGCCGCAGCAGGGCCTGGCGGATCTGGGGCGCCAGGAGCGCCGGGAGCGAACGGCTCTCCGGAGCCTCGACCCGGATGGTGTGAATGCCCACGGACTCGGCGTCTTCCCGCATGCGGTCGAGCAAGACCGTCTTGCCGACGCCGCGCACGCCGATCATCAGGACGCTCTTCGCCTGGGATCCTCGCCGCCCGCGCTCCAGCGCCACGTGGACCGCCTCGCGCAGCGCCTCGCGCCCCGCCAGCTCGGGCGGAGGCGTGCCGGCACCCGGCGCGAAGGGGTTGGAAATCGCGTCCACGGCGGAATTATAGGCAGTTTAGCGTTCTTATCTCACGCCCATAACTTGCCAAAGATCGCTCAAATCGCCGCGTCCGCCGCGGCGGAGCCCGTCACTCGTCGACCTCGCCCAGCCCGATGCGGATCGTCAAGTCGCCGGACACCTGCTGGCTCGACTCGAAGCTGTGCACGCCGTCGAGGATCGACATCGTGATGTCGTAGTCGGCCGAGACGTCGCCCTCGAGCGCGAGCGCGTGGACCCGGCCGCGCTCGAGGTCCCACAGGAGCTCGCCGTCGGCCTCGATCGCGACGTCGAGGGACGCGCTGTCGAACTCGCCGCCGCCGATCTCGGAGAAGTAGTCGACCAGGTCGTTCGCGGCCGTCACGTCGATCGCGATCGAGACGACCGCGACCTGGACGCCGTCGACCTCGAGCTGGCCCTCGTACGTCGCCTGGCCGCCGCCGTCGAGGGCGCGGACCCACGCGAGCGGGTCGACCGGCAGATTCGGAGCGTGGATCTGGATCTGGCCCTCCCCCTGCTCGGCGCCGCCTTCGGCGGGATCGGGCGACAGCTTCAGGTCGCCGCCCGGGACGAGGACCGCCAGCACGTCGTCCGCGTCGAGCTCCCACGTGGCGCCCGCTCGACGGACTCGCGCGGCAGGAGCGTGCGCAGGTCCATGTCCTCCCACAGGCCCTCGAGCAGCTCGTCGTCGTGCTCCTCGTCCTCGGGCCAGGCGCGTCCGTACTCGCCGACCTCGGGATCCCACGTGAAGACCACGGTGAGCTCCTCGAGGTCGCTCTCGCGCGCGTCGTCCGCTTGCGTCCCCGCCGCCGACGGTCTGCGAGGCCTGCGCCGTCAGCGCGTCGTAGCGCCGAGCGAGCTTCAGCGGCCGCCCGCCGGCGACCCGCTCGTACCGATCGGTCGCTTGCACGCGCCGCTCGTAGCGCACCGAGACGTCCGGCACCCCGTCGCCGCCGATGTCGTCGCCGTCGAACGTCATCGTCGCCTCGTCGACGCTCATCTCGATCGAGAGCACGTAGTGCTTCGTCGCTTCGCTCCCATCGTCGGGCGCGAAGTGCACGTCGTCGGCAGGCGTGGCGAACAGAGCGAGGGTCGAGAGCGCGAAGACGGTCGTGCGTTGCATCCAGGCTCCTCCTGAGCGCGTCGAGTCGGCCCAGGAGCATACTCGGGACCGCGCGGAGCGGCGGCGCGAATCTTCGCGCGTCTCGCCCTTGTCACGCGCCGATCCGCGCGTGTAATCGGCCGCCCGTCACCCGGAGCCAACGTGAGAGAACTGATCGCCGCACTGAACGCCGAGCAGCGCGCGGCCGTGGAAGCGACCGAAGGTCCCGTGCTCGTGCTCGCGGGCGCCGGCACCGGCAAGACGCGCGTCGTCACCGTGCGGATCGCGCACTTGCTCCAGCGCCGCGTCGACCCGCGGAACGTCCTCGCGATGACGTTCACGAACAAGGCGGCGGCCGAGATGCGCGACCGCGTCGCCCAGCTCGTCGGCAAGAAGCGGGCGAAAGAGCTGACGATCGGCACGTTCCACTCGTTTTGCGTGCGCGCGCTGCGCAAGAACGCGCGCGCGGCGGGGCTGCCGAGCAATTTCACGATCTGCGATGCCTCGGACCAGATCACCGCGCTGAAAGCGGCCTTGCGCGAGCTGCGCGTCCCCGAGACGAAGATGCGAGCGAGCGCGCTGCAGGCGCGGATCTCGCTCCTCAAGAACCGCTGCATCGAGCAGAGCGCCTTCCTCGACGGCGCGGGCGACGACACCGAGGAGCTGATCGGCCGCGCGTGGCGGCGCTACGAGGACCAGCTCGCGCGCGCCCGCACGGTCGACTTCGACGACCTGCTCCTGCGCACGGTGCGCCTGCTGCGCGACGACGCCGAGGTGCGCGCGCGCTTCCGCGAGTGCTTCCGCTACGTCATGGTCGACGAGTACCAGGACACGAACGCGCCGCAGTACGAGATCGTGCACGGGATCGCCGGCGGACACGAGAACCTGTGCGTGGTCGGCGACGACGACCAGTCGATCTACGGTTGGCGCGGCGCGGACGTGACGAAGATCTTGAACTTCGAGCGCGACTTCCCGCGCGCGAAGGTCGTGCGGCTCGAGACGAACTACCGCTCCACCGTCCCGATCCTCGAGGCGGCGAACCGCGTCATCGCGCACAACCCCGCGCGCCACGAGAAGGCGCTGCGCTCCGCCTACGGCGAGGGCGAGCAGGTCGTCGTGCGCCGCCTGCGCGACGAGACCGAGGAGGCGACGTACGTCGTCAAGGACATCATGCGCCACGTGCGCGAGGGCCGCGCGGCGCTCGCCGACTGCGCCATCCTGTTCCGCACGCAGATCCAGCCGCGCGCGTTCGAGGCCGAGCTCCGCTCGCGCGCCGTCCCGTACGTGCTCGTCGGCGGCCCCTCGTTCTTCGACCGCAAGGAAGTGCGCGACGTCCTCGCGTACCTGAAGCTGCTCGCCAACCCCGACGACGAGGTCGCGTTCTTGCGCGTGATCGACCGGCCGAGCCGCGGCATCGGTCGGACGAGCATCGAGAAGCTGGTCAAGCACGCGACGACTCGCGGCGTGAGCGTGCCGCATCTGCTGGCGTCGAGCGAGCCGCTCGACGGCGTCCAGCCGGCCGCGCTCGACGCCGCCCGCTCGTTCCGCTCGACGCTCGCGCGCCTGGGCGCGAACGAGCCGGGCGCGAACCTCGTGCGCTGCATCCGCGACGTGCTCGAGGTCGTCGGCTACCGCACGGAAGTCGATCGCTCGTACGACGACCCGCGCCAGCGCGAGGACCGTTGGAACGCGGTCGGCGAGGTGATGAACTTCGCGGAGAACCACGTGCGCCGCGCGTCGGAGCCGTCGCTCGGCGCGTTCCTCGAAGAGCTCGCACTCACGGCCACCGACGCGTTCGGCGACGAGTCGCCGAAAAAGCGCGAGGCGGTGACGTTGATGACGTTGCACGCCGCGAAGGGCCTCGAGTTCCCGCGCGTGTACCTCGTCGGCTGCGAGGAGGGCTTGCTCCCGCACGCGCGCTCGGTCGAGGAGGACACGGTGGAGGAGGAGCGTCGCCTCATGTACGTCGGCATCACGCGCGCCCGCCGCGTGCTCCAGGTCACGTACACCGCCGAGCGGGCGCGCTACGGCAGCCGCGCCGTGAGCATGCCATCGCGCTTCCTCTACGAGATGCGCGGCGAGACGCCGCCGGAGGGCTGGGTCCCGGCGGGCTCGCTGAAGCCGGCGAACAAGAAGGCGGCGAAGAAAGCGGCGAAGAAGAAGAGCACCCGCAAGAAGGCGCCGGCCCGCCGCCCGCGCCCCCCGCGGTAGCATGGGGCGATGGCGAACTCGGCACACGAGGGGGGCGGGGAGCTCCAGGAGCGCATCCTGGACGCGCTCCTCGAGTTCCCGCATCGGATCGACTCGATGGAGACGCGCAACGAGGAGAACTGCCGGATCCTCTCGTATCGGCTCGTCGAGCTGTTCGAGCAGGAGCTGGAGAAGCGGCGCGGGCGCCACGACGCCCGCTGACGCCCCCGCTCACAGCTCCCACGCCAGCCCGACCGTCAAGCGGAAGTCGTCCTCGTCCGGCACGTCGCCGTCGCCGTCCGCCTGCGGGTCGCCGACGCGCGTCCAGCGCAAGCGCACGTCGAGGTCGAAGTCCCACCAGAGGTCGAGCGCGAGCACGAGCTCCGCGTGCTGGTTCGTGTCGCTCGCGTCCTCGAGGCCGATCTGCGCGCTGTACTCGAAGTCGACGTCGACCGTCGGCGTCGGGTCCCACGAGATCGTCGTGCCGGCGAGCGCGAAGCTCGTGTCGTCCGACGATTCCAGACCGGAGTCGTAGCGCGTGTAGCGGTAGCCGAGGCCGCCGATCAGATCGACTTGCACGCGATTCGTGTCGGCCACCGTGTAGCCGAGCGCCGTGAACGGCGCGACGCGCAAGTCGACGTTCTGGAAGCTGTCGTGGAAGAGCTCGATCCCCAGCGGCGTCACGAACAGACGCGGCCCGACGAACCGGTCGTACTGCGCCGTGAAACGGTGGTTGTCGGCGCTCTTCTCGCCTTCGAGCTCGCCGTACGCGCCGACGTAGTCGATCGGCAGTCGGCTGAGCGCCGTGCGCCGCAGGAACGAGAGCGCCGCCGTCACGTCGACCTGATCGGTGTTCCCCCGGCGCGCCGTGCCGCCGAGCGCGACGCGGCCCGACCAGCGGCCCAGCCCGTTCGGCACGCCCGGCACGATGCGGAAGACCTCCGAGCGCTGGAGCTCCTGTCCGCCGACGAGCACCCGCTCGCCCTCGAGCCGCAGGACGCCGACGCGCTCGAAGCCGCTCTCGAGCGCGACCGTGAACGTGCGCGCCGTGCGAACCTCCACGACGTCGCTCCAATCGATCGCGAGCGAGTCGAGCTCCGCGCTGTCGAACTCGAGCTTCTCCCGGTCCAGGACGACGATCTCGCCCTTGATCCACTCGCCGGAGACGAGCCGCACCCAGTCCGCGCCGTCGCTGGTGTCGACGACCGCCGGCGCCGGCTCGCCGCCGTCCTGCAGAGCGATCGTCGCGAGCTCCTGGCGAGGCGACGCGGCGCAGGACGCGAGCAACAGGACACAGTGAAAGGGCGCGCCTCGCATGGGGGCACCGGAGCGTAGTGTTCGAGACGCCGCGGATCGAGCGGCTGCACGCTGAGCGCGAACAGGAACGAGCCCGGCGAGCGCGTCACTCTCGCGCCGGCCGAGACGTCCCGACGCGAGGCGCGAGCGGCCCGCTCGTCGCGATCAGCGCGCCCGCGACGTACAGCCCGAGCGCGAGGAGCGCGACCGCGCGGAAGCCGCTCTCCATCGCGACGAGCACCGCCACGACCGACGCGACGACGCCCGCGGCTCCGTTCACGCCCAGCGCCCACGGCACGAGTGGCGGCGCGAGACGGCGCAGGCGCGCCAGGCCGATCGGGAACGGCATGCCGAGGACGAAGCCGAGCGGCGCGAGCACGGCGGCGGCGCACGCGACGCGGCCGCCCAGCGGCAGGTGCAGCAGCGCGTCCAACAGCGGCTCGAGCCCCAGCGCGAACGCAGCGATCGCGACCGCCTGGGCCGCGGCGACGCCGCGCAGCGCCCGCTCCGGCCGCGCGTCGAACCGCCGCGCGAACAGGCTCCCCAGCCCGGCGGACACGAGCAAGCACACGAGCGTGACCGTGAGGGAGTACGTCGGATGTCCGAGGAACAGGACGAGGCGCTGGATCGCGCTGATCTCGAGCAGGAAGAAGCCCGCGCCGAGCGCCGCGAAGAACGCGAGGTGGCGGCCCGCGCTCGGCACCGCCAGGCCGCGCCGCCGCACGAGGACGAGCGGGACGAGCACGAGCAGCGTGGACAGCACGACCGTCTGCGCGAGCATGGCGCCGAGCAGCCGCACGCCGATCGGCCCGCCGGTCAGGTCCTGGTAGCGCGGCGCGCCGCCGCCCCCGAAGAGCGCGCGCCAGCCGTGGAAGCGGAAGAAGAACGGCGAGTCGTCGACGACCGGCGCGACCTCGAGCGGGTACTCGTCGTAGAACGCCTCCTCGCGCCTCTCGTCGATCGCGCGGGCGAGCCGCGTGAATGCGTTGTCCTCGGCGAGCCCCGGCGCGTACGCGACGCGGTGGCCCGGCACCTCGTCCGCGCGGCGCAGCAGCGCGACCACGTCCGCGGGCAGCGGGTCGAGCGAGAACACGCTCCCCGCGCGCCGCAACGACTCGCCCGTCAGCGGATCGCGCGCCTCCTGCACGACGATCGCGGCGTGCCGCGACGGCCGCTCGACGCCGCGGCGGCGCAGCGCCTCGAGACCGAGCGCGAGCAGCCGCAGGTTCTCGCGCGGCGGGTCGAACGCGAGCCGAACCAGCCCGAGCGTGCCGCCCTGCTCGAGGTGCGCGAAGTACTCCGCGAACGCCTCCGCCGTGTACAGGTAGGACTCCGACAGGACGTGCGCTCCCGCGTTCGCCGCGGTGTACGTGTCGGTCCCCGAGATCTGCAGCACGTCGAAGCGCTCGTCCATCCGCCGCAGCGCCGCACGCCCCTCGCCGACGCGCACCTCGACGCCCGGCCGGCGGTACAGGTCGCCGTGGAACGGCGCGAGCTCGCGCCCGACGAGGTCGACCATCGCGGGGTTGAGCTCGATGCCGAGCACGCTCGTCGCGCCGTGGTCGAGCGCGTAGCGCAGGTCGCTCCCGCCGCCGACGCCGAGCGAGAGCACGCGCAGCGGCGGCGCCGGGCCGTCCGCGGGCGCGCCCAGCACGTGCGGCACGTACGCGAGCGTCTTGATGTCGAGCGCAGGCCTGCTGCCCCAGCCCGCGTCGGAGTGCACGATCGTCGCGGCGTCGCCGTCCTGGTAGACGTGCAGCACCTCCGCCGCTCCGTCGCTCGCGGGGACGCGCACGACGTCCAGGCGGCAGAGCGGCGACCAGCGGCGCGCGACGACCTCCGCGCCCGGCTCGCGCCGCAGCACGTGCGCCTCGGCCTTGTTGCTCGCGACCAGGACGGCGAGCGGCGCCGGATCGGCGAGCAACGCGGCGCACCCCGCGAGCGCGGCGAGCGCGGCTCCGATCCCCGCGAGGCGGGCGCGCCGCGACGCCCCGCGCTCGGGCGCCGCCGAGAACACCAGCGCGGCGAGCGGACCCGCCGCCGCGCACGCGACGACGAGCCGCTCCGCCCCGAGCGGCTCGACCGCCGCGAAGAACAGCCACGCTCCGGCCGCGCTGCCCACGAGGTCGACGAAGTACAGCCGGTGCACGTTCGCCGCGGTCGCGAGCGCGATCGTCACGACCAGCCCCCCGAAGAAGTACGGTACGAACAGATAGCTGTAGAACAGCGAGAGCTCGACGTAGTCGCCCGCGGCGGTCATCACCGCGGCGCGGTCGGCGGTCCGCGCGAGCAGGACGTACGCGCCGAGCGTCGCGACGGCGAACAGCGAGCCGCACCACGCGAGCTGCGGGGCGACGGGCGGCGCGAGCAGCCCGCGGCGCACCGTGACGAACGCGCCGGCGGCCGCGAAGCCGAGCATCGTCATGGTCACCACCATCGTCGAGCAGTGGTGCCACATCGTGACGGCGAGGATGCGCGTCTGCAGGACCTGCAGCGCGAGCATCGCGGCGGAGACCAGGAAGAGCCCCGCCGCGACCGAAAAGGAGACCCGTCGGCTCTCGTGCAAGCAGCTACGGTAGCGCGATGCGGAAGCTGAGCGCGTCGCTCGCCTGGAACGGGCTCGGTCCGAGCGGCTTGAACACGATCCACTGCGTGTAGAGCGTCGCTCCGATCGCCGCCATCCCGGCGGGCAGCGGCGTCGGCAGGACGGCGACGCCCGCGGGACCCGCGAGGACCGGGCCGAGCAGGAGGAGCGGCGGCCCGATGTGCGCGACGACGCCCGAGACCGGGATCGGCGGGCACGCCGACGCGACCGCGACCGCGAGGATCGCGACGCCGCCGGGCACGGCGCCGGTCAGCGTGTGCGCGAACAGCGGCCCGGGCGTCGTCGACGCGCCGGTGGCGCCGATCGTCGGCGGCACGAGCCCATCGGGGTCGCTGCCCGCGCCGTACGAGATGCCGTGCGCGGCGAACGCGAGGCCCACCGCGGGAGCCGCCGACGGGAAGCACGGGGCGCCGCCCGGTCCGGGGAACGCGAACGTCGGCGGCGCGGGAAGGCCGCCGGGGAGCACGCTCGCGACCGTGAGGCCGTCGCTCACGTACAGATGCCCGGGCCCGAACGGCGAGCCGCGGTCGACCGCAATCCGCAGGATCGGCAAGGCGGGCGGCGGCGGGAAGCACGGGCTCGGCGCGACCGGGAAGACGCCGAACGGTCCGGGCGCGCCGCCGGGGAGGAAGCTCACGACGAGGCCGCCGAGGGTGCTGACGAGCAGCGAGCCGGTTCCCGGGTCCCAGTCGATGCCCGACATGGGACCCGCGCCGACCGGGAGCGGAACGGGGAACGGCAGGACCGCGAACGGGACGAGCGCGCCGCACGTCCCGACCGGCGGCGGCGCGACCGCGTACGCCAGCGCCCCGCCATCGCTCGACCAGAGCAGTCCGACGGCGGAGTCGAAGCCGAGCCCGAAGACCGGCGCGGGGATCGTGAACGAGTCGATGAACGCGCCGGCCGCGGTGTAGGACTCGACGAGCACGCCGTCGGAGACGTAGATCGTGTCGGTCGCCGCGTCGTACGTGACGCCGCCGGGCATGCCCGGCGCCGGAGGCCCGACGGGGAACAACCCCGGACCGCAACCGGCCGCCGGCGGAAACGCGAGGGGGATGCCGGCCGGATAGCCGCAGACGGCGGCATCCGGTGGCCCCGAGAATTCGACGATCGCCCCGGCGCCGTCCCAGACGACGAGCGACTGCGCGGCTGCGGAGCCGGCGACGGACGCGGCGAAGAGAGCACCGAGAACGACTCGAACGGGTGCAGCGAGCATCGGACACCTCCCGTGGCGTGTGGCTGCTGGCCGGTCGCCCCCGTTCTACGCCGCCCCGGCGAAAGCGGAGGCGATCGCTCGCAAAAGCACTCTCATGACCTCATGAGCCCGCTCGGCCGGCCCCCGCGTCCATCCACGTCTCGAACGCGCGCGCCTCCGCCGCCGGGAAGAACGCCGTCGCGGGCACCGCTTCCTGGTAGCGCCGGAACGCGGCCGCGAACGCCGCGGGCTCGTCGTCGTACCACTGTGCCGCGCGCCGCGAGCCGTGGATCAAGCGCTCGAAGCGCAGCCGCGCGACGATCAGCGCCGAGAGCCGCAGCCCGGTCGCGTCGACCGCGGCGAGCGCGGCGCGCAGCTCGTCCGGTAGGTCCGCGTCGCGCGCCGCCCGCTCGAGCGCCGCCGGCGGATCCGGCGCGACGAGCGCGTCCGCGACGATGCGCTCGAAGCGCACGAGCGCGTCGTCCGCGCTCATCGCACGAGCGTCCGCACGCGCCGCAGCTCCTCGCGCACGAGCGGCACGTCGCCGTCGCGCAGGCTGCCTTCCATGCGCTCGAGCGTCACGCCGCGCAGCGCCGTGCAGCGCGGGAGCACGCTCTCGAGCAGCGCCCACACCGCTTCGGGCACCGCGTGGTCGTGGCTGTCGAGCCGCCGCGTCGCGCCGCCCGGCAGCCAGCCCGGCTCGCTCGCGCCGCCGCCGGCGACGTGGATCTCGACGACGCGCTCGAGCGGCAGGCGCCGCACGTACTCCGCCGCGTCGAAGTCGAAGTTCGCCGCCATGACGTGCACGTTGAGCAGGTCGAGCAACAGATGCATGCGCGGCGCGTCGACGCAGCGCGCGAGGAACGCCGGCTCGTCGAGCGGGTCGCCGTACAGGTGGTAGAAGACCGAGTTCTCGAGCCCGACGTCGGGCACGACCGTCTGCAGAGCGGCGAGCCGCGCGCGCACGCAGTCGGCGACGCCCGCCGTCATCGGCAGCGGCATCGGGAGCGCGACGTTGCGCCCCGCGAGCACGGTCGCGCCGAGGTGGTCGGTGTACCAGCAGAAGTCGAACGTGGCGTGGCTCGCCGCGATCGCGTCGCGCCAGCGCGCGCGCCGCTCGTCCTCGCCGGGCGACGCGGAGCCGACCGAGTACGCCACGCCGTGCGCGACGAACGGGCGGCCGCTGCGCGCGTGCAGCTCCGCGAACTTCGCGTGGTAGCCGTTCGGCGCGAGTCGTCCGTCCGCGACGCGCCACAGCGTCTCCGGTGCGACTTCGTAGTAGTCGGGCTCGCTCTCGAGGAGCGGCGCGAGCAGCTCGAGGTCGCGCTCGCTCGGCGGCAGGACGAGTCCGACGCCGACGCTCATTCGACCGGCACCGGCTCGACGTCTTCGCCGAAGCGCGCGGCGAGGTCGCGCAGGAATTCTTGCTGCGTGCCGTGGTAGCCGGTGAACACCAAGAAGAACCGGAAGAGCGCGCTCTCCACCGCGCCGTGCTCGGTCACCGTCACGCGCGTCCCGCCGCTCGGGCGCTCCTCGAGCGCGTACGTCCAGCTCCCGGTGAAGCCGAGGTCGGCGTCCGCGGGGATGCGCGTCACGAGCTTCGCAGGCGGGTCGTTCGTCTCGACGATCGACGGCATGTCGCCCCATTCGCTCGACACGACCCACACGGCCTTGCCCTCGCGGTCCGCGCCGCGCCGCACCGCGTCCGCCGCGCCGTTCCACTGCGGCCAGCTCTCGAAGTCGGCGAGCGCGGCCCACACCGCCTCGCGCTCGGCCGCGAGATCGACGCGGCTCGACGCGACGTGCTCGACCGGCTGGAGCGCGCCGACGGCCAGGCACGCCGCCACGACGAGGACGAGCGCGCCCGCGGCCAAGAGCAGCTTCTTCATCGCGCTCATCGCTCCGCCATCGCCCGCCAGCTTACGACGCGACGTAGAAGCGCAGGAAGCGCTTCGAGTGCTCCGGGACGAAGGCCATGCCGCACGGATACACGACGGGCTCCTCGCCGTCGATCGCGTAGCCGCACGGCAGCGCGGTCGCCCAGCGCGCGCCGGCGGGGGAGCCGTGCACGAGGCGGCGCTCGGTCGCGTCCGCGAGCACGCGCAAGAGGCGCGCGCGGTGCCCGTCCTCGGCCGCGAGGCGCAGGAGCGCGGCTCCACGCTCGACGAGCGCGCCGTCGAGCTCTGCGGGCGTCGCGAGGCTCGCCTCGATCGCCGCGATCTCCGTCACGTCGAGCGCGGCGCGCGCGTCGCGGGCGCGGCGTTCGAGCACCTCGCGGTCGCCGGCGATCGCGTCGGACAGCGCCGCGCCGAGGATCGCGCTGCGCCGCGCGACGAGATCCCGGTGGTCGACCATGTTGGGCGGCGGGAGCGGCGGCAGCGTCGCGCACACGATGCGCACGTCGCCCGCCGGCTCGACGAGCGCGGCCCACGGCTCGCCGTCGGCAGGCGGCACCGGCGCGTGCTCGGAGAGTTGCGCGAGGGTCGCGCACGTCACGCGGCACGACGCGAGGTCGGCGAGCGCTTCGACGGGGCCGAGGCGCAGCAACGACGCGATCGCGGTCCCGCGCTCGAGGCGCGCCGCGCCGTTCTCGGGGACGACGAGCACGAGCAGCGGCTTGCCTTCGCTCCGCGCGCCGCGCAGCGCGACTCCGAGCCGCTCGACGTCCGCTTCGTACGACGTGCGGATCGACCGGGCGGCGCGATCGCCCAGCGCGAGGAAGCGCAGCGCGAGCCACGCCGGGATCGAGGCGCCCGCCGCGGCGAGCGCCGCGCCGAGCACGTGCCGTCGATCGACGCGACAGGCCACGGCCGCTACGACGTCGCGAAGAACCAGAGGAAGCGCTGCGAGATCTCCGGCACGAAGCCCATGCCGCACGCGACGCCGCAGCTCTCGTCGTCTCCGTCGACGTCGATGCCGCAGCCCGCCGTGGTCGCCCAGCGCGCGCCGTCCGGCGTGCCCTCGACGAGCCGGCGCTCGGTCGCGCGCGCGAGGACCGCGAGGATGCGCGCGGGATTCGTGTCTTCCGCCGCGAGGCGCAGGAGCGCGGCTCCGCGCTCGACGAGCGCGCCCTCGAGCTGCTCGGGCGCCTCGGCGTGCGTCTCGATCGCCGCGATCTCGGCGGCGGCGAGCTTCGCGCGCGCCGTGCGGGCGCGGTGCGCGAGCAAGTCGCGCTCGCCCGCGATCGCGCCCGAGAGCACCGCTGCGAGAGCATCGACCCGCCGCTCGACGGACTCGCTCATCTCCTCCCTAGACCCATAGCCCGAGTAGATGGCCTTCGCCGGAAGCTCCGCATGCAGCGGCTTGGCGACCCAGGCGCGCCCCGACGTCTCGACGAGCACCGCCCACGGCTCCGCGGGCCCGCCGACGCCGACCGTGGGCACGTGCTCGTCGAGCTCGGCGAGCGTCGCGCACGTCACGCGGCACAGCGCGAGGTCCGCGAGCGCGCGCGTCGGCCCGTGCGTGAGCAGCGCGCCGAACGCCTCGCCGCGCTCGTACTTCGCGTCGTCGTCGCGCGGGATCACGATCGCGAGCAGCGGCTTGCCGTCGCGCCGCGCTCTGCGCAGCGCGTCGTCGACTCGGTCGACTCCGGCGCCGCCGAGCGGGTCGCCCGGCTCCCCCTCCGCGCGGAAGCAGGCCGCCAGCCACGCCGGCATCGTCGCCCCCGCGGCGCCCAGCGCGGTCCACCCCAGCAGCCTGCGGCGGTCGAAGTCGGTCCTTTTTTCCAGCTCGTCGCTCGTCATCGTCCTGTTCCTCGGCCTCCCGAACGGCGCGGGAGGAGCGGACGTTGGCGAAATCCCAGCGCTTCCGCGCGGGCCAGCAGCGCGGCCCACGGCGGCTCCTTCGCGACGCGTCCGACCATCTCGGCGCGCATCCGCTCGACGCCGTCGAGGTGCTCGCTCGGATCGCGGCCGGCGGCGATCGCCCGCTCCGCGCTCGCGAGCAACGCCCGCGTGCGGGCGACGTGCACGCGATTCTGGCAGCCCGTCAGCGCCGCCGCGTGGGCGAGCGTCGCGAGCGCGGCCGCGAGCGCCTCGTCGCGCTCCTCGTCCGGCGTGCTCTCGTCCTGTGCGCGCTCGACGAGCAGCTCCGCGCGCACGACGTTGGGCTCGTACTCGTCCGGTGCCTGGGCGACGCAGCGCTCGACGAGCGCGAGGCGCTCGGGCAGGGCCGCGCGGTCGCCGGCGCGCAGCGCGACGCGCAGCAGCAGCGCCTCGACGAGGTCGGGCCGGATCGCGAGCGCGCGGTCGATGGCGCGCTCGGCCGCCTCGGCGTCGCCGCGCTCGATCCACGCGCGTGCCTGCGCGACGCACACCTGCCACGAGCCGCGCCGGATCTCGAGCGCGCGCTCCCAGCTCGGGAACGGGTCGCCGCCTCCCAGCGCGAGCGCGTCGCCGCGCAGCTTCCACACTTCGTCCGCGTCGGCGTCCTCGGCGAGGATCGCGTCGCACGCCGCGCGGCAGCCGTCCCAGTCGTCGGCTGCGAACGCCGCGACCGCGTCGGCGTACGCGACGCGCCACGCGGGCAGGTCGGCGTCGAGCCGGCTCGCCTCGGCGAACGCGACCGCGGCCTGCCGCAAGCGGCCGAGCGACGACTCGAGGTGCTCCACGCGGCCCTCGCTCGTGATGTGCGTGCGCGCGTCGCGCTGTTGGCGCAGGTGCAGCTCGAGGTAGAGCCGTCCGAGCTCGAAGTGCGCGCCCGCGATGCCGCCGACGCGGTCGATCGCCTGCTCCATGTCGAGGAGCGCGTCGTCGAGCCGGCCGCGCCGCAGGAGCGCCATCCCGCGGTAGAAGCGCGCCCACGCCGCGTCGGGGTGCTCGTCGAGGAACGCGCCGAGGCGCTCGGCGATGCGCTCGAGCGTGCCGAACGTGCGCGTCACGTCGTTCGCGATGCGATACACGTTCGCGTCCCACTCCGCGAGCTGGCGCGCGACGTCCATGCCGAGCGTCCAGAACGGATCGTCGGCGGGCCCGGCCGGCGGCGCGGGGCGCGGCGTGGGAGCGGACGGGCCGGCGATCGTGCGCACGAGGCGCTTGAACCAGGGACCGCTCTCGGACGCGACGGGGCTGCCGGCGAGATAGCGGTCGAGCTCCTCGATCACCGCGCGCATCGACGGATAGCGGTCTTTCGGCCGCTTCTGCAGGCAGCGCAGCGCGATCGCCTCGAGCGCGCGCGGGATGTCGGTGCGGAAGGAGCGCGGGAACGGCGGCTCGTCGTGGATCACCGCGTGCAGGACGTCGACGACGGTCTCGCCCTGGAACGGCCAGCGGCCGGCGAGCTTGAAGTAGAGCGTCGCGCCGATGCCGTAGACGTCGGTGCGCGCGTCGACCGCGAGGGGCTCGCCGCGCGCCTGCTCGGGCGCCATCGACGCGGGCGTGCCCATCACCTGGCCGTGGTTCGAGAGCGTCGCACCCGGCGCGGACGACAGGTCGCGCGCGATGCCGAAGTCGGTGAGGTACGCGCGCCCGCGGCTGTCGAGCAGCACGTTCTCCGGCTTGATGTCGCGGTGGACGATGCCGTGCGCATGCGCGTGGTCGAGCGCGGAGCAGACCTCGCGCAGCGTCAGCGCGAGCCGGCGGTCGTCGAGGCGCGCGTCGGCGAGGTTGCCGCCGTCGACGTACTCCATCGCGATGCACGGACGGCCGTCCGCCTCTTCCAGCGCCCAGATGCGCACGATCGACGGGCTCTCGAGCCGCGCCGCGTAGCGCGCTTCCCGCCGGAAGCGCTCGAGCACCGACGGCGGCACGTCACCGAGGAACTTCAGCGCGACCAGGCGGTCGAGGTCGCGGTCGCGCGCCAGCCACACCTCGCCGGCGCCGCCGCGGCCGAGCGGACGCACGAGCTCGTACTTGTCGGGGGCGCGCACGTCGTCGCGCAGCGCACCGTCCGCCAACAGCCCGGGCGCGAACAGCCCCGCATCGATCGCGCGGCGCGCGAGCTCGCGATCGTCGTCGTTCGGCGGCGCGCTCTCCTGCATGCGCCGAATTGTAGGCTCCCCCCCCGAATAGAGCCGCGCGGGACGGGAGCCCTCTCCAGCTCCCGCCACGCGCGGCGTCGGTCCCCGTCGGCAAGTCAACCGTCTCGAACCGTCGGGTGGCCTTCCTTGTCAGCCCTTCGGCTTGACGCGCGGCTTGTCCTGCGGGCGCGGCGCGTTCTTGGGGTCGTTCGGCCGCGGCGGAGGCGTGGCCTTCTTCGCAGGGTTCGAAGCGGGATCGGTCGGGCCCTTGCCGGGCGTCGGTTTCTTCTCGTTCATCGGTGCCGTTCCTTCTCGAGGAGCACGGAGCGCCTTCCGGGCGCGGGGGTGCGCTCGCTCGTGGCGCCAACCTCCGCAAGAGCCGTGCCGCGCCTCCTGGCCGCGTGCCGGCCTACGCAAGTCGCTGCTGCACAAGCTCTTGGTGAAAGTCGGATGCTCGTTGCCCGCACTCCGCGGCGTGCGATGCTCCCTCCAATCGTGGGAGATCTCGCCACATTGGAGAGCGCGGATGCGCCGGTGCGTCCGCTGGCGATCCTGGGTACGAGCGCCGCGATCGTCGCGTTGCGCCGCGACCTCGCGCGCATCGCGCGCAGCGGCGCTTCGAGCGTGCTCGTCGTGGGGGAGACGGGGACCGGCAAGGAGCTCGTCGCGCGCGCGTTGCACGAGGGCAGCCCGCGCGCGGCGCAGCCGTTCGTCGCGGTGACGTGCTCCGCGATTCCCGCTTCGCTCGTCGAGGAGGAGCTCTTCGGTCACGAGGCGGGCGCGTTCACCGATGCGCGCAAGCGCAAGGCGGGCCTGCTCGAGATCGCCGCGGGGGGCACGCTGTTCCTCGACGAGATCGGCGAGCTGCCGCAGGCGCTCCAGGCGAAGTTCCTGCGCTTCCTCGAGGAGCGCACGTTCCGCCGTCTGGGCGGCACGGACGAGCTCGCGGTCGACGTGCGCTTCGTCGCCGCGACGAACGCGGACCTCGAGGAGCTCGTGCGGGAAGGCTCGTTCCGCCGCGACCTCTACTACCGTTTGAGCGTCGTCGTGCTGCGCGTGCCGCCGCTGCGCGAGCGCAGCGAGGACGTGCCGCTGCTCGCGCGCCACTTCCTCGAGCTCTACGCGCGCCGCTTCCACCAGCCGTTCGAGGGCTTCACGCCCGATGCGCTGGCCTCGCTCGTCGCGCACCCGTGGCCCGGCAACGTGCGCGAGCTGCGCAACGTGATCGAGCGCGTCGTGCTGCTCGAGGACGGGCCGCTCGTCACGGCGGACGCGCTCGTGCTGAGCCTGCCGCGCAGCGCGCGCGCGATGGCCGCCGTCGCGGCCGTCGCGGCCGTCGCGGCCGTCACGCCCGCGGCCGCATCCGCGCCCGCGCCCGCGCAGCCCGACGAGGATCTCGACCTCGGCCAGCTCGAGCTGCGCGCGCTCATCCGCGCGCTCGAGGCCTCCGGCGGCAACGTCTCGCGCGCCGCGCGGCTGCTCGGCGTCGCGCGCGACACGGTCCGGGCCCGCATGCGCGCCGCGGGCGTGCGCCTGGAGACCCGCGTCGTCGTCGACCCGGCGCGCCGGCCGCGGGTCGGATAAGCTGCCCCGGTGTTCCCCACGACGGTCTGGACGACGATCCGCGAGGCCGGGGCGGACGACGAGCGCGCGCTCGAGCGCTTCGCCGAGTCCTACCGCGCGCCGGTCCTGCGCTACCTCGCGCGGCGCGGGTGGGCGGCGAGCGACGCCGAGGACGTGTGCCAGGACGTCTTCGTGCGCCTGCTCGCGGGCCGCGTGCTCGCGCGCGCGGACGCGCGGCGCGGGCGCTTCCGCGGGCTCCTGCTCGCGATCGTGCGCGGCGCCGTCGCCGACCGCGCGCGCCGGCGGGGCGAGTCGCGCTCGGGGAGCGCGGCCTTCGTCGCGGAGTCGTCGGACGCGCTCGACCCGGCGGCGTCGGACCCGGATTTCGACCGCGAGTGGGTGCTCGAGCTGACCGAGCGCGCGCTGGCGCGGCTGCGGGCCGAGGAGTCGCCCTACCACGCGGTGCTGCGCGGCCACCTCGCGGGCGAGCGCCAGGACCGCAACCGGCTGTGGATCGCGCGGCGCAAGCTGCTCGCGCTGGTCCGCCACGAGGTCGCGCTCACGTGCTCCTCGGCGGACGAGCTGCGCGAGGAGCTCGAGCACCTCGCTCGGTTCCTCGAGCCGTGCGAGAAAAACGGCGAGATTGTCTGAGACGCGCGGCCGCCCCGCGCGGAACAGGGCCGGACGTCCTTCCTGGAGACCACGCGAATGCAGATCACCGTGCTCGTCGGCACCGTCAAAGGCGCCTTCTTGCTCCGCTCGGGTCGCGACCGGCGCGACTGGACGATCGAGGGCCCGCTCTTCAAGGGCTGGAAGGTCACGGCGGCCGCGCGCGACCTCGGCGACGGCTACCTGCTCGCGACCGCGAGCGACGTCTACGGGCCCGCGATCCACCGCACGCGCGCGTTCGACGCGTTCGAGCAGGTCGCCCAGAGTCCGAGCTACACCGAGGAGTCCGGTTTCTCGCTCAAGCAGATCTGGAGGCTCGCGCGCGCGGGCGACCGACTGTTCGCGGGCGTCGACGAGGCCGGCTTGTTCGCGAGCGACGACGGCGGCGAGCGCTGGAGCGAGGTCGAGTCGCTGACCGGCATGGAGTCGCGGCCGAGCTGGTTCCCCGGCGCCGGCGGCCTGTGTGCGCACAGCCTGCTGGCCGATCCGACCGACCCGGCGCGCCTGTGGGTCGGCATCTCCGCCGTCGGGGTGTTCGCCAGCGACGACGGCGGCGAGAGCTGGGCTGCGCGCAACGCCGGCGTGCCCTGCATCATCGAGGACGAGGTGCACGACATCGGCTACTGCGTGCACGCCCTGGTCGCCGATCCGGCGGACGCCGACGTGATCTGGCGCATGGACCACACCGGCATGTTCCGCACGCGCGACGGCGGCGCCGGCTGGGAGCGCATCGAGAACGGGCTGCCCTCGAGCTTCGGCTTCCCGCTCGTGATCGACGGGCGCACGAAGACGCTGTACGCGTCGATGCTCGAGTCCGACGAGTACCGCATGCCGGTCGACGGCGCGCTGCGCGTGCACCGCAGCCGCGACGGCGGCGACTCGTGGGAGCCGCTCACGAAGGGCCTGCCGCAGGAGCACGCCTACACCGCCGTCCTGCGCTCGGCGATGTCGACCGACCACCTCGATCCGTGCGGCGTGTACTTCGGCACGACCGCGGGGGACGTGTACGTCAGCGCGGACGGCGGCGACTCGTGGCGCGCGCTCCCGTGCCGGCTGCCGCGCGTCCTCACGGTCGAGGCGTTCGTCGAGGAGTGAGAGCGGTGGCGCGCGTCACGTGCGAGCTCCCGAGCGTGCTCGACGGCATCGTCGGGGGCCGGCGCCAGGTCGAGGTCGAGGCGAGCACGCTGGCGGGCGCGCTCGACGCGCTCGTCGCCGAACTCCCGGCGCTGCGCACGCACCTGTACGACGAGCGCGGCGCGTTCCGCCAGCACGTGCTCTGCTTCCACAACGAGC
>CAZGTQ010000187.1:0-12808 GCA_964528575.1 uncultured Planctomycetaceae bacterium | reverse complement strand
CGCGCTCGTCCGCTCGCGTCACGGGGTCAGCAGGACCGGGACCGCGTTGCTCACGCCGATGACCGCCGGCGCCAGGTCGAGCACGACGTACGCGTGGTACGCCGTGATCGGGTTCACGACGTTGAGGCCGAGGGGCAGCGTGAACGTCGCCGTCGCGCGGCCCTGGCCGTCGAGGAAGCCGAGGTTGTTCGTGAACGGCGGCTGGTTCGCCGTCTGGAGCAGGTACAGCGTGTACTGGTCGAGCGTGAGCGGCAGGACGAAACCGTCGAGCGCGATGCCCGCCGTGCCCGTGAAGCTGCCGACGACCCAGTAGATCTTGCCCGCGTTCGCGACGCCCGCGTCGAGGCACAACACCTGCGAGCCACCGACCGCCGCCGAGATCGACGTCGTGCCGTCGCCCGTCAGGCGCGGGACCAGGTCGATCGTGTCGGTCTGCATCAGCACCGGCGCCGACCTGCCGTTGGCGACCCACAGGTCGTAGGCGATCTGGCCGGCGTTGTTCGTCACGTTCTCGTCGCGCAGGAACGTGATGTACTCCTTGGTGGTCGTCTGGTGATAGACGTTCACCTCGGCCGACGCCGCGCCGCACGGGATCGCGTAGTCCGTGTCGTCCCAGTACTGGCCGTCGACGTACGCCGCCCCCACCGGCTGCGCCTGGATCGCCTCGAAGGCCGCGTTCGTGAAGCCGCGCGGCGGGATGCGGTTGTCCTTGCCGCGCACGTTGCTCACCGCGAAGTGGAACGAGGGACCGACCGGCAGCCCCGTCGCCGCCGCGACCGAGGCGTCGAGCTCGAGCTCGGCCTCGTAGACCTTCGTGTCGTACGTCGACAGGTCCGCCGTCGCCGCGTTGTAGTAGCCGTGCTCCTGGAGGAGCGCGCCGCCCGCGTCGAGGAACCTGACGTTGATCCACATGCGCCGGCCCTCGGTGTAGCCGGTCGGCAGCTTGTGACCCGAGTTGTTCGTGATGCGCACGCGCAGCGACTCGCCCGCCTGCACCAGGTCGAGCTCGGCCGCGCGCTGCAGCATGCTCACGTTGCGCGCGATCGCCGCGTCGACCATCGGCTGCGTCAGGTTCGACGTCTCGCCCGGCCCGTAGAGCGCGAGGCTCTGGTCGAGGTCGAGGATCGCGTTCAGCACCCAACTGTTCGCGCCGTTGAAGTCGTGCTGCGGCAGGTCCGTGCGGAACGCGCCGCCGAAGCCGGGCGCGCAGGCGACGCCGTCGGTCGCCGGCATGTGGCAGTCCTGGCACGAGCTCACGATCGGTTCGTTGCCGCCGAACAGCCCGCCCATGTCGACGCCGCCTTGCGCGAACGCGCTCTCGGCCCACTCGCTGTAGGTCCGCTCGAGCGGGAACTCGTCGCGCTTGTCGTGCGTCGGGTGCGGCGTGTTCGTCGCGTTGAGCGCGTAGGTGTCGCTCGCGCTCGGCGTCGGGCCGCCGATGCGCGTGAACGCCGGATTGCTCACGTCGTGGCAGTTCGCGCACAAGAGCGACTCGCGGTGGAACGGGCTCTCGAGCGCGACGTGCCACGGGAAGAACGGCCCCAGGTCGAACGGCCCGCGGCGCCGGTCTTGGTGGTCGACGACGTACTGCCCCGAGTGCGGATCCGCCGGCAGCGCCGCGCCCTGGTTCGCGAGCTCGGTGTACACCGACTGGTCTTCGATCGGGTTGGCCGGGTCGGCGATCGGGTCGACGAGCCGGTGGCAGAAGTTGCAGTTGACCCCCTCGAAGTCGCCGCCCGTCAGCGCCGAGCCGTCCGTGGGCGTGCTGCGCCCCCCGAGCCACGCGTTGGGAGCGTGGCAACGCAGGCAGAGGTCGCCCGACGCCGGGGCGTCCTGCTCGGCGATCGCCAGCGCCGCGTGGAAGATCGGGTCCCGCGCCGACTGCGCCATCATGCTCGCGCTCCAGCGCGCGTACGGCTCCGTCGCCTCGTCGTAGTTCGCGTGGCAGGACGCGCACGCGAGCGCCGGCAGGATCGGGACCGAGAGGCCGTTGGGCTGCGACCCCGGCTGCTCGAAGTCGTTCAGGGTCGTGCCGACCGGGGCTGGAGCGGCCGGCGCGACGAGCTTGACGGCGCCGAGGCCGAGCCCCGTCGTGGCGAGGATCGCGAGCGCCGCGAGAGCGGGCCGCGGAAAGCGGGGCTGGTGCATGTCGAGGAGCGAGAACCGCGTGCGGGGGGGAAGCTGGAGGCGGCAGGGCGACCCGCCCGTGGGACGGGAGCCGCCCGAGCGGGGTTCCGCCCAGGCCTGACCGACGTTCGATCGTACCCCGCGCCCCGCGGCGCCGCGCCGGCCGGACCGGCGGGGATCGCTCGAGCGGGTCGTCTCTCGAGCTCGCCGCGCCTGTCGAGCTGCCGGATGCGGCGAACTCGACAGGCGACCCACTAGAATGCAGCGCGAACGAAGGGCGTAGGCGCTCGGTCCGGGCAGGGGCCGGGCAGCACGGCGCCGCCCCACGTCGCGATGAATCTGTCGGAATCAGGACCCCCCGCACCCGGCTCGGAGCCGTCGCGCGACGATGTCTCCTTCTCGGCTCGCCTGCGGCGCGCCTACGGAGCGGACGTCGACCCGGGCATCTCGCTCGAGCCCGAGAGCGCGAGCACGCCCGCGCGCGGCTCGGCGGAGAGCAGCACGGCGAGCAGCGGCCGCCTCGAGAAGCTCGCCGCCCGCGCGCCGTCCGGCGGCCGCTACGACGTCCGCGGCGAGATCGCGCGCGGCGGCATGGGCGCGATCCTCGAGGTGTGGGACGAGGACCTACGGCGCACGCTCGCGATGAAGGTCATCCTCGGCCCGGGCGACGAAGGCACCGCGTCCGACGCCCCCTCGATCGAGCCCGACAAGCTCTCGCGCTTCCTCGAGGAGGCGCAGATCACCGGGCAGCTCGACCACCCCGGCATCGTCCCGGTCCACGACCTCGGCATCGACGCGAGCGGCCGCGTCTACTTCACGATGCCGCTGATCAAGGGGCGCGACCTGAAGGAGGTCTTCGCGCTCGCGCGCGAGGGCCGCGACGGGTGGACGCGCCCGCGGGCGCTCGGCGTGTTCCTGCGCATCTGCGACGCGATGGCGTTCGCGCACTCGAAGGGCGTGCTCCACCGCGACCTCAAGCCGACGAACATCATGGTCGGCCGCTTCGGCGAGACCTACGTCATGGACTGGGGTCTCGCGAAGGTGCTCGGCCGGCCCGACAGGCGCGACGTGCGACCGCGCCGCGAGCCGACCTCGATCTCGGGCCTCAGCATCGTGCGCACCGATCGCCACGACGAGACGAGCCAGGACCCCGAGTCGCCCGTCGTCACGATGGACGGCGACGTCGTCGGCACGCCGGCGTACATGTCGCCCGAGCAGGCCCAAGGGCGCACCGAGGAGATCGGCCCGCACGCAGACGTCTACTCCGTCGGGGCGATGCTCTACCACATGCTCAGCGGGCAGATGCCGTACGTCGGCCCGACCGAGCGCGTCTCGCCGTACACGGTGCTCAACGCGGTGCGCACCGGGCCGCCCGCGCGACTCCACGTGCTCGACCCGACGTTGTCGCCCGAGCTCTGCGCGATCTGCGAGAAGGCGATGGCGCGCGAGCCGCAGGAGCGCTACCCGTCGATGCGCGCGATGGGCGAGGACCTGCGCAACTTCCTCGAAGGGCGCGTCGTCACCGCGTACGAGTCGGGCCGCTTCGCGCGCGCGCGCAAATGGGTCGAGCGCAACCGCGGGCTCGCGGCGCTGATCGCGCTGTCGGTCGTCCTCACGCTCGGCGGCCTCGGCGTCGTGCTCGCGCTCGAGGTCGAGGCGCGGCGGCAGGCCGAGAACGCGGAGCAGGCGGCGGTCCGCGCGAAGCAGCAGGTCGACGCGCTGCTCGTGCAGAGCCGCGAGAACGAGGCGGAGGCGGTGCGCGCGCGGCGGCGGGCCGACGAGAGCCTCGAGATCGCCGAGGCGCGCGAGATGCAGGTGCGGCGCGAGAACCTCGTCGCGAACCTGTCGGTCGCCGACTACAGCCTGCGGCTCAACGAGGTCGAGGAGGCGCAGCGGCGCCTCGAGGCGTGCGATCCCGCGCTGCGCGACTGGGAGTGGCGCCACCTCGCGCTCAAGGCCGACACGAGCCTCGCGAAGATCGACATCGGCAATGCGGCGGTGCCGAACGCGCTGTTCTCGCCGTCGGGCGCGGTCGTCGCGGTGGCGGGCAGCGAGGTGCTCGTCGTGCACCCGGAGAACGGCGAGGTCGTCGTACGCTGGAAGACCGGCAGCCTGTGGGTGACCGCGCTCGCGATGAGCCGCGACGGCCGACTCGTCGCGCTCGGCGTGCTCGCGCCATTGCAGCAGCTCCGGAACGTCGGGGTGCCCGTGCAAGTCTGGGACGTCGCGCGGCAGGAGCTCGTCGCGTCGCTGGCGGGCCACGGCCATGTCGTCGCGGTCGCGTTCGATCCGAGCGGGACGCGGCTCGCGACCGCGGACGACGACCGCGAGAGGGGCTGCACGCTGCGCCTGTGGGACCTCGCACACGGGACGACGGTGTTCGAGCGGAGCATGGCGGACGACCCGCTGCTGAGCCTCGCGTTCGGCCCCGGCGGCGACCTCGCGGCCGGCACGAAGGGCGGCAACATCGACTTCGTCTCGCCCGTCGACGGCGAGCTCGTGCGCACCGTCGCCGCCCACGACGGGCCGATCCGCGCGATCGAGCACGACGCGGCGGGCGCAAGGCTGCTCTCCGCGTCCGACGACAAGACCGCGAAGCTGTGGAACGCGGCGGAGGCGACGCTCGAGTGCACGCTCGTCGGCCACACCGGCCCCGTCCGCGACGCGACGTTCGCGCCCGACGGCCGCACGATCGCGACGGCGTCCGCGGACACGAGCGCGCGCCTGTGGGACGCCGCGACGGGCGAGGAGCTCACGATGCTGCGCGGCCACACCGACCAGGTCGGCTCGGTCGGCTTCAACGTGCGCGGAGACCGGCTCGTCACCGCCGGCACGGACGACGCTCTGCGCGTGTGGGACCCGCGCTGGAGCCTCGCTCAGCTCGTCCTGATCGGCCACTCCGACCGCGTCAGCGGCCTCGCGTTCGATCCCGACGGCCGCGTGCTCTACTCGTCTTCCTTCGACCGCAGCGTGCAGTCGTGGGACCTCGACCAGGGCTCCGCGTACGCCGCGCGCCGCGACGCCGACCGGCGCGTGTACTCCGTCGCGTGCTCGCGCGACGGCGAGCTGCTCGCGAGCGGCGACTCCGGCGGCATCCTGCGCCTGTGGCCCGCGGACTCCGACGCCGCGGCGCTCGAGGTCGCCGCGCACGACGGCCGCGTCAACGCGGTCTCGTTCGCGCCGAGCGGCGTCCAGGTCGTGACCGGCGGCAGCGACGGCGACGTGCACGTCTGGAACAGCGCGAGCGGGCGCCGCGTCGCGTCGTACGAGGGCCATCGCCGCGCGGTCGCCGACGTCGAGTACAGCCGCGACGGCGAGCGGCTGCTCGCGGCCGCGTTCGACCGCGACGTGCTCGTGTGGGACGTCGCCAGCGGAGCGGTGCTCGCGCGGCTCGCGCACGACAAGTGGGTCAACGCCGCGACGTTCAGCCCCGACGGCGGGTGGATCGCGACGGCGTGCGACGACGGCGACGTGTACGTCTGGGACGCGGCGAGCGGCGCCCTCCACGAGCGGCTCGTCGGCCACCAGGGCTCCGTGCTCGACGTCGCGTTCGGCCCGCACGGGCGCCGGCTCGTCTCGGGCGGCACCGACGGCACGGCGCGGGTGTGGGACCCGCTGCACGCGATGCAGTTGCTCACGCTGCGCACCGCACCGGAGGCGAAGTCGAGCACGCCGGTGCGCTGCGTCGCATTCAGCCCCGACGGCGCCCGCGTCGCCGCGAGCACGGTTCCCCACGACGCCGACCGCCGCACCGAGCCGGGCGAGATCTGGGTCTGGGAGACCGGCGCGAACGTCGCGCGCAGCCGTTTGCGCCGCGCGTACCAGTTCGTCAGCACGCGCGCGCGCCCGCTCGTCGACGGGCTCTTCCGCGAGCTCGCGTTCGTCGAGGACGTCGTCGCGCGGCTCCTGACCGACCAGTCGATCGAGGACGAGCTGCGCGAGGTCGCGGTGCGCATGGCGCGCGTCAGCGAAGAGGACTACGAGGCCATGTTCCGCGATGCGTGGAACGTCGTCGTCGAGCCCGGCCACACGCCCGGCGAGTTCGCCGAGGCGCACCGCAAGGCCGCGGCCGCGCTCGACGCCTTGCGCTCGCCGGCCCACCTCGTCGGCTTCGCCGCCGCGCAGTTCCGCATGGGCTACTTCGATCGCGCCGCGGCGACCTTGAGCGAGGTCCGCGAGTCGCAGCCCGACTGGGACCGGCTCGGCCCCGCCGAGCGCGTCGCGTACTGGGCGTTCAACGCGCTGAACGCGGCCGCGCTCGGCCGCTCGCCCGACGCGCGCAACGCACTGGCGGAGCTCGAGTCGTGCTGGGCCGCGCAACGCGACGCGGGCGCCGCCGAGCCGTGGATGGAGCCGCTCGCCCAGGAAGCGCGCACGCGCGTCGAGAGCTGACGCTCGCTATTCTCCAGCCATGCTGGAGAACACACGCGTCGCCATCCTCGGGGTCGGGACCATGGGTCGCGCGATCGGCGCGGGGCTCTTGCGCGCCGGCGTGCTCGACGCGTCGTCGTTGCGCGGGACGGTGCGCCACGCCGAACGCGCGGAGGAGCTCGACCGCGAGCTCGACTTCGGCGTGACGGCAGACAGCGTCGCCGCGGCGCGCGAGGCGGACGTCGTCCTGCTGTGCACGAAGCCGAAGGCGGCGCTCGGCCTCGTGCGCGACCTGGCGGCGCTCGGCGCGCTCGCGCACGACCCGCTCGTGATCTCGATCGCCGCCGGCGTGTCCGCCGCGCAGATCGAAGCGGCCGCGCGCGAGGGCGAGGAAGACCACGCCGTCCGCGTCGTGCGCGCGATGCCGAACACGCCCTGCCGCATCGGCGAGGGCATGACCGTCGTCTCCGCCGGCGCGCACGCGCGGCCCGAGGACGTCGTGCTCGCGGAGCAGATCTTCCGCCCGCTCGGCCGCGTCATCGCGCTCGATCCCGAGCACATGGACACCGTCACGGGGCTCTCCGCATCCGGCCCCGCGTTCGTGTACGTCATCATCGAGGCGCTCGCCGAGGGCGGCGTCATGATGGGCCTGCCGCGGCGGGTCGCGACCGAGCTCGCGGCGCAGACCGTGCAAGGCGCCGCGCGCATGGTGCTCGAGACCGGCCGCCATCCCGCCGAGCTCAAGGACGACGTCACCACCCCGGCGGGCTGCACGATCTCCGCGCTCCTCTTGCTCGAGGACGGCAAGCTCCGCTCCGTGCTGGCGCGCGGCGTCCAGGAGGCGGCGCGCTCGGCGGCGCGGCTCGCGCGGCCGGAGAGCGAGCCGCCGGTCTGAGCCCCGCGCGCTCGTCGCTCAATCCGGATCGCCGCTCAGCACCCACGCCGCCCAGTGCCGCAGCGGCGCGCCCGCCGCGCGCAAGTCGCGCTTCGCTCTCCACAGCGCCTCGGCCTTGGGAAGCTTCTCGACCCACAGGTACGTGTAGAAGAGCTCCATCAGCTTGCGCGTCGCGGAGTCGTCGACCTTCCAGAGCGACGTGATCGCCGTGCGCGCGCCGGCGGCGTGGAGCGCGGACTGGAGCGACTCGATGCCCATGCCCGCGCTGCGCAGCCCGACGTTCGTCTCGCATGCCGAAAGCACCGCGAGCTCGCACGCCGACAGATCGACGCCCGCCAGCTCCTCCGCGGTCATGATCCCCGGAACGCGGCCGAGCGAGTCGCGTCCGCGGTTGGCTCCGGCGAAGGCGAGCCCGCAGTAGCTGAGCGGCGAGAACGCGCGCACGCGCTCGTCGAGCCCCCAACGCATCGAGGGCAGCTCGTCCTCCTCGGGCTCGTCGAGCTCCATCTCCGCGAACCACCCGTGGGTGGCGACGTGGACGAAGCGCTTGCCCGGCGCGTGCTCGTGGAACGCCGCCTTCGTCGCGCCCTCGCCGGTGAGCACGAGCGACGCTCCCATTTCGGCCGCCTCGAAGAGGAGCTTCACGCGCTCGGCCTCCGCGCCTGTGAAGAAGAGCGGCTCGAATCGCGCCGGAGCGCCAGAGCCGCGCTCGCTCGCCTCGATCGCCGCCGAGAGCGCTTCGGTCGGCTTCGCCGGCTGGGCGCCCTCTGCATCGAACGCGGCCCCGCCGAGCGCGAGCAGTTGCGCCTCCCCGGATGCCGCAAGCTCACGCCGCGGCGACACGAGCCGACGGAACGAGCGCTGGTTCACGATCCGGAAGCGATCGCCGACGCGCCCGTCTCCGAGCGGCAGCGCGTCGAGCGGAACGAGATGGACGAGATCGGCCGCGCAGACGAGCAGCGTCGTCGTCTCGTCGCCGAGCTCCGCGAGCAGCGGGTCGAGCAGCCGCTCGCGCAGCGCTTCGCCAGCGCGCTTCTCCGGGTCGAGATCGCCTTTCGTACGCCCTATGCCGCGCACCGGAGCGCCGAGCTCGCTGCGCCAGCGCTCCACGAGCTCCTCCAGCTCGCTCGCTGCGCCGAGCTCGACATCGACGATCGCCCCGTTCGGGCGCAGGAAGTGCGCTGCGACAATGTCGCCTCGACACACACGCTCGTCCGCGAAGTGTGCGACTTCGTCGTGTACGCGAACGAAACCCAGCGCGACCGCACCTGGGGGAAGCGCTCGAGCCACCTCGACTGAGCGGATCGCACCGATGCGCACGCCACGGTTCTTCAGCTCGCTACGGAGCTTGCGCTGGAGCTCGTCTCGTTGCTTCGTCAGCGCTTCGATCGAAGTGGCCACATCCCCCGCGGTCGCGTTGTCTGATGCAATGCTCAGCAAGTCGCCCAGCTCCGCCCGAACCTGCGCGATTTCTCCGCGAAGCGAGTCGAGCGCCGGATCTTGCGACGCGTCCCGCCGCGCTTCCGCGCCACCCACATCGCGGAGCGTCTCGGCAAGATCGAACCGAAGCCGCGCTGAGCTCGGCGGATCGCTGAAGAAACGCACCATGGAATGTCGCTGCGCGTAATCACCGACGAGCTCTCTCGCCTCGCGGTCCGAGAGAGACGCGGCCGCGCTCTCGAGACCGGCGATCATCCCTGCGGCGAGATCGGAGGCGAGCGTGTGGACGCCGGTGAGATCGCCCTGCTCCTTCCTCGTGATGGCCAAGTTCTGCCGGGCGCGCAGCAGGTCGGGGTGATCCACGGGCAGCGTGCGCTCGTACGCATCGAGCACGCGCTCGAAGAGCGCGCGGGCGCCGGCCAGATCGCCCTGCTGCCACATCGTGACGGCCACGTTGAGCCGGGCGTGCAGCAGATCGGGGTGGTCCTCGGGTAGCGTGCGCTCGTTTGCCTCGAGGACGCGCTCGTAGAGCGCTCGGGCGCCGGCGAGATCACCCTGCTGCCAAATCGTGACGGCCAGGTTCTGTCGGGCGCGCAGCAGCTCGGGGTGGTCCGCGGGCAAGGTGCGCTCGTATGTCTCGAGCACGCGCTCGACGAGCGCGCGGGCGCCGCCGAGATCGCCCTGCTTCTTCATCGTGACGGCCAGGTTCAGCCGGGCGCGCAGCACGTCGGGGTGGTCCGCGGGCAAGGTGCGCTCGTACGCGTCGAGCACACGCTCGAAGAGCGCGCTGGCGCCGGCGAGATCGCCCTGCTGCGAAATGGTGATGGCCAGGTTCAGCCGGACGGCGTTCAGGTCGGGGTGGTCGTCGGGCAGCGTGCGCTCGTACGCCTCGAGCACGCGCTCGAAGAGCGCGCGCGCACCGCTGAGATCGCCCTGCACCAACATCGTGACGGCCAGGTTCTGCCGCGCGAGAAGCAAGCTGGGGTGGTCCTCGGACAGGGTTCGCTCGCGTGCCTCGACCACGCGCTCCTCGATCGCGCGCGCGCCGCCGAGGTCTCCCTGCACCTCCATCGAGCCGGCCAGGTTCTTCCGCGCGCGCAGCAGGTCGGGGTGGTCCGTGGGAAGCGCGCGCTCGTACGCCTCGAGCACGCGCTCCTCGAGCGCGCGGGCGCCGCCGAGATCCCCCTGCTTCCCCATCGTGGCGGCCAGGTTCTGCCGAGCGGCGAGCAGGTCGGGGTGATCCGCGGGAAGCGCACGCTCGTACGCCTCGAGCACGCGCTCGAAGAGCGTACGGGCGCCGGCGAGATCCCCCTGCTCCTTCATCGTGGCGGCGAGGTTCAGCCGGGCGGCGAGCAGGTCGGGGTGGTCCTCGGGAAGCGTGCGCTCGCGCGTCGCGAGCACGCGCTCCTCGAGCGCGCGGGCGCCGGCGAGGTCGCCCTGCTGCCATATCGTCGCGGCCCTGTTCTGCCGGGCGCGCAGCAGGTCAGGGTGGTCCTCGGGAAGCGTGCGCTCGCGCGCCGCCAGCGCGAGCGCCCACGCCTCGGAGCACGCGGCGATCGCGCCCAGCCGGTACGCCGCAAAGCCTCCCTGCCACGCCAACTGCGTGGCGGCATGAGACGCCTTGGCTCCCCGCGCGTCGCGCAGCACGCCTACCGCTTGCGACACGAGCGCTCGCGCGCGCTCATGGTTCTGCGATCCTTCCGCGGTTTCGGCCTCGGACAACAGATCCTTCGCGCGCTCCACGGCAGCGCGCGTCTCGTCCGTCTCGGGCGACGCAACCCAGTGAACGGTCGTAGATCCCCCATGCCGTTCGATGGCCTGGACGGCAAGGGTGACGACCTGACCGCTCGCCACCACCACCTGGACGTACGCCGTCGTTCCACCGCCGGAGTCGTCGTCCGCGACGGCGTCCGCGCCCGCCACCGTGACGGCGAGCACCGGATCGAGGGCCCGCGACTGCGCCCACACGTGCAGCGTGCCGTCGAAGCCGCTGGTCCAGTCGATCGTCGCCCCGCCCGCGGTCAGCTCCAGCTCGACGAAGCGATGGAGCGGGTCGTCGGGGTGAAGGTGGAATTCGCTGTTGGAAGAGGAGCGCTCGGGCTCCTGAGCGACCAAGGGCAGCGCGAGCAGCAGGATCGGGACGAGCATGAGGACCTCCGCGAAGGAGTCTACACGCTCAGTCCGGGTCCCCGCTGCCCATGCCCGCGCTGCGGATGCCGACGTTCGCCTCGCACGCGGAGAGCACCGCGAGCTCGCAGGCCGAGAGGTCGACGCCCGCGAGCTCCTCCGCCGTCATGATCCCGAGCACGCGGCCGAGCGAATCGCGTCCGCGGTTCGCCCCGGCGAACGCAAGGCCGCAACTGAGCGGCGCGAACGCGCGCACGCGCTCGTTCCGCGAACCACCCGTGCGTCGCGACGTGGACGAACCGTCTCCCCGGCGCGTGCTCGTGGAACGCCGCGTTGGTCGCGCCCTCGCCGGTGAGCACGATCGCCGCGCCCATCTCGGCCGCCTCGAACAGGAGCTGCACGCGCTCGGCCTCGGCGCCTGTGAAGAAGAGCGGCTCGAAGCGCGCCGGCGCGCCGGACCCGCGCTCGCTCGCTCCTGCGGCCGGCCGATCGCCCCTTGCGTCGAACGCGGGTCCGCCGAGCGCGAGCAAGCGGGCGTCCTCGGCCGCGGGAAGCGCGCGCCGCGGTGCGACGAGCCGGCGGTAGGAGGCCGGTTCACGACCCGGTTGCGGTCGCCGACGCGGCCGTCACCGAGCGGCAGGGCGTCGAGCGGAACGAGATGGACGAGATCGGCCGCGCAGACGAGCAGCGTCGTCGTCTCGTAGCCGAGCTCCGCGAGCAGCGGGTCGAGCAGCCGCTCGCGCAGCCCGTCGCCGGCGAGCTTCTCCGGGTCGCGCTCGCCTGTCGCGCGCCCGATGCCGCGAACCGGAGCGCCGAGCTCGCTGCGCCAGGTCTCCACGAGCGCTTCCAAGTCGCTCGCCGCGCCGAGCTCGACCTCGAGATCGCGCCGCTCGGACGCAGGAGATGGGCGGCAAGCACGCTCGGTCCCGATCGCCGCTCGGCACCCACGCCGCCCGGTGCTTGCGCGGCGCGGCCGCAGCGGGCGCGCGCCCCTGGGCCTCGGGGAGCCTCTCGACCCAGAGGGGCTTCGACGCCGGCCGATCTCCGCCGTGCCGAGAGCGCGGCCCGGCGCAGGGCGAGGCGCGCCGGGCGCGTCCGCCGGCGGCCGACCCGCGAACGATTGCTTCGGGCGCGCTACGCTCTTTCGCTCATGAACGACCTCTCGCGCCTCTCGATCGACCGCGACCGTGGCCGCGCGCGGCCGCGGCGCAGCGGCGGCCGCGGCCTTCTGGCCAGGGCGGCGCGCTGGGTCGTCGTGCTCGCGCTCGTGGGCGGAACGGCGTTCGTGTTCCGCCGCCCGCTGCTCGACCTCGTCGACCGCGTGCGGCTGCCCGCCGTGCGCGTCGCGCTCGTCGAGCGCGCCCACCCCGCGTCGGTCGGCGCCGTGCAGGGCGCCGCGGCGAACGGCTACGTCGTCGCGGCGCGCCGGGCCGCGCTCTCGGCGGACACGCCCGGCCGCATCGTCGAGATGCGCGTCGAAGAGGGCTCGGTCGTGCGCGAGGGCGAGCTCGTCGCGCGGCTGTTCTCGGAGGAGTACGCGGCCGCGGCCAAGCGCGCTGCGGCCGAGGTCGATGCGGCGCGGGCCGAACGCGAGTTGGCCGAGGCCGACCGGTCCGCGGCCGCGCAAGCGATCGCGCAGGTCGAGCGCGAGGCGCGCGCCGTGCGCTCCGACCTCGACGCGGCGCGCGCGGCGAGCGGCCTGGCGGAGATCGAGCGCGAGCGCGCGGAGCAGCTCGTGGCGCAGGCGGTCGAGACGCAGCGCGTGCTCGACGAGGCGCGGGCGGCGCTCGACGAGGCGCGCGCGCGCGAGGCCGCCGCAGCGGCGCGCGTCGAGGCGGCCGACGCCGC
>CAZGTQ010000186.1:0-9825 GCA_964528575.1 uncultured Planctomycetaceae bacterium | reverse complement strand
GCAACGGCGGGCCTGTGGGACGGCCTCGCCGCGCTCGCCGCCTGCTCCGCGAGCCGCGCGGCGCGCATCCGCCTCGCGCGGCGCGACGACTGGCCGGCGCTCGCGCGCCTCGCCCGCGCGCGCGCGGCGGCGTGGGACGCGCCGGCGGGGCCGATCGACGAGCTCGAGCGGCTGCGCGCCGAGCTCGGCCCCGGTGCGCTCGCGCCCGCGCCGCTGCTCTGTTCGGACGACCTCGCGGCCGCGGGCGTCCCGCGCGGCCCGCGTTGGTCGGAGCTGTTGCGCGCGCTCGAGGAGGAGCAGCTCGAGGGCCGCCTCGCCGACCGCGCCGCCGCCCTCGCGTGGCTCGCCGAGCGCGCCCGCTGAACGCGCCCGCTGAACGCGGTCAGCGCTACGACGGGGGAAAGCGTCTGCGCAGCGCGTGGCTCAGCGGGTAGCCGCACAGGATCGCGAGCGCGACGAGCAGGCCCGCGGGCCAGTCGGCGCGCAGCGCGAGCGCCGCCGTGACGACGAGCAGCCGGCGCAGGCCCGCGCCCATCGCAGGCGGGATCGCCGCGCGCTCCCACGGCGCGTCGCGCAGCGCGAGGCGGCCGAGCGGCCACGCCGCGAGCGCGGCGAGCAGCACCGCCGCGGCGCGAGCGAGCGGCACGTCCGCGGTCGGGGCGGGGACCCACGGGACCGCGAGCAACAGGAGCGCGGCCGCGCCGAGGTGCATCGCGGGCCGCCGGCCCACGGGCGCGTCGTCCTCCGCGTCCTCCATGCGACCCAGGCGCGAGAGCACGAAGACGTACGCCGCGTACAGGGCGAGCGGAGCGCCGACCTCGAGCGCGCTGGGCTCGGCCGCGGACGCCGCCGCCAGGCCGAGCGCGAGCCCCGCGCCGACGTTGCCCGCGCGGCACGCCGCGAGCAGCAGCGGTCCGCGCCACGGCCCGCGGCCGGCGACGTCGTAGAGCGCGGCGAGCAGCGCGACGGCGGCGAGCAGCAGCGCGGGCGTCGTGCCCGCGGCGAGGGCGAGCAGAGGTCCGGCGACGAGCAGAACGACCGCGGCGGCGAGCGCCTGCCCGGCGCCGATCGCGCCCGAGGGGATCGGCCGCTCGGGCCGCGTGCGCGCGTCGTGCGCGCGATCGGCCCAGTCGTTGAGCGCCATGCCGCCGTGGTAGACGCACAGCGACGCGAGGATCAACGCGAACGGCGCGAGGCCCGCGGGCCACGCTCCCGCTCCGACGACGACGCCGGCGGCGACGTCGGCGGCCGCCGACGGGCTGAGCGAGACGCGCAGGAGGGCGCCCCACGCGAGCGCTCGGGAGCCGCCGCTCGCGACGCGACCGCTCACGGCTCCGCCGCTCACGACCCGGGGAAGAACCAGCGCTGGATGTCGTTGAACGTCACGTAGACCATCAACGACAAGATCAGCACGAGGCCGACCATCTGGCTGTAGCCGAGGACGCGCTCGGAGACGGGCGAGCCCTTGATCTTCTCGACGAGCAGGAAGAACAGGTGGCCGCCGTCGAGGACGGGGATCGGGAGCACGTTGAGCAGCGCGAGGTTGATGCTGAGCATGCACAGGAAGTAGAGCAGCTTCGCCCAGCCTTCCTCGGCCCAGGTGTACGACACCGCGCCGATCGTGATGATGCCGCCCATGTTCTCGGTGCTCACTTCGGCGCGCACCATCTTCTTGAGCATGAGCCACGTCTTGCGCAGCAGGTCCCACGAGCTCGCGAGGCCGACCTGCAGGCTCTCGACGACACCGTCGGTCTGGTAGACGTACGACGCGTCGCGCAGGTTGAGGCCGTAGGTCCAGCTCGGCTGCGGCTGCGGCGACGCGGCGAACGTCAGCGTCTGCGTCGAGCCGTCCGCGTCGCGGCGCTCGATCCAGATCTCGACCGTCGCGCGCGCGCTGCCGGCGTCGCGCAGGACGTCGACGATCTGCTCCCACCGCTTCACGTCCTCGCCGTCGATGCGCAGGACCCGGTCGCCGTCGCGCAGGCCGAGCTC
The DNA here is from genome assembly GCA_964528575.1 of uncultured Planctomycetaceae bacterium. GTDB lineage: Bacteria > Planctomycetota > UBA1135 > UBA1135 > CAZGTQ01. The sequence continues at coordinate 7,833 of CAZGTQ010000186.1, read as the reverse complement.
CTCGGCGGTCTCGCCGGGACGGACGGCGACGACGGTGCTCGCGACGTCGGGCCCGAGCGCCACGTCGTCGAGGAACGCGACGGCGGCGTCGGTGTCCATCGCCGGCAGGAGCGTGTCGACGACCTCGTCGCCGCGGCGCAGCGTCAGCGTCGCCGGCCCGTCCTGGGCGAGGAGCAGGCGACGCAGGTCGTGCGCGCGCCAGATCGGCTCGCCCGCGAGCGCGAGCACGCGGTCGTCGGCGCGCAGGATCTCGGCAGCCGGCGTCCCGATGCGCACGCCGGCGACCTTGCGCACCGCGCTGACGATGCCGAGGCGCGGGCTGCTCGATTCGCCCTCGTCGGGGGTGACGACGACGCGGCGCTCGGCGCCGGTCTCGTCGGCGACGAGCATGTCCAGCGGCGCGCCGCGCTCGAACAGCTCGTAGAGCTGCTCGAGCAGCGGCAGGCCAGGCAGGCCGCCCGCGACCGCGAGCAGCCGGTCGCCGTCCTCGAGCCCGGCCTCGGCGGCGGGCGAGTCGGGCGCGATCGCGAGCCGGCCCCGCGGGTCGACCGGCGGCCGCACCAGGCCGATCGACGAGATGCCGAAGACCTCGTTGTACGCGGGACGCAGCTCGACCTCGCTCACGCCGCCCGTCTCGGCGTCGCGCACGAGCAGCGTCGAACGCTCCGGATCGCCGAGCGCGACGCTGAGCATCACGTCGTCCCAACTGATCACCTCCGCGCCGTCGACCGCGAGCACCTCGTCTTCGGGCGCGAGGTCCGCCTCCCACGCGGCCGATCCGGGCGCGATCTGGCCCAGCAGCGGCGGCTGGAACGGGACGCCGTGCGCGAACAGGAACGGGAACACCGCCGCCGCGACGGCGACGTTCATCAGCACGCCCGCGGAGTAGATGAAGAAGCGCTGTCCGACGCTCTTGCTCCACAGGGCGTCGCTCTGGTTGCCGAACGCGCCCGCGGCACCCTCCTCGCCCTTCATACGCACGTAGCCGCCGAGCGGCACCGCGGAGATCTGGTACGTCGTGGGGCCGCGGCGCCAGCCGACGAGCCGCGGCCCGAAGCCCAGGCTGAACACCTCGACGCGTACGCCGCACAAGCGCGCGGCGATGAAGTGGCCGGCCTCGTGGATGAAGATGACCATCCCGATGCCCAGGGCCACCTGCAGGACGCGGAGGACGAAGTCGAGCTGTTCCATGCGGAGGGTCTATCGGACGAGCGGCGCCCCGAGAGGAGACGTCGATCGCGTCCGGAGGTTCATCGGGGCGTCGCCAGGGTCTCGATCCGGCCCTGCGCGTGCTCGCGAGCGCGGCGGTCGGCCTGCAACAAGCCATCCACGTCGTGGCGCGCTCCCGCGGGGGACGCCTGGCGCTCCAGCGCGTCGCGGTTGATGCGCCAGATCTCGTGGAACGGGATCGCGCCTTCGAGGAACGCGGCGACCGCGACCTCGTCGGCGGCGTTGAGCACCGCGCCGGCGTCGTCGCCGAGCTCGAGGCAGCGGTAGCCGAGCGCGAGCGTGGGGAAGCGCGCGGGATCGGGCCGTTCGAAGTCGAGCCGGCGGAACAGGTCGAAGTCGAAGCCGCGCAGGTCGGCGGGCGCGCGGTCGGGATGGTGGAGCGCGTAGTGGATCGGACCGCGCATGTCGGGCGGCCCGAGCTGCGCGACGACCGAGCCGTCGACGAACTCGACCATCGAGTGCACGAGCGACTGGCGGTGCAGCACGACCTCGATCCGCTCGGCCTCGAGACCGAACAGGTGGTGCGCCTCGATGACCTCGAGCGCCTTGTTCATCAGCGTCGCGGACCCGACCGTGATGCGCGGCCCCATGTCCCAGTTCGGGTGCGCGAGCGCCATGGCCGGCGTCACTTCGTCGAAGCGCGCGAGATCGAGGTCGCGCAGCGGTCCGCCGCTGGCCGTGAGCAGCACCCTGCGCACGCGGTCGAGGCGCTCGCCGCGCAGGCACTGGAAGATCGCGCAGTGCTCGCTGTCGACGGGCAGGATCGTGGCGCCGTGCTCGCGCGCGATCCGCATGAGCTCGGCGCCGGCGACGACGAGCGACTCCTTGTTCGCGAGCGCGAGCGTCTTGCCGCGCTCGAGCACGCGCACCGACGGCCGCACGCCGGCGGCGCCGACGACCCCGTGCACGCACACGTCGTAGTCCACTTCCGCGGCGAGCCGCTCCATCGCGTCCGGCCCGCCGACGACGGCGATCTCGGCCGGCAGCGCCTCGCGCAGCCGCTCGGCCGCCGCGGCGTCGACCAGGCCGACGACCGCGGGGCGCAGCTCCAGCGCCTGGTCGCGCAGGGCTTCCCACGAGCGGGCCGCGCCCAGGCCGACGACGCGCAGCCGGTCGCGGCTCCTGCGCGCGATGTCGAGCGTCTGGGTGCCGATCGAGCCGGTGCTGCCGAGGAGGAGGAGCGAACGCATGGGCGCGGGTGCACCCGGGACCGCGTCGGCGCGACGGGCGGGCGTGTGCGCGTCCTAGTGTAGGCCAACCGGCCGGTCGGTTCGAACGGCGGGCAGGAGCGGCGCGCGCAGGCGTGAACGGCCGGCCCGGGCGGGTTACAAGAAGGCGTGGAACGGCTCCAGGAGCGGAGAAGCGCTCGCCCCTGCGCACCCGCCGGTTATCCTGGCAGCCTTCCGCAGCCTTCCCGCGGCTCGTTCGGCGTGCCCCGCCCTCCGCCGAGCGACCGCTCCACCGCACGCGCCGTGACGAGCCCGCCGTGACGACTCCTTTGGGACAGCGCGCCCCGCACTCCGGGTTGACCTACCGGGACGCCGGCGTCGACATCGACGCCCAGGACGAGGCCCTGCGCCGGGTGCGGGACGCGATCCGCGCCAGCTTCACGCCCGGCGTCCTGGGCGACGTCGGCCTCTTCGGTGGACTGTTCGATCTCGCGAAGGTCGGCTGCGCCGACTGGATCCTCGTCGCGAGCGCGGACGGCGTCGGCACCAAGCTCGACGTCGCCAAGCGGGCGCGGATCTACGACACCGTGGGGCGGGACCTGGTGCAGCACTGCATCAACGACGTCCTGGCCCAGGGGGCCCGACCACTGTTCTTCCTCGACTACGTCGGGGTGGGCCGGCTCGATCCGGCGGTCGTCGCCGACCTGGTGCGCGGCTGCGCCGAGGCGTGCCGCGACAACGGGCTCGCGCTCCTGGGCGGCGAGACCGCCGAGATGCCGGGTCTGTACGCCGAGGGCGACTTCGACCTCGTCGGCTTCCTCGTCGGCGCGGTGGAGCGCGACAAGCTCCTCGACGGCTCGCGCGTCGCGCCGGGCCAGGTGCTGATCGGCCTGCGCTCGGTGGGGCTGCACACGAACGGCTACTCGCTCGCGCGCAAGGTGCTGTTCGACGTGCTCGGGCTCGACCTGCACGACCGCCCCGACGAGCTGGAAGGAGCGAGCGTCGCCGAAGCGCTGCTCGCGCCGCACCGCTCGTACTATCAGGTGCTCTGGCCGCTGCTCCAGGAGCGTCGCATCGCCGCCCTCGCGCACATCACCGGCGGCGGCATCCCCGGCAACCTCGTGCGCGTGCTCGGCCGCACCGATGCGATCGTCGACCGCCAAGCGTGGAAGCCGCCGGGCCTGTTCCGCCTGATCGTCGACGGCGGCGGCATCGCGACCGACGAGGCCCACCGTGCGTTCAACATGGGCATCGGGATGATCCTCGTCGTCGAAGCGCTCGACGCGCCGAGCGTGATCGAGGTCCTGCGCGAGGCGGGCGAGGAGCCGGTCGAGCTGGGCCGCCTCGAGCCGGCGCGCGGCGACAAGCCGGAGGTGCGTTGGAGATGAGGGCGCTCGCGGCCGTCCCGCTCGCGCTGCTCGCCGTCCTGCCGGCCGCGGACGAGGATTGGGACGCCGTCTTCGCGGACGCGCTGCGCCTGCGCTCGAGCGAGAGCGAGGAGCGCGCGCGGCTGCTCGGCGAGCTCGATGCGATTGCCGAGCGCAACGTCGAGACGGTCGAGGGCGACCTGCTCGCGTGCTGGCTGAGGCTCGAGCGCACGCCCGGACGCGTCCCGAGCGCGCAAACGCGACCGGTCGCGGCGGACGCGAGCGCTGCGGAGTGGCCGTACGAGGGCGTGGCGACGTGGATCGCCGCCGAGGTGATCCCGCCCAGTCCCGCCCGCGCGCGGGCGATCGTGCGCGCGCTCGCGCTGGAGCGCGAGCCGACGCGCGCGCAGCTCGATCTCGCGTGGCGCTACGGCATCGAGCTCGCGACCGAGCGCCTGTGGTTGGACGACGCGATCGTCGTCCAGGGCGGGCTGCACCGGCGCTACGACGCGCACTGGAGCGCGCTCAACCTGGCGACGACGCTGCACCGCGCCGGCCGCCTCGAGGAGGCGGACGCGGTCCTCGCGCGGCGCGAGAGCGAGCACGGCGAGAGCCTCACCGACGCACAGCGCCACGAGCTCTGGAGCAACCGCGGTCTCTTCGCGCTCGGGCGCGGCGACGAGCGCGCCGCGTGCGACTGGCTGGGTCGCGCGCTCGCGCTCGGCTCGCTCGACGCGGCGCTGATGCTGGCGCGCGAGGATCTCGCCGACGACGAATTCTCCCGAGCGCGCGCGGGGTTCCGCGCCCTCCTGCTCGACGAAGAGCCGCACGCGTGGGCCCTGCGCGGCTGGGGGATCGCCCTTCTGCCGGGCGCCGCTCGAGACTGAAGACCCTGACGACGGACCGAACCATGCTGAACAGAACCACGCTTGTCTCCGCCGCCCTGCTGCTCGCCGGCGTCCCCTTCGCCGGTGGCGCCTTCGCTCCGCGCGAGGAGGTGCTCAGCGCGCGCGACCAGGAGAGCCTCGGCAAGGCGGTCGGCGAATGGCTGCAGGCTCGCAAGTCGAACGAGAAGGTCGCCGAGGCCCTCGAGGAGCTGAACGAAGCGCTCGAGAAGGCGAAGAAGAAGGCGAAGGTCGACGACCCGCTCGCGCTGATCGAGGACCTCGAGGCGGCGTTCTATCACGCGGTCGAGTACTCGGACCGCAACGCCAAGAAGGGCAAGGTCGAGGAGTACGCGGAGAAGGCCGGCGACGCGACGTTCAAGTTCGCGGTCTGGGTGCCGAAGAGCTATCGCTCGAGCGACGGTCCGTACCCGTTGATCATCGCGATCCCCAACGAGGAGGACAAGACGCCCAAGGCGCACATCGACGACGCCTGGATGGACAACGATCTGCGCGACAACTTCATCATCGCGGCGGTCGAGATGCCCGGCACCGTGTCCGAGTGGCCGATCCTGGGCGAGGGGTTCCGCGGCGGCGTCGCGCAAGCGATGCGCACGCTCGGCTGGCTCTCGAAGAACCTCGCGATCGACGCCGACCGCACGTTCCTCGCCGGCTCGGGCAACGCGGGCGTCGACGCGGCGGTCGCGATCGCGGCGCGCTATCCGTCGCGCTTCGCCGGCGTCGTCGGACGCGCCGGCGACATGAACGCGCAGAGCGCGGTGAACTTCCGCAGCATCCCGACGCTGTTCGCCGGCGGCGGCGCGAACTGCACGGCGTTCGCGGAGGAGTCGAAGAAGCTCGGCCACGAGAACAGCACGATCGACCCCGATGCGACGCTGACCGAGGTCGGGGCGTGGCTGCGGCAGCAGGAGCGCGACTCGTATCCCGCGCACGTGTCGTACGCGCCCGCGGGGCACTTGCACCAGAGCGCGTACTGGCTCAAGGTCGACCGCTTCGAGCCCGGCAAGGCGCGCGTCGACGCCAAGGTCGACCGCGCGAGCAACACGATCGAGATCGAAGGCGAGCACATCGGCACCGTCATCGTCTCGTTCAACGACGCGCTCGTCGACATGAGCAAGCCGATCCGCGTCGTGTGCAACGGGACGGTCCACGAGCAGGTGCTCGGCCGCAACCTGGAGATGCTGCTGACGCTCTACTACAACAGCGGCGACCCCGGCGGGCTCTACACGAACTTCGGCACCTACGACCTTCCGGCGCCCGCGAAGGCGTCGGACGGGACCGCCGAAGCGGGCGGGACCGAGACCGGCTCGAAGTGACCGGCGGAGCCCAGGGGCGAGCGCCGCGCCTCGGCTCCGCGCTGTTGCTCGCCGTCGCGACGGTCGCGGGCGCGGGCACGATGACGGTCGAGCTGTCCGCCGTGCGGATGCTCGCGCCGTGGTTCGGCTCGAGCCTCGCCGTCTGGACGAACGTCATCGGGGTGATCCTGCTCGGGCTCACGCTGGGTTACCTCGTCGGCGCGCGGCTCTCGCGCGGGCCGCGGCCGCTCGCGCGTCTGGGCGCGTGCCTGCTCGTCTCGGGCCTGGTCACCGTCTGGCTGCCGGCGCTCGCCGCTCCGGTGTGCGCGCTCTTCATGCCGGGCGACGTCGCGCTGCACGACGCCGCGGGCCTGATCGGGTGGGGGAGCCTCGCCGCGTCCTGTGCGCTGTTCCTGCCGAGCGCGCTCCTGCTGGGCGCGGTCGGGCCGCTCGCCGTCGAGGCGCTCCAGCTCGCGACCGGCAGCCACGCGGGAACCGCCGGCGGGCGCGTGCTCGCCGCCTCGACGCTGGGGAGCATCGCCGGGACGTTCGCGACGACGCACGTGCTGCTGCCGCGCGCGGGGATCGACGCGACGTTCCTCGGCGCGGGTGTCACGCTCGCCGCGGCCGGCGCGCTCGGCCTCTGGCTGCAACGCGGGGCGAGCCGCGCCGCGCTCGTCACGTGCGCGCTCGCGCTCGTCGGGCTCGCGGCCGGCGTGTTGCGCTCGCAGATTGCGCTGCCCGACCCGCGCGCGGGGACGCGCGAGATCGCGCGCGCGCAGTCGGCGTACCAGTGGATCCGCGTGCTGGCGAGCACGGGCGAGGACGAGCGGCGCTGGCTCACCGTCAACGAGGGGCTCGACTCGTTCCAGTCGGTGTGGAGCCCGCGGCTCGGCCTGCTCGGCGAGGGGCACTACTACGACGACTTCGCGCTGCCGGCGTGGTGGGCGCGCGCGGAGGGCACGTGGCGCGTGCTCGTGCTCGGGATGGGCGCCGGCACGACGTGGCGCGTGCTCGAGGGTGCGCTGCCCGAGGACGTGCGGCTGGAGATGGTCGGCGTCGAGCTCGATCCCGAGGTCGTCGCGGCCGGGCGCGCGCACCTGGGGCTGCCGCGCGAGCACGAGCGGCTCGTCGTGCACGCGGGCATCGACGCGCGCGTCGCGCTCGAGCGCACCCAGGGAGCGTTCGACCAGATCGTGCTCGACGTCTACGCGAACCAGTTCGAGATCCCGCCGCACCTGTCGACGGTCGAGCTGTTTCGCGCCGCGCGCGAGCGCCTCGTCCGGGGCGGCTGGCTCGTGACGAACGTCGGCGGCTGGGGCTTCGACGACCCCGTCGTCCGCGCGCTCGCCGCGACGATCGCGGCCGCTTTCGAGACGCAGGTGCTCGCGCTGCGCGTGCCGAGCGCGCGCAACTACGTGCTGTTCGCGCGCCGCGACGCGCGCCCCCCGGTGCCGGGCACGGACGCGTGGGGCGCGGCGGGGCCGGTCCCGGACGCGCTGCTGCCCAAGCGCGAGATCGACGGCGCCTGGTGTCTGTTCGAGCACGGCGGCGACGGCGTCGTGCTCACCGACGACACGAATCCGATCGAGCCGCTCCAAATGCGCTCGATCGAGGAGGGTCGCGCGCGGCTGCGCGGCACACCGTGAGCGCGCTCCTGCGGCTCTTCGCTGCTGGGGCGCTGAGCGCGCTCGCGGCCGCCGCTCAGACGCCGGCCGACGAGGCGCTCGCCGCGGCGCGGGCCGGGCGCGTCGCGGCGGCGCTCGAGCGGCTCGAGGACGTGCGGGACCCGCTCGCCGCGGCGCGCGCGCGCGCCGAGGTGCTCGTGCTCGCGCGCGACTTCTCGGGCGCGGTCGCCGCGGCGCGC